>CAZCDQ010000135.1:0-9912 GCA_964497605.1 uncultured bacterium
AAAGAACTTATCGGCTATAGACTATTATGACAATTATATGGGGACATCACCAAAAGCTGGAAAAAGCAGAAATAGCCGAATACGACAACCGCAATAATCAGTCCGGCCGGCAGTATCCAGTGCGGTTTCAGGATTTCCCGCGCCTCGTATGACAATAGTTTCGGCATGACCCACACGATCCCGATGAGCACCAGAACCGCCTGCAGCGGTGTGAACAGCAAACCTTCGACAATTGCGCTCAATTTGACAATAAACACGGGATTAAATCCGAACGAATACACGATGATGATGTTGGTGATGAAGAATAAGGTCAGCAACATCTTGAACTGCACCGGCCAGGAGAATTTCCGGTCGAATGACGGGAAACAGATTCTGAGCGAATCGGCGATAAGCCGCGGCCAGCCGGCAAGATGACAAATCGTTGTGCTGGTGAGCGCGGCCCAGCCGGCGATAATAAACAGTGTCCCGCCCGTCTTTCCCCAGAGTTTCCCGAAGATGTTCGACAGCTCGAATGCAAGTGCGGTACCGTCCGGCGCGATCTCGGCCGGTCTGAGCACACCCGATCCAGCGATCACAAACCCCGAGGTGACAACCAACCCGATAATCATCGCAATCGACGCATCAATATACACAATCCGGCACCAACCTTTGACCGTGCGGGCGGTGTCGGCGGACATGTTTTTAAGCGCCTTCTCATCGGCAGATTTCCCGTAGCCCCTTCCCTGTGTCATCCCGTATCCGGCGCCGATAACCCAATAGGTATACCATATTTGGCTCGCAAATCCACCCGCGGCCCAGCCGACCAGCGGCAGCACCTCGCGCCAGGAACTGTTTGAGACGTTCTCGAACCCTGCTGCCCATCCCGGTATTCGCGGCAGCCTGAATCCGAATATAGCTTTCACGATATTTCCCATGCCCGGGAATGTATAATATGCCACGTATATAACTCCGCATACAATGATGAATACGAATGCGCTCATAATGTATTTCATGATGTCGAATGCGCCCGACCAGACAACCGCCACTGCGAACAACGAAATAATCCAGCCCCAGACAAACGGACTGATCGGGATAATGGAATTTGCAAACACGCCCGCTGCGGACGCCGCGCTGCCGACAGCCATCGATCCCGCCAGAAACATAGTGACAAGCACAACCCAGACCGCCCATTTGCCTTTTCCGGGCATTCTCGCGAACATATCGACCATCCCCTCGCCGGTACAGACCGTATATCGCGCACCGCTCACACCGATGCAGGTTTTAAGAATGATACCGATCAGCGGCGCCCAGAGCACCGCATACCCCAGAATAGCCCCGGCGCGGGTGGCAAGAATTACCTCACCGGATCCTATATATTCGGCACTCCAGACAAATCCGGGGCCAACCAGCGCGAGCGCAAGCAGTCCGGTCGGCGCTTTCCGTAACTTCTGTCCGTCTGTCATATTTCACTCCGTTTGCATGTACTCATTGCGGCTAACAGCAGTTCCCGCCGTCGTTTGCCTGTTCCCAGGGCGGCATCGCGGGCAGAAACTCCTCAAATGTCCCGATGAGACCGGCCTCGTAATCCGAATGGTATCGTCCCTCGTTGAACATATCGGCAGCCTCATGGTATAACAGATCCCAGGACGATTCCTCGTGTCCGGGATTGATCGGGAAGAAACGGAGGCCGTTCGCATGCGCTGCGGCAAGATCGCCGGGTGCGTCCCCGATCATCAGTATTCTGCCCGCGGGATACTTGTCTTTGACTAACGCAAGATGCTCTTTCTTTTTTCCCATTTCCTGTCCCGCTATCACACGCGGAATCGAGTCAAGCCCGTTTTCGGTCCACTCGCGAACAAGTGCATCTGCAGGTGTTCCCGAACATACGATAATATCGGCCCAGTCCCCAATCTTCTCAAAACTCTCGCGAACAAGCGGAAACGGCGGCAGGCTCGAAACCATCTCTCCGACCGACGTATTCACTGCATTGCTCCATTCGAGCGTGCAAGCAAGCACCGGATCGTCTGTTCGCTCCACTGCCGCGGCAAGGGCCGGATTTCCGAGCCGCGATTCCGACTCGATCCAGTCTCTCAGCGACTCTGTGTCGGGAAGCGGCGCATTGCGGCGCATAACGTCGGGCCATTCACTCAGCAAATCGAATACTTTAAGCAGGGCAGGAAACCGGTTCGCGCCGCGCCATTTCGAATACAGGTTGACAAATTCTGATGCCGCTCGGACATATTTCGAGACAGACTGCAGTCCCCAATGTTTGATAGTTGTCGGAATAAAACACTCTTTTTGCTTGATTTCCATAGTATCGAACACACAACCGTCCGAATCGACCGCAACAAGTGTATCGTGCACCGGTTCAAGGTCTTTAAGCGCTACCTGAGTGTCTGTCACTTTTTGATTCCTCTTATGTTAAATCTATATAACTTTTCCATCTTGCGGCTGCCATTCGGTATGAAAGAACATGCCGCGTTCACGGTCGAGCCGTTCGTAGGTATGCGCGCCGAAATAATCGCGTTGAGCCTGAAGCAGATTCGCTGGAAGCCGTGCAGCACGGTAACTGTCGTAATACGCCAGCGCGCTCGATAATGCAGGCACGGGGATACCGGCATTTACAGCTTCAGACACCACAGCCCGCCATGCATTCTGCGTTTTGCCGAGGACCTGAGTAAAGTACGGATCGAGCAGAATGTTCGAAAGCCCGGGGTCACGGTCGAACGCATCTTTTATCCTGCCGAGAAACTGCGCACGGATAATGCAGCCCGCACGCCAGAGCATCGCGATATTGCCGAAATCGAGATTCCAACCGTATTCATCCGAGGCCGCCCGCATAAGCTGAAATCCTTGGGCGTAGGAACATATCTTCGAGGCATAGAGCGCTTTTTCGATCATTCTTACGAAATCATCTCTGTCGCCATTGAACCGAGCTTCAGGTCCGCGGAGAACGCCGGATGCATTCACACGTTCTTCTTTGAGAGCGCTCATGGCCCGCGCAAATACCGCCTCGGCGATAGTCTGCGCCGGAACACCGAGATCAAGCGACGCCTGGCTTGTCCATTTCCCCGTCCCTTTCTGGCCTGCGGTATCGAGGATAACGTCGACCATGGGGCTGCCGGTGTCGTGATCTGTCTGAGCCATAATAGCGGCGGTTATCTCTATCAGATAACTTTCGAGTTGGCCATTGTTCCATTCCCCGAACACCGCATGCATCTCCATAGCAGAAAGCCCGAGCAGGTTCTTCATGAGTGAATACGCCTCGCACACCATCTGCATATCGCCGTACTCGATGCCGTTGTGAACCATTTTGACAAAATGACCCGCTCCGCCGCTGCCGACCCATTCGCAGCAGGGTGTGCCGTCCTCGACTTTCGCCGCGATAGCTTTGAATATACGTTCCACTTCCGGCCATGCCGCGACATTTCCGCCGGGCATAATCGAGGGACCTTTGAACGCCCCCTCCTCGCCACCGCTCACACCGGTGCCTATATAGAGAATGCCATCTTTCGCAAGCTTACTGCAGCGCCGATCGGTATCTTTGAAAAATGAATTTCCGCCGTCGATGAGGATGTCCCCGCGGGACAGATATGGTTTGACATCGCGAATGACATTGTCGACCGGCCCTCCGGCAGGCACCATCATCAACATGATTTTTGGTGAATCGAGCATGCCTGCAAACGATTCGAGGGAATCCGCAACCGTAATTTCTTTCCCCTCGAATACCTCAGCCGCAGAGGCCATGGTACCGGGATTGAGATCGAATCCTGCCGCCGAAAATCCTCTGCTCGCGATATTCAGCGTCAGATTGCGTCCCATGACACCGAGACCGATGACACCGATATGTTTTCCCATTGCCTGTCGTCCTTTCCGTGAAACCGCATAGTTCAATACATTTTTCGTTTCCAGCACGCTGTACTGCGTCATTTAAAAAACATACGAAATATTACGGTGCGCTCAAAGTGAAATCCCTAAAGCCTGAAAAAAGTACGCATTGCGGTATGTATTGATTATATTGCGATGTCACACATATGAAAAAGAACCGCGACGATAGTCCCCGGAATAGTATTGTGAAAAAACTCATAATCATCTTCTCGACCGTTTTACTCCTTCTTGCCACCGGATGTATTCTCAGCGATGACAAGAAAAAAGATGATCCGCCGGAGGACTATGGAAATACGGCCGACAATGAGATAATCGAAAAATATTATCCGATACAAATCGGCGCTCTCTGGGAATACGAGGCATCGGTTACAAGAAGCGGCGCTCATGACACAACTTATGCGGACACATATGCTATCGTCGACACGATTACCTACAACGACCGGCTCTATTATGTCGAACATCGAGATATCGGGGGGCTCGGAATGCTGTCGCTCTATTTGCGGACTGAGGGAAATATCCTCTACGGCATCTATCCCAATGAAACAGAGGAGCTTACCTATCTGAATTTCAATCTCGGATTCGGGGATTCATGGAACCCGACCGCTACGACCTTACCTGAGACATTTGAGGGATTTATTGATGTGGATTCACCCGCCGGTACATTTGAAAACTGCATGAAATTCCAGGCTGAGGGGTATGTGATCGAAAACGGTATGGTCATTTATACCGTTGTCAAAGAATACTATGCCGCGCATGTGGGCCGAGTAAAAAGCGTCATTATTAAAACCGATACTGAGGATATGATCGTTTTTTCCGAGAATGTCATTTTGATATCCTATGAGATACCCGGCTGATTCAACTCACTTCTCCTCTGCCTGTTTACACTCTCTGAAATGCACCATCAAGGTCAGCATATCGCATACCGGCGTTGCAACACCGTACTTTTTCCCCTGACGGGAAACATACCCGTTCAGCGCGTCGATCTCGGTTTTTTTACCGTTTTCAAGGTCCTGAAGCATAGAGGGACGGTGATCGTACGTTGCCGGGATTTGCGTACCGTAGAAATATCGACGGTATTCTCCGGCAGTTTCCCATACAGTCTGTTCGTCCATTGCGTCGATCACCGCATAGACCTCGTCGATCACCGTATCCATAATCTCCCGCGTATGTAGATCATCGCCGAGTGCGCCGTAATGCACTCCCAGGAGGGCGCCAAGCGGATTGAGTGCACAGTTATATAGCAGTTTCGCAAGAAGATCGCGGCGGATACGGGAGGTTGTTACACACGGCAGACCGGCGCCTCTCACTGATGCGGCAAATTCCTCAGCTTCAGCAGATATGTCGCCTTCGGAATAATTGCCGACATGGATATCGTCCGCAGTCACCGTAATCCGAATCCTCCCGGGTGTCTCGATCTCGAAACCGGTTATGACACGCGCTCCGAGAATCCTGTCCGTATTAAAATATCGCTCGACAATCTCAAGATTTCCGCAACCGTTCTGCATCGAGACAACGGAAAACGATTGGGTGCGGAGTTTCAGAAGCTCTTTCGCCGCGGTTTCTGTATCGTAGGATTTGGTAGTGATAAGCGCATAATCGTATGAATTCTCCGCAGCCTCATCGGCTGTGCGGTATACTCCGATCTGTCCCGGAGAGGTCTGGTATTCACCGAATATACCGTTGACCTGGAGACCTCCCGCCGAAATAGCATCGTAATAACGCACGCGGACAATCATATCGACCGTATTCCCGCTGACGGCAAGCATACAACCGATCGCTTGCCCAACTGCTCCTGCGCCGAATATTAGTATTCTCATTGTCTCTGTTCCGCAATATTATAGCAACCGGTCGATTTCGCGTTCGAACGATTATATAAACAGGCTGACCGAGGACTCTTTCGCATTCCCAAGATATGTTGCGACACCGCCGATATCGATACCGTCGATAAGTTCCTCGCGCTTGATGCCCATCATTTCCATGGAGGTAGTACACGCCACCATGTGCACATTGAGTTTCTGGGCCATATCCATGAGGTCGTTCAGCTGAAAAATTTCTTTCTTGCGCATAACCGATTTCATCATGCCAGTTCCCGCACCCCAAAAATTCAATTTCGACAACCGTGCACCCTCTGCCCCTTTCGGCAGCATCATACCGAACATACGCTCCACAAAGGATTTTCCCTTTCGCATGTAATTTTTCTTCCTGAGCAGCGACAGCCCCCAGAATGTGAAATACATAGTAACATCCATTCCCGAGGATGCTCCGCCGGTTGCGAGGATAAATGCTGCAAGAGCTTTGTCAAGATCGTTCGAAAACACAATCAGCGACATTTTATTTTCTTGATCGTTCATGATATTTATTCCATGTTTAACGATTAAAACTTTCAAAATAGGTTAGTCAGACACGGCGGTCCGACCCTACGATATTTTTCTTAGTATCATTTTATCCGCGTAATTTTGTGTACGTACTTTATTCTTTCTTCTTAACTTTGCGCCATTATTAACTACCAATGTATATATTTTAGACGGTTTTCAAAGAAAAAAGCATCAGATAAAGAAAATTTCCGAAAAAAATAAATAGCTTGCTCTAATATTTATATAATATTTATATTTTATGTTCAAATGACTTATTTTTTATTTGACTTTTTTTTATATTTCTCTATAATGAAGTATCTTACGTAAAATACATTCAAATATTCTTAATACGTTTTTTTTCAAGGAGGGTGAATGAAAAAGCTATCGATTTTTTGTGTAGTTCTCATAGTCTTCTCGGCAACGGGTGCGATGGCCTCTGGGCTTTCTATTCCCGAGCAGGGAGCGGCTGCAATGGGCATGTCGGCGGCAATGACTGCCCGTTCGGAAGACCTCAGCTCGATATATTACAATCCGGCAGGTCTCGACTATGTGGACGGTTTCGAAGTTCTTCTCGGAGTTACGCCGATTATGCCGTCCCACAAATACTCACCGTTTAACTATCCACCTTACAGCGATGAGAATAGCGGACTCAGCAAACAGGAATCGGAGTCCAACACATTTCTTCCTCCCCAGATATATGCGGCTTTCAGAGCCAGCGACAGCATCGTTCTCGGCCTGGGTGTAAACGCCCCCTTCGGTCTTGGCACCGAATGGGACGATGAATGGGATGGCAGATATTCCTCTACATTCGCCGAAATCCAGTCGGTATATATCACTCCGACAATTTCGTATCAGGCAACTGATATGGTTTCTGTCGGCGCCGGAATTTCGTATATCACCTCGTCTGCGACTATGGAAAAAATGATCGATACCGGACGTTCTCTTTTCAACACGATTCCCGATCCTACAATTGTTGCCAACACCATGTACGACAGCGAATTCTCCCTTGAGGGCGACGGTTCTGGTATCGGATACAATCTCGGTGTCATGATCCGCTCGATTGAAACCTTTCAATTCGGTATCACATACCGCGGCGCCACAGACATCGAATATGAAGGCAAGGCGAAATTCAAACATCAGCAGGAGAATATAACTGACTTATTCACCGGCGCATACATGGCACAGGGGGCAGATGCCGCAACCGCCGCTAACATGGCTGCAGGGGCATACACGACCAGTATCGACGGCAAAATGCCCGCATCTCAAACCGGCACCGCAACACTTTCGCTGCCATGGCAGCTCAATCTCGGCCTGATGAAACAGATGAACCCCCGGTGGGATGTTTCCGCCGAGGTAAACGTTGTCGGCTGGGAAGTCTATGAAGACCTTACCATCGATTTCGATGAAGATCTTCCGGCTGACAAACTTACTCAGGAGAAAAACTGGAAAAACTCATACGTCTGGCGTACCGGAACGTCTTATGATGTAAATGATCGGTTTACCGCCCGCGGCGGTCTCATGTTCGATTTCGACCCTGTTCCTGATGAAACGTTCGACGGTCAGCTTCCCGATAGCGAACGCTATGGAATCTCTCTTGGCGCCGGATACAAACTCGGCTCACTGCGTCTCGACGCTAGCTACATGATTCTGGATTTCCTCAAACGGGCGAAAAAAAACGGTATGGGATACACTGTTGATGAAACAGGCAACGGGGGTATTATTGATAGGTTCGATGTCGCAAACAGCCCGCTTGGCAAGCTTTATCCCGTTGCAAACGGAAAATACACTGGTCACGCTCACCTGTTCTCACTTTCGTTGAGCTACAACTTCTGATTTACAATTCCGCTCCATACGTAAAAAGGGTATCTCTTAAGAGATACCCTTTTTTCATGTTTGCTGATCTGTTGATGTTGTTATCCTATCAAATATCCAAGTGTCAGCAGAAAATCTGTCGTAAGTACAATGATGACGTTCATACCGAATGCCGGAAAAAGCTTGGGCATATCTGACCTGTATCGCATAACTTTCACACTTGTCGCCAGCGCCAGCGGTGATGTTAAAAGCCCGATTAAAACCGTCGCGGGCATAGCTCGCCATATCACACCGAGCACAATCACACCATAGACCGTCAGAAGCAATACGGAATAAATCGCTCCGGCGACCCGTTTACCAAATACGATAACCAGATGACGTCGTCCTCCAGCACGGTCCGCCTCGGCATCGGGAAATTCATTCAAAAGCAAGAGCAGTGTGGTTAAAATGCCCGGGGAAATCGAGGCCCACACAATACCTGCATTGATTTCACCAGTCTGAACATAATACGCGCCGATAACCACAAACGAGCCAAGCGTAATACCGCTTGCAATCTCGCCGATCATCCATTTTACAAGAAAATCAGTATATATCACCGTCGTTAGCCCACCGACTACCATCAGCACAATCACTGCCGGCCCAGAGACAGACGCAAGCCACAGACCGATGAGAAACGCCGTTAAAAGTGTAAGCCATGACGCCAATCGAACCTGCGATGGTTTCAAGAGTCCCTGCTGAAGATTACCCGAGCCGCCGCTGAACGGCGTCCTATCTGTATGCGAATCGATGCCCGTTTTCCAGTCGGAGTATTCATTGAAAAGATTGACACTGATATGTGCGAGCACAATGCCGATGACCGTTACAATAAAATATACAAAATTAAAACTACCGTCACGCCATGCCGCAGCGCCGCCGATCATAACTAACAAAACCGCAAGAATGAGAAAATTCGCCCGTATTTCCTTAAGCCAGATAATAACAGCGTTTTTCATTTTTTCCGATTCCCGTGATTTTCAAAAAATGAACAATTTACATAATTACGATGCTGGTATATATATCGTAAGGACAAAAAAAAGGGTGCGTTGACGCACCCTCCATTGCTCGATAAAGCACCACTATTTCATTGCGTTTACAAGCTTATGAAGCTGTGATTTTTTTCGCGCCGCAGCTTTTTTATTGATAATCTTTTTACGCGCAATGGTATCGATGGCCGATGTCGTTTTGACAAGCTCTGCCTGAGCTTCTTCTTTCGAGGCGGCCGTTGTAACTTTTTTAACCATTTTGTTGATTTTAGATTTCGCAGACGAATTCCGTTTCTGTGCTTTCTCGTTTACTTTCAGTGCCTTTTTGAACTGTACATGTTGCGGCATATTATTCTCCTGTGATATTTGTTATATTTTATATTTTTCTTTTACTATATATTGCATACTCTTCATGTCATTTGCGGCAATTATTCTCAGTTTAACATTGTAATATAACATTTTATCATCCTTTTTACAAGAAATAGTTTGCAAAACCACCACACGTAAGCTGCCTATCGTCCTCATCCATGTAGCTCATTCCATCCGAATGCCAAAAAAATGGCCGGATGTCATTCAAATTCAGCCCTTATACTCAAAGACTGTCCTCTATGCAATTTATCGTTTTCTACTTCTGAGCAGTTCGGCCGGCGCGTGATCGACGAAATCCTCCCCCATGAATGCCCCGAGAGATTCTTTCGTCATGGGCAGCTCGATGATCGGATCGGCTGTATTGATTGAGCAGGGTTGCGGCGAGTCGATCAGCGTCACGGGCAGACCGATGACCCGATGGATGTAGTACGTGACGTACGAACTGAGTTTGTCGAGTGATGGTTTCATGGTATCAACCTCCGTTTGAA
>CAZCDQ010000136.1:0-9544 GCA_964497605.1 uncultured bacterium
ATTGCTCGAGCGGTCCGGTGTCGAGACAAAAGGGAAACATCTTGTAATGCTTGGGCGTTCTAATATTGTCGGAAAACCGCTCGCGAATATTATGGTGCAGAAGGAAAAAGGCGCAAATTCGATTGTTACAATCTGTCACACGGCCGCGGATGATCTTGCCTATTACACGAAACAGGCCGATATTCTCGTAGTTGCGGCAGGACGGCCAAATGTTGTGACCGCGGATATTGTCAAGGACGGCGTTGTGGTCATAGATGTTGGCATGAACAGGATCAATGATGAAACCGCGAAGAGGGGATATCGGTTTGTCGGCGATGTTGATTTTGAGGGCGTATCTGTGAAAGCTTCGGCGATCACGCCAGTACCAGGCGGAGTCGGTCCGATGACTATTACAATGCTGATGTATAATACTGTGCTCTCTGCCGAAATGACAAGATAGCATTTAAACAGGCGTAATTCTGCCGGGATTTTTACCGCAGTTATGTGTTCCGAATTTGAAAAACGGATTTTATCTTATTGTCGTAAACATAACATGTTTTCCGGAGGGATTACCCTTGTTGCATTATCCGGCGGTGGAGATTCGGTCGCTTTGCTGCGGATATTGATAACATTCGCACATGATCTCGATATAACTATCGAAGCTGCACATCTCAACCATGCACTCCGCGGCGAAGAATCCGATCGTGACGAGCGGTTTTGCCGGCTGCTATGCGACAATCTCGGAATTCATCTGACTGTCAAACGTCTTAAACCCGGGACCCTCTCAAACAGCAAAGACTCGCTTGAAACCATCGCGCGCAAATCACGGATGTCGTTTCTGGAAAAAACAGCGGTTGCGCGTAATGTGTCGAGGATTGCAACAGGCCACACGGAGGATGATCTCGCCGAAACCATTATTCAAAGATTGCTTCGCGGAACGGGCCCAACAGGACTTGCGGGAATTCTCCCTGTCCGTAATGGATTATGGGTGCGGCCATTGCTGTCAACGACACGGGCAAGTCTCAGAGAGTATTTGTCAGAAAACGCCTTTGAATACTGCGAAGATTCCACAAATAACGACACCGATTTATTCCGTAACCGAATTCGTTCTGAACTGCTTCCAATAATAAAGAAGCGTTATTCAATGAAAATCACCGCGATTTTGGGACGTCTCGCCGATATTTCCAGAATTCAGGAGAATTATCTTTCCTCGGTGACTGAGGAGGCGGCGGAAAAATGTTTTATATATGCGGATGAGTTTAAAATACTCCTTGATAAATCTAAGTTTATGAATTATCATACAATGGTTAAACAGCGCCTTATACGGCATTGTTTGATCTTACTCGAGGGTGCTGACCGAGATGCCGATATGGAAGAAGTATTTCATATACTCGAGCATTTTGACAAAAACACCGCATTGGCCGATGTCACATCGGAAATACGGTTTGAGATAATAAAACAATATGCTTCTTTTTCCGTTAATGTATCGTCGTATAAACCACAACCGCTTATAATCCCCGGGGAAACAAATATACCGGCCGGCGGTGGTATGATACGGGCTTCACTCACTTATGGCGAACATGTCCCGGACGGTAAATTGTTTGTGGCCGGACGGAGAGAAGATATTGAACAATACGGTCCTTTGACAGTGGGAACCGTTTTGCCGGGTGAAACGATAAAGGTTGCCTGCAACGGCGGTTCATCCGAGAACAAAGGGAAAGCAGGGGGCGAAAAAGAGATGAAAATCCGCGATGTTTTTTCATCGTTTTCTGTTCCCCAAACATTTAGAAATTATATGCCGATTGTCCGGTCAGGCGCTGTACCCGTCTGGATTCCGGGAATGATTGTCTCGGCACGTTTACTCGGCGGTATTGAGTCCAATAGTGACACCGAAACGATATTTCTCACATTCAAAGACGGAATCCGCTGGATGTGAAAAGACGCATGTAATGAATCGGAGGAACAAAAAATATTATGAATCAGCAGAAAAAAAATAATTTTAAAAGTTCGAACAGGTCTGACAAACGAAACCTTTTGAAAAAAAGAAATCCCATGGGCGGTCCGGAGAATCAAATGCCGGGAAAGGGACCGAAGAAAACATGGCCGCTCGGTCATCGGATCGCATTCATTCTATTTTTGATCATATTGGGGCTTTTTCTTTGGAAACAGATGAATCCTGAAAATGCGAACCGTGTCGAAATCAGTTATACCGAGTTTGATGAACTATTATCCGAGAATAAACTCAAATCGGTCAAGATTCACGACAGCACGCTCGAGGGTGTTCTGACGGAAGAGATGACTCTCGGACGCGCAGGTGCGAGACGTTCAACGACAAATATCACCGTACATATCGGGACATACGACCAGACGTTCGTGCAGGACCTTGTCGCCCGGAACATCGAAGTGACAATTATCCCCGAGAGAACGTGGATGACCATGCTTATATCCATTTTGCCCTGGATTCTTTTCCTCGGGGTATGGCTGTTTATCCTACGGCAGATGCAGGGCGGCCCAAAGGGGGTTTTCTCATTCGGCAAATCGAAAGCAAAACTGATGGAGGATCATCAGCAGAAAGTCACATTCAAAGATGTCGCGGGTGTCGAGGAAGCCAAAATCGAGCTTCAGGAGATTATTGAATTCTTGAAATATCCGAAAAAATTCCAGCGTCTCGGCGGTAAAATCCCCAAAGGCGCACTACTTGTCGGACCGCCGGGAACCGGAAAGACCCTCCTTGCACGTGCTGTTGCTGGTGAGGCGGGAGTACCGTTTTTCAGCATGAGTGGCTCCGATTTTGTTGAAATGTTTGTCGGTGTCGGTGCATCCCGTGTACGCGATTTGTTCGAGCAGGGCAAAACGAGTGCACCCTGCATATTGTTTATTGATGAAATCGACGCCGTAGGCCGTCAGCGAGGAGCAGGTATAGGCGGCGGCCATGATGAGCGCGAACAGACGCTGAATCAACTTCTTGTGGAAATGGACGGTTTCGAATCGAACGAAGGTGTTATTCTGCTTGCGGCAACGAACCGGCCGGATGTGCTTGATCCAGCACTTTTGAGACCCGGGCGTTTCGACAGGCAGATAATTGTCGACTGGCCTGATGTGAAAGCGCGGAAAGAGATTCTCATAGTTCATGCAAAAAATATTAAAGTTGCGCGGAATATCGATTTTGGGAATATCGCGAAAGGCACCCCCGGTATGACCGGCGCGGACCTTGCAAATGTTGTCAACGAGGCTGCGCTTCTCGCAGCACGTTCAAATCACCGCAATGTCCTCATGGCCGATTTCGAGGAAGCGAAAGATAAGGTCATGATGGGAAGTGCGCGGAAATCCCTCATTATTACCGACGAGGAGAAGAAGCTAACCGCATGCCACGAAGCGGGACATGTGCTTGTGTCGCGTTTTATTCCCGGTGCAGATCCAGTACATAAGGTTTCAATTATCGCTCGGGGACGGGCGCTTGGATTAACTCATTTCCTCCCTTCCGATGAAAAACACAATTGGTCGTATAGCTATATAGTGGGCAAGCTCACTGTTCTCCTCGGAGGACGGGCCGCTGAGATTATTAAATTTAACGACATGACTAACGGCGCTGCAAACGATATCGAAAACGCCACAAAAATGGCCCGTAAAATGGTGTGTGAATGGGGCATGAGCAAACGGCTTGGTCCGCTGACATTTGGCAAAAAAGAAAGTGAAGTGTTTCTGGGCAGAGAAATCGCCACCCACAAGGATTATTCAGAGGAAACCGCTATCGCCATCGATCAGGAGGTCAGAAAAATTGTCGATTCAGCACAACAACATGCTGAAAAAATCCTTCGTGAGAATACGGACAAGCTTGACAGGCTGACTGACGAGCTTTTGAAACAGGAAATCCTTGCAGACTATCAGATCGAACAGTTACTGAATGGGAAGCCTGTTTCCGATTCGAGACGATCATCCCGACGACGCAGGAAAAAACCGGGTTCTCGTCAGAAGCATGATACGAAAACCGAAAATAAATCAAAGAGCACCGATAATAACCTTGATCATCAGAAATCTGAAAATGTTAAGAACGGTACTTCTCAGCCCGAGAAATCTCAGTTGAAAAAAACAGAAACTTCATCTTCAAAAGACGACAAAAATAATAAGCCCGGTAACGGGGATAAAACCGATCAAAAACAGTCAGGAAGTAAAAAATCTTCTAGCAGAAAATCGTCAAGATCGCGAATGATCCGTCTGAAAATCGGTGGACGGCGCAAAGTGATTAAAAAGGCGCCTGCAAAAAAGATTCGAAAAATTAATTAATCGAACCGCGGGATATCCGAATGGATTTGGAAAAGCTGAAACAGGGAGTAGCGCTTATACTTGAAGGTATTGGTGAAGATACCCACCGTGAAGGTCTCCGCGACACGCCGGATCGTGTGGCGAAATATTACACCGAAATGTTCTCAGGGTTGAGTGAGGACCCCGGAAAAGCGATTAAACCATACACGACTAAGAATCACGATGAAATGATTATCCTCAGGGATATATCGTTTGTATCCATCTGTGAACACCATTTGCTGCCTTTTTTCGGGCAGGTTCACATTGTGTATATACCTGACAGCGACAAAATTGCCGGATTTTCTTCGCTTGCAAGAATTGTGGATGTACTCTCAAAACGCCCGCAGCTTCAGGAGCGTATGACGACTGAGATCGCCGATTATGTCATTAAGGCCATCAAACCGAAAGGTGTAATGGTGGTTATGGAGGCAGAGCACATGTGCATGACAATCAGAGGAGTAAAAAAATCGGGTTCGAAAGTGATGACCTCAGCGATCCGCGGATTGCTTCGCCAGGAAGCTTCCCGGGCCGAGGCATACAGCTTGATTTTGAAAAAATAACATTCTCCACACGAAGTAACTATGAATAAACAATCGCTCGATCATTTGTTAAGGCCTACGGGACGGCCGGTTATCATGGGTATTCTTAATGTCACACCGGATTCTTTTTATGACGGCGGAAGATACTTTGACAGATCATCGGCAATCGATCGTGTTTTTGAGATGGCTGAAAACGGCGCCGATATTATAGATATTGGCGGTGAATCGTCACGACCCGGCGCGGAGCCTGTTGCAGAAACTGAAGAACTTGACCGTGTGCTTCCGATTATCGAGGAAATTGCGGAAAGAATCCAATGCCATATATCCATCGATACTTATAAATCGAACGTGGCGAAACAAGCGGTGGCTGCTGGCGCATCGATCATAAACGACATTTCCGCGCTTCGGTTCGACATAGATATGGCTTTAGTCGCCGCTGAAACGGGCGCATACGCTGTACTGATGCACATGCTCGGTAATCCGTTGACAATGCAGAATAATCCACAGTATAATGATGTTTTCAAAGAAGTATGCGAATTTCTGCGAAAACGTGTAAAATATGCTGTCGATGCGGGAATTAAGAAAGAAAATATCATAATCGATCCGGGGATCGGATTCGGGAAAAGGGTTGATCACAATCTGACATTACTTCGTCATATCGGACGATTCCGTGAACTTGGTTACCCGATTCTTACAGGTGCCTCGAATAAAAGCATGATAAGCACAATTACAGGCGCAACGGTCGAAGATCGGTCGTGGGGAACCGCCGCAGTCGTTGCGCATTGTGTGTCTCAGGGAGTGACTATTCATCGGGTTCACAATGTCAAAGCGATGAAACAGGTATGTGAGGTTTCTTTTGCGATAAAGGGATAGATATGGAATTCAAAATCGGCTTTTTCCCCATAAACATTATCGATATCCTAGACATTGCGATTGTTTCGGTCATTTTTTACGGCATATACCTCCGCATTAAAGACACACGGGCAATGCAGCTTATTATCGGGCTTATTGTACTTGTTGCTGCATCTTTGCTTGCGACATGGGCTAATCTGCAGGCGCTTGCCGCACTCATGCAGTTTTTTAAAAGCGTATGGCTTATTTCGATTGTTGTTATATTTGCGCCTGAACTCAGAAGGCTTTTGATTCAGATAGGGACATGGCGGACTTTTACGCTGCTATCACGTCAAACTGAACAGCATTCCATAGACGAGATTGTAACTGCCGCCCGCGTTCTTTCTGAAAAAAAATACGGTGCGCTTATGGTGATAACACGTGAAACCCAGCTTGGCATAGTTGTAAACAGCGGCTCGCCAATCAATTCCGAGGTTACATACCAACTTCTACTCACCATATTTACGCCGAATTCTCCGCTTCACGATCTTGCCGTCGTAATAAGAGGTGACCGAATTGTTGCGGCGAATTGTCTGCTACCGCTCTCAGAATCGGAGAAAATAGACCGCAATCTCGGATCGCGCCACCGTGCTGGTCTCGGAATCACTGAAGAAACGGACGCGATATCGGTGATTGTCAGTGAGGAAACAAGCTCAATATCACTTGCAGTCGAGGGCAAACTAATTCAGAATCTGTCACCGGCGGAATTGCGGACAAATCTCATCTCATTAGTCAGTTGAGGATTCATTTTGACTGATATCGACTTTCTCGAAAAAGCGCCCGCAAAAATTAATCTCGGACTGAAAGTTATCTCGCGGCGAAGCGACGGATATCACGACATTTTGTCAATATTTCAAACAATTTCGCTGTATGACGAGTTGTGTATATCTCCCTCTGGCACTCCCGGTATAACGTGCAATAATCCCGACGTCCCGACAGATAATAGCAATCTCCTGCTAAAAGCACAACAACGAATCGCAACCAATTTCCCGAAAGCGCATTTCTCTCTTAAAAAAAACATTCCCTTAGGCGCAGGACTTGGCGGCGGATCGGCCGATGCTGCTGCAGCGCTTCGCATACTTAATAGAGTGCACCGGTTGGGGTTGAACGAACACGAGCTCCACAATCATGCCGCTGTGCTGGGATCGGATGTCCCGTTCATGCTTTATGGTGGAACATCAGTTGTGAATGGCAGGGGAGAGGTTATGACCGATGCGCCGTGGCCGTTCGAATTCACTTATATTGTTGTATATCCCGGAATTGCGGTTTCAACCGCGTGGGCATACCGAAGTCTGCGGAATGTTGGAAACGATTGTTCCGTATACAAAGCAATGACCGAGGATCTTCTGAACGGAACACTCGATGTCGATGGGTTCTTTTCAAGCCTCGCTAACGATTTTGAACCATCGGTTTTCGAAGAATATCCTGTGTTGAAGAAATTAAAATACGACATGGTTACGCACGGTGCGGATGCGTCCATTATGACCGGAAGCGGTTCCTCGATCGTCGGAATCTTTACCGACAATGGCATTGCCCGTGAATGTGCCGAGTTTTTCCGCCAAACTGATTTTTCTGTTTATATTACAAAGACTGTACCGAAAAGACATTATCATAAATTGGAGCGTTAATATTATGTATCTACTCGGATATGATATCGGCAGTTCCTCAATTAAAGCCACTTTGCTCGATGCCGACAGCGGAAAAAGCGTTTTTTCGGCGAGTTCTCCCACGACAGAATTGGAAATTACAGCAGTCAAACCAGGGTGGGCTGAGCAGCATCCTGAGGTCTGGTGGAAACATCTCAAAATTGCAACATCGAAAGTGATAGCCGAAAGCAACATCGATGTTTCGGGCATCGAGGCGATCGGAATTTCATATCAAATGCATGGATTGGTGATTGTCGACAAGAATCAGAATGTTTTGCGGCCTTCAATCATCTGGTGCGACTCACGGGCTGTTGATATCGGCGACAGGGCATTTAAAGATATCGGTAACGAGACATGTCTTACGAACTTTCTCAATTCGCCGGGGAATTTCACCGCCTCGAAACTAAAATGGGTCATGGATAATGAGCCTGAAATATATGCGAAAATCTATAAAGCGATGCTTCCCGGAGATTATATAGCGATGAAACTCTCCGGCGAGATCAGGACAACAACATCGGGACTTTCCGAGGGAATCATGTGGAATTTCAAACATCAGGCGCGCGCTGACGAGCTTCTGGAGTATTATGGTATCTTGCCCGATAAAATCCCCGAGGTAGTGCAGACTTTTTCGGTACAGGGTGAACTTACCAGTGCCGCCGCCGCCGAGCTGGGGCTTAACTCCGGGGTGAAAATCGCATATCGTGCTGGCGATCAGCCAAATAATGCACTTTCACTGAATGTACTGAATCCCGGTGAGATTGCCGCTACTGCAGGGACCTCGGGCGTTGTATACGGTGTCGGCGATAAAATTAATTACGATCCCCAATCGCGCGTGAATACGTTCGTTCATGTCAATCATACCAACGAAAAGCCAGTATACGGCATTCTTCAGTGTGTGAATGGTACCGGTATTATGAATAGCTGGCTGAAACACAATGTCATGAGAACAGGTGCGGCATATGAGGAAATGAACGAAGCGGCATCGAGCATCAGAATAGGTTCGGACGGCCTTATTGTTATACCATTTGGAAACGGAGCAGAACGAACACTCGAGAATCGTGATATCGGCGCTTCATTTCATAATTTGAATTTCAATGTCCATACTCGCAGTCATCTTCTTCGCGGTGCGCAGGAGGGGATTGTTTTCGCACTGAATTACGGCCTGGAGATTATCCGTGAAATGGGTGTTGATATATCTACGGTTAGAGCAGGTAACGCAAACATGTTCTTGAGTCCGATTTTCAGGGAGGCGTTTGCTAATGTTACCGGTTCAACTGTTGAACTTTTCAATACTGACGGTTCGCAAGGTGCCGCACGCGGCGCTGGCATCGGCGCGGGAATCTATGCAACAGCCGGCGAGGCGTTTGAAGGCCTTGAAACGAAAGCGGTCATAGAGCCGGAAGTGCATATAAAACGTGCCTACCGTGAAATATATGAGATTTGGTCGAAGACACTAGAATCGATCATCAGTTGATTGGAGCACGTATTTCTCGTTTGTCGATATTTTTATTATAGGGGAAAAAAAGCGCGATCTTTCGATGACTTTGAGGTGTAAGTCATCTTCAGGCCTGACAAAGGGAACTGTTAGCCGGACGTCGGTGAGTGGTGGACATCGATCTGGAAAAGTTCTTTGACCGTGTGGACCCATGATATATTGATGTTACGGATAGCTCGTAAGATCAAGGACAAACGGGTGCTCAGACTTATACAACGGTATCTCGAAGCGGGAACCATGGAAGGAGGAGTGGTATCACCACGTACTGAATGCACGCCGCAAGGCGGACCACTGTCCCCGCTGCTGTTTAATATACTGTTGGACGACCTGGATAACGAACTGGAAAGGCAAGGTCATTGGTTCTGCTGTTATGATGACGATCGCAATATTTATGTAAAATCCAAACGTGCCGGAGAACGTACCTTGACGAGCATTACCCGATTCCTGTTAAAACGGTTGAAGATCAAGGTGAACCGTAATAAAAAGTGCGGTTGACCGTCTATGAAACAAAGTACGCTTTAGTCGGGTGAGCCAAAAATACCTTTACCCGCGCCAAAAACCTGATGAAGCGAGGGTTTTCAGAGGAACGTGCATGGCTGTCGGCTACTAACGGACGTGGTCCGTGTTGGAACTCAGGTGCATCGAATATGAATGAGGCGTACCCAAAGAAATTCTTTGATTCTCTTGGGCTC
>CAZCDQ010000137.1:0-9502 GCA_964497605.1 uncultured bacterium
TGCGTTATCTAATTGTAGTGTAATGCGTTAACACAAGTCCGAAAGTTGAGTTAAATATTTATTTATTGTGGATTCTTCAACTGTTTCAATATAATACAATACTAACTCAAAAAACAATCCCCCATTTCAAATGAATTAGCGAATGATTCTACAACCGGAATAGCCGAAATGATTTACCTTGCCCAAAGTGTCTGAATGTATTAGTTTCTAATAACATTATCAGGAACAGCAACTAATTATCATCGACACACCACTTCCCGTATAATATGTTGTTACCGTGATATATACGGCTTACTATCATACTGTAAGAAAACGCAGTACATTCATATTGGAGACAGTTATGGTATCGGAAAATCTCAGCAGACGTTCGTTTCTCGAAACCGGCGCAGGTGCAGGCATCGGCGCAATGATTGCAGGCAACGCTCAGAATGCCCGCACCGAAACCCGCAAACGGCCGAATGTAATTATTCTGCATATCGACGATATGGCACAATACCAGATCGGCTGTTACGGCGGCAATGTCGTTACGCCGCATATGGATAGCCTCGCCCGCGACGGCATGAAATTCGACAGATACTACCTCTGCTGTTCCGTTTGTACCCCGAGCAGATATAGTATCGTAACCGGTAAATATCCATCACGGTCTCCAAATCTTCAGCGCCAGCAGCCGCCCGGAACGCCGGCTAATATCACCTGGAACACCACACTCATTCCCGGCGAAGAAAATACTGCGACGGTCATGCACCGCAACGGCTATGCAACCGGTGTTGTCGGCAAATGGCATATCGGCGGTCCGCGGCTCGAACAGTTTCCGGGCCATAGCGATAAATGGCCTCAGCATCCCGAACTGAAAGCGAAACTCGAGCGAAATTACGAGAGCATCTGTAATCATATCCGTGAAACGTCCGGATTCGATTACGCCGAAAGTATATATGCAGGCAATATATTCGATATACCGCTCCCGAGACGGCTTCAGCACCATAATCAGGAATGGATCACCGCCGGCGCGCTTGATTTTATCGACCAGAACAAAGACAGGCCTTTTTATCTGTATTTCAATACTACAGTGCCCCACGTACCCGACCTGCCCGATCCCCTCGATTCGCTTCGAGCAGACCCGCGGATAACACCGAAAGGATATCTTGAAAAGGTGCCGGACGTTCAGCCCTCGCGGCAGAGTGTGCTCGATCGTTGTGCAGCAGCAGGAATGTTTGTTGAACATGACGATCCTGCGTTTCTCGAAGAAAAAAAAATGGGTACGGTCTGCATGACATGGGTCGACGATGCGGTCGGCGCTATATTGAAACGCCTTGACGATCACAGCATCGCTGAAGATACCATCGTTATCCTTGCAAGCGATAACGGCGTTCGTGGGAAAAACTCCCTTTATGACGCCGGTCTCAGGCTTTCCGGAATCATCCGCTGGCCAGGTAGGGTTCCCGCGGGAACGGTTTCAGGTGAATTTGTTTCTAACATCGACTGGGCGGCGACCATGTTCGATCTCTGCGGTATCTCACCGCCTGTTGATATGCCGCTGGATGGTCTCAGCATTGCACCGCTGTTCGAAAAGCGAAACTCTCCGCTTCGGGATTCCGTATATATGGAACAGGGGTTCGGCCGCGCTGTGGCTACGAAAAGATGGAAATATATTGCAATCCGTTATTCCCCGGAAATCTTTGAACAGATCACATCAAAAAACCGGACAGAATTCCAGATGAACGGTTCACGAAACACTATCGATACGCGGTATTGGGCAGATAGGGATTATCCCGCATATTTCGATTACGATCAGCTTTACGATCTTGAAATCGATCCGGACGAACAACGCAATCTCGCGGGAAATCCAAAATATGCCGCGGTACTCAATAATATGAAAGAACGGCTGCGGGAATACTGCCTACAGCTCCCCCATTCGTTTGGGGAATTTACATAAAACATTCAAACCAATAGATATTAAAATTAATGTCATTCCGGGAGATTGCATGAACGTTATTAAATTCGTCGTCGGGCCGCTTCAGACCAATTCATATCTCGTCGTCTGCGAAAAAACACACAAATCGGTTCTTGTAGATCCCGGCGGTGTATCGCAGCAGCTTATGAACCGTATCGAGGAGTATCCCCCTGAGGCGGTGCTGCTGACGCACGGTCATTTCGATCATATCGCGGCTGTGGATGACATTGTCGGTATTGCCGACATCCCGGTCCGCATTCATGAGCTTGACGCAGCCATGCTGACCGATTCCGGACTAAACGGCGCATTTATGATCGGCGGCAGTTTGACAGTGAGCAGTCCGTATAAACTTATCAGTGGCGGGGACATCGTCTCTTTCGGTGAGTCTGCGCTCACGGTTTTTCATACGCCGGGACATTCGCCGGGCGGGGTGTCGCTCGTGTCTGATGGCGAATTTGTCCTCGGCGGCGACATGCTGTTTCAAATGTCGGTCGGACGGTGGGACCTTCCCGGCGGCGATTATGGAATGCTCAGGCAATCGCTTGAGGATACGTTTATGCCCATGGAAGATCAGGTAATCGTCTATCCCGGCCACGGCGAGACGACAACGATCGGATTCGAAAAACAGCACAACCAGTTTATGCAGAAATGACAACATATCATGCACAAGCATTTTACTGTAACGAACTACGTCTATTACCTCGATGTCGAATTGGGGCTAAGCCCAAATACAGTCGAGGCATATCTTCATGATGTTGATCGGTATATATCGTTTTTGAAATTGAACCGTATTGATTCCCCCTTAGAGGTGCAAAAAGGGATTGTCGTCGATTTTATCGAACACCTGCACAAAGAAAATCTCTCAAAAAACAGCATATCAAGAAATATCGCATCGGTAAAATCGTACCACCGATTCCTGCTCAGTGAAAACATCACTGATAACGATCCGACCGAAACGATACAAGTCTCGGCCTCACGGCGTAAACTGCCTGACGTGCTTGGTGTCGACGAGATTGTCGCACTGGTTGAATCTCCCGATGCCTCAACACCGCTTGGTATACGTGACAAAGCAATGCTTGAATTTGCCTATGCGACCGGCTCGCGAGTTTCGGAGCTTATTACAGTCGGAATCAAGGATGTCCTGCTCGAGGAAAATATTGTCCGTTTTACCGGAAAAGGTTTAAAAGAGCGAATTGTTCCGTTTGGAGAAATCGCTAAAAAGAAAGTTCGGGCTTATCTTAGCGGATCGCGACCCGTTCTTGCCGGAATTAATTCGAAAGATGTCCTGTTTCTCAACAACCGCGGAAGACCGCTCAGCAGGATGGGTTTTTGGAAAATACTGCAAAAACATGTGATAAAGGCTGGCATCACAAAGCACACGTCACCGCATACGCTCAGACATTCGTTCGCTACACATCTCCTGGAGGGAGGCGCCGACCTCAGGATCGTTCAGGAACTGCTGGGACATGCGTTTATTTCAACGACGCAGGTATACACTCACATTGACCGCGAATACATAAAACAAGTGCACAAAGAACATCACCCCCGCGCGTAACATAATCCCTAAAAATATTGTATTTAAACCGTTTTTTAAACTTGCACATGCAGTGCGAAATTCGTATATTACCAATCTAACAATTAGATTATCGCTTCACTATGATTTTCTTTTCATCTGCACGATAAAAGACATAGTATTTTAACAATTTTTATCATTTCTCAAAAACAATCTACATATTAAACTCGAGGTGGTACATGACTGAAAAACCATCAGCGTCAATCAAAGAAATCTGTACGAAATTTGGTAACGACAAGACGCGGTTAATGGATATCGCGATTGCCGTGCAGAAAGAATTTGGTTGCGTTTCAGACGAATCAATCGATCTTATTGCGCAGGAAATTTCAACACCCCGCGTTGAGGTTGAAAGTCTGATATCGTTTTATTCGTTTCTCTCTGAAACGCCGAAAGGCGAAATTGTTATCAGAGTCTGCAACGATATTATCGACAGAATGAACGGCGGCGATCATGTCGCACAGGTATTCTCTGAGGAGCTGGGCATCGGTTTCGGAGAAACCACAAAAGACGGGAAAATCACTCTCGAATACACTCCTTGTATCGGCATGAGCGACCAAAGCCCCGCTGCACTTATAAACGATGTCATCGTTACAAATCTCGGCAGCGATAAAGTCCGCCGGATTGTCAAAATGCTGAAAGACGGTGTTGCACCCGAGGATTTCAAATTCCGTCTTGGCGACGGCAACAATTCCAATGAACTCGTCAAGTCCATGGTCAATAACAATATCAGAAGAACCGATGACGTCATATTCTCGTTTTCCGATTATAAACATAATGCAGGGCTTGAAAAAGCGCTTGCCATGAGCCCGGTCGAGGTTATTAATGAAATAAAAACGGCCCGGCTTCGCGGAAGGGGCGGGGCTGGATTCCCAACCGGTCTCAAATGGGAATTTACCCGTTCTGCGGATGGTGACGAAAAATATATCATCTGCAATGCGGACGAAGGTGAACCCGGCACATTCAAGGACAGAGTGATTCTGACCGAATGCGCAGACCTGCTCTTTGAGGGGATGACAATTGCCGGATATGCTATCAGCGCGACACAGGGCATTCTTTATCTCCGCGGTGAATATGCGTATCTTCTTCCGTACCTTGAATGCATACTTGAACAGCGCCGTCAGTGTAATTCGCTCGGCAAGAACGTTGCGGGAAAAGACGGTTTCGATTTTGATATCCGCATCCAAATGGGTGCCGGCGCATATGTATGCGGCGAGGAAACAGCGCTTATCAGCTCCTGTGAGGGATTCCGCGGCGATCCGAAAAACCGTCCTCCTTTCCCCGCACAAAAAGGATATCTTGAAAATCCGACAAGTGTCAACAACGTTGAAACCCTCTGCTGTGTTCCGCGTATTCTCGATAAAGGGGCGGCGTGGTTTGACAAAATGGGTACGAAAGGCACAGCCGGCACGAAACTGCTCAGTGTTTCCGGCGATTGCCAGAGTCCGGGCGTTTACGAATATCCGTTTGGAGTTACCATCCGCGAACTCCTCAAAGAAGTTGGTGCAGCAAATGCAGTTGCGGTTCAGATCGGCGGTCCTTCCGGCCAGATGATCGGTCAGGACGAATTCGACAGAACGATCGATTTTGACGATCTCTCCACCGGCGGATCGATCATGATATTCGGCCCGGAGCGGAACATTCTCGAAATTGCCGAGTATTTCATGGACTTTTTTATCGAGGAAAGCTGCGGATACTGCACACCCTGCCGTGTCGGCAATGTTCTATTAAAACAAACACTTTCGAATATAATCAACGGTAAAGGTTCTCCGTCCGATATCGAAATGCTCGAGGAAATCGGCAATGTTGTCAAGATTGCAAGCAGATGCGGACTTGGCCAAACCTCCCCGAATCCGATATTGACAACGCTGAAGAATTTCAGAAGCTTTTACGATGAGCTTGTTAAAGAGGATCCGGATGGTTTCCAGCCGTCATTCGATATCAATGAGGTATTGAAAGTATCTGAAGAGATTACCGGTAGAAAATCAGTACATTTCTCACAATAAAAAGGAACGGAAATGAGCGATACAATTACTTTTACAATAGACGGTGTTGAGGTTAAAGCCAAAAGCAACCAGTCAATCCTTCAGGCGGCAGACGATGCGGGCATTTACATTCCCCGCTTGTGCTCGAAAGACGGTCTCTGTGCATTCGGCAGTTGCAGAGTATGTACGGTGTTGGTCAACGGACGCCCTCAGGCAGCTTGTATTCAGCCTGTCAGCGAGGGAATCATCGTCGAAAACAATACTGAAAAACTTTTGAATATCCGCCGAAGGATTATTGAGATGCTCTTTGTCGAGGGAAATCATTTATGCCCGTCATGTGACAAAAGCGGCAACTGCGAACTTCAGGCGATGGCATACCGTCTCGGTATTTCCGCCCCGACGTTGAAATATCAGTATCCCTACCGCGAGGTGGACGCATCCCATCCGGATATTTACATTGACCGCAACAGATGCATCCTGTGTGCACGCTGTGTCCGCGCTTCACGCGATCTTGACGGTAAAAATGTATTTCAGTTCGTCGGACGGGGTGTGAATAAAAGAATTGCTGTCAATGCATCTGCGAGGCTGGCTGATACCGATCTCGATATCACCGACAAAGCGGTCAACATCTGTCCTGTCGGTGCGATCCTTCGCAAAGATGGCGGATTCAAGGTTCCGGTCGGACAGCGTATGTATGACCACGAGCCCATCGGTTCGGATATCGAGTCAAAGGGTACAAAATAATTGCACATTCAACGTATACGAATATAACAGGAGTAAATAGATGGATAAACCGAAAATTGCAACAACTTCACTCGCAGGTTGTTTTGGATGTCATATGTCGTTGCTTGATATCGACGACCGGATTCTGAAGCTAATCGAACTTGTCGATTTCGACAAGTCCCCGATTGACGATATCAAAGAATTCACCGGACGGTGTCTTGTCGGATTGGTTGAGGGCGGATGTGCAAACGAGGAAAATGTCCGCGTTCTTCAGGATTTTCGCAAACACTGCGATATTCTCATTTCCCTCGGAGACTGCGCAACGATGGGAGGCCTTCCCGCCCTGCGCAATCCGATTCCGCTCAAGGAATGTCTTGATGAGGCCTACCTGAACGGACCTTCGGTACACAATCCCTCCGGGGAGATTCCTAACGATCCGGATATTCCGCTGCTTTTGGATAAAGTGTATCCATGCCATGAAGTGGTGAAGATCGACTATCATATTCCCGGCTGTCCACCGTCCGCGGATACCATATGGGAAACACTGGTCGCACTTTTGAACAATAAACCGATCGATCTCCCGTATGAACTTATTAAATATGACTGATGAACGTTTAGGAGAAAATATATGGCAACAACAACAGAAAAATCCAAGAAAATCGTAATTGAGCCGGTAACTCGTGTCGAGGGACACGGTAAGGTTACCATCCTGCTTGACGACAACGATCAGGTTACGCAGGCACGGCTTCACATTGTTGAGTTCCGCGGCTTCGAGCGTTTCGTTCAGGGACGTCCCTATTGGGAAGCGCCGGTACTCGTTCAGCGTCTTTGCGGCATTTGCCCGGTCAGCCATCATCTCGCCGCCGCTAAAGCGATGGATGTCATTGTCGGCGCAGACGAACTCACTCCGACTGCTGAAAAAATGCGCCGTCTTATGCATTACGGCCAGTTTTTCCAGTCCCACACTCTTCATTTTTTCCATCTTGTGTCACCGGATCTGCTGTTTGGGTTCGACGCCGACCCCGCGATCAGAAATGTCATCGGTGTGGCTAAAAAATTCCCTGACCTTGCAGTTCAAGGTGTAATGATGCGTAAATTCGGCCAAGAGGTCATCAAAGTGACCGCCGGTAAGAAAATCCACGGTACCGGCGCGATTCCTGGCGGTATCAACAAAAATCTCTCTATCGAGGAGCGCGATTTTCTGCTCAAAGATATCGACCAGATGATTGAATGGGCCCGCGGCGCGCTTAAAATCGCCAAAGATTACACTGTCGAGCATCTCGAAAAACTCGCACCGTTCGGATCGTTCGATTCCAACCATACCGCTCTTGTCCGCGAGGACGGCGCTATGGATATTTATCACGGAAGACTGCGCTCCATCGATGCGGAAGGCAACAAGATTCTCGACGATATCGATTACCAGGATTATCTCGAATACATCGCCGAGGAAGTGCGTCCCTGGTCGTACATGAAGTTCCCATTCCTCAAATCGATCGGACCTGAAAAAGGCTGGTATCGTGTCGGGCCGCTTGCACGTGTCAACGCCTGTGATTTCATCGACACACCGGAAGCTGAGGCTGCCCGCAAGGAATTCATGGCGGTGACAGATAACAAACCGAACAACATCACCATGGCCTATCACTGGGCACGGATGATTGAGACGCTTCATTCAGTTGAAAAAATCAAAGAACTCCTGCACGACAAAGATCTGCAGGGTACCGATCTTGTTGTCACGGGTGAACGCCGTGAAGAAGGCGTCGGCCTTTTAGAAGCCCCGCGCGGCACGTTGTTCCATCACTACCGCGTCAACAAAAACGACCAGATCGAAATGGCAAATCTGATCGTTTCAACCACGAATAACAACGAGCCGATGAATCTGGCTGTTCAGGGCGTTGCGAACGAATATCTATCCGGAAAAGAGATCACCGAAGGTCTGCTGAATCATATCGAAGTAGCGATTCGCGCTTATGATCCTTGCCTGTCCTGTGCGACTCATGCAATGGGCAGAATGCCGCTCACTGTCGAATTACGCGACAGCAAAGACAATCTTATCGACAGAAAGAGCCGGAATTGACAGCGGACTTACGCGACATAACCCTGCTTTACGGATTCGGCAATCCCATGCGGGAGGACGACGGACTCGGACCCGCGGCTGCGGAAGCGATCGAGAAACTTGCGATTGACGATGTAACGGTTGATTCGAATTATCAATTGACGGTTGAGGATTCCGCAGCGGTCGCGGAGTGCCGGTATGTTGTGTTCGTCGACGCAGCTATCGACGGTGCCGAGCCGTTCAGTTTTACACGGCTCGCCCCTGTTCGCCAGGAAAGTTTTAGCTCTCATTCAGTCGAACCGGCGGCAGTTCTCGGACTTGCGGAAGATTTGTTTTCTGCTCAGGCTGAGGGTTATATTGTCGGTATCCGCGGATATTCGTTCGAGATGTTCACCGAAAGGATGACTGAGAAAGCGGCCGCAAACCTCGAACAGGCGGTCGCATTCCTGAAATCGCTTCTCACATCGAAAACGTTCCACCGCGCCGAGCAGGAATACGATACGTTCATGGATCAATATAAACACGGTTTACTTATAAACCCGCGATGAAAAGGATACAACATGAAAGACGGTAAGAAAGTAATATTATGTATCGATGACGATGCGGATGTTCTCAATGCACTTCGTCTTGTCCTTGAGAAAAACGACTATATCATGGTTGAAGCAGCGACCGCCGAAGACGGGCTCAAAATCTACAAAAAAGAGCAGCCAGATTTCATTATTGTTGATATGATGATGGAGGTTGTAGACGCAGGCCGAAATTTTGCGAAAGAGCTGAAGCTCCTCAATAATACGGCGCCGGTTTACATGCTGTCGTCGGTCGGAGATTCGCTGACCATGAATGTGAATTACAAAGATCTCGGTCTAGACGGTGTATTCCAGAAACCGATTAATTTCGAGACACTGTTAAGCACAATCGAGGCGAAAACCAAGTAAGACAGATATAAGATGTATCAAAAAGGGCGTTCCGTTCAAGCGGGATGCCCTTTTTTTATTTGATTTATTTCAACGCAGAGGACGCAGAAGACGCTGAGAAAAAGAATGTCTGAACCGCAGATTGACACAGATGAAATGATTCCGCAGATAATAATCCGCTGGGGCAGTCCTATGGGACACTTAAACATACAACACAGAGAGCAAGTATGGAGTTTGATATTACAATTTAAGTTTCAGTATTTTGATCATTTTCAAAATTGATCGTTTGCTGTATCGGCGACGGTC
>CAZCDQ010000138.1:0-9499 GCA_964497605.1 uncultured bacterium
GCTTTCGTTGATGTGGTGAAAAACGTTCTGCGATTCATACGATTTTTCTTCATTTGAATGGTTCCTCCTTGAGGATTATTGATAATGGTAACTGCACCCTTACGGGTATATCATAAAAGTTATTTTATCCGCCATGTAGTAGTTCTGGGGGCACTGCGCGGATCCACCAGATTAGGAAAAATATTATAAAATTTGTGGAAAATCAAGACTTTTCGCGGAATATTCGGTATATGTGACCGAAAAAAAGAAATGTAATCGTTTACATTGGCGGATTTGGCAATCAACCGCTCTCATTGAATAATACTTCCCGGAAGTTTTTTTAACGCAAATAATGGTTGAGAATCAAAGGCAGCCCGTTACATTTATTCAAGCGCCTGCATAACCGCCGTGCTGAATAGAAAATACGTTTCGGGATTCATCGGCCGAATCTGTGTCAAAAAAATGCCGAACATATCCTCGGCAGGATCGATCCAGAAATAGGTGCTCCACGCGCCCGTTTTCATATAGCTTCCGGTGGAAATGAGTTCGTTGTCGGCGATTCTTTTCGTCCGGACGCTAACACCGTAACCCCATTTGTCGCCGCCCTCGCCGAGATGGGGATCGATGTCTCCTACCGCATTTGTCGACAGGATATCCACGGTTTTACGGCTTACAATCCTGACACCGTCCAGCTCACCGCCGTTCAGAAGCATTTGGCAGAACCGGGCGTAATCGTCCACGGTCGAATACAACCCGCGTCCGCCCGCAAAATGGCGGCGCTCTGCGGGAGCGGCATGATCGCGTTCGATACCCTCAGACTGTTCAAGCCCTCCATCGGATTTTACATTATACAAGACCGTCAGCCGCGACTTTTGCTCTTCGGTCAGGTAAAATGCGGTGTCGTTCATGCCGAGCGGGTCAAACAATCGTTCTTCGAGAAATTTGTCGAATGGCATCCCGGTCACAATCTCGATAAGATAGCCGAGAACATCGTCCTAAAGACTGTACCGAAAATTCTCTCCCGGATGGTACGCAAGAGGAAGTTCCGCCAACGCCATCACAAGCTCGCGGATCGGATATGGGGGTTTCTGAAACTCTCCGATGCGGGCGTCAGCATACAGCTTTCCGAGGGGACCGCCTCCGCCGTAGATGAGTCCGGCGGTATGGCTGAGGAGGTGTCGGATGGTAATCTCGCGTTTTGCGGGCACAATTGAATAATTTCCGCTGCCTGACTCGGGAACAAGCACAGTCATGTTCTTGAATTCGGGTATGAATTTCGAAACCGGGTCGGTAAGCAGAAAATGCCCCTCCTCGAACAGAATAAGCGCCGCAAGACTTGTCACCGGTTTGGTCATCGAGGCAATCCTGAATAATGCGTCGCGGCGCATCGGTATTCCGCGCTCCCGATCCATATAACCGTATTCGCCGACATGCACAATCCGGCCGTGACGGGCAACCAGCGTAACCGCGCCGGGGATGAGTTCTCGCGCGATTTCAGCGTTTACCGCCGCATCGATACGTTTCATCCGTTCAGAGGAAAAACCGGCTGATTCAGGCGTTTCCGACAGTAACGCTTCTCCGGCTGCGGTAAACGGAAGCGACAGTAATATCATTAAAAACGGTACCGCAAAAATATGGATATGGTGCAGTCTGCTCATAAATATTTTCCTTCTGTAATAGTCCGCTCACATAAAGAGAAAAGCTGAACGGTTACCTGCGCCATCAGCCGAAAATCGCATCCAGCTCCCGGGGATCGCGGTGAGGCGGTATCTGTACCGGTATGCTTCCCGGAAAACGGTCGGGCGCCCGCCAGTCTGCGGGAAGATCGGCGCATGTAACCATCTCGCCGTCCTTCTCGAGATGGGAATACCATCCAGTCAAAAGCGTCCGCGTCTTTGACAGGATTTTATCGTGGGACTGCGGCATTTTCCGGGTTTCGACCATTTTTGCGAATTCGAACATATTGGGATAATTATGCCATTTATTGCGCGTGTAAAAATCCTGCTCAGGCGTAATCAGATCGATAAATTCCTCAAGTGTTCCGGCGGTCGTGAAAATCTGCGTCCTGCATTCGTTGATAAGCTGCAGCGCGACATAATAATCCGGCCCGTTTTCCTGTGCGCATTGCCAGCTCATAAGCCCTTTCGCGCCCCACCAACTTTCTGTCTGAAGGCTTACCGCTTTTACATCGGGTTCAAGGATATGGTGCAGACGGTAAATCCCGTGGGTGCCGTGCGCCGGATAGTCGTTCGCCCCCTGACTCGCCAGAACACCGTGAATACGCGCCCCGCCCTCGATAAGCTTTCTCAGCCGCGCCCGCGTTCTGATCGTTTCAAGCCGCGTTTCGAACGCCGAAGGGACATAGATCGGCGCATCGAACGTCTTCGACCGCTCGATAATCTCATGCGCCTCTTTCATGGAAAGCGCCATTGGGCGTTCGATCAGAAACGGTATCCCCGCCTCGAGATACGGTTTCGTGAGCTGCGGCAGCCATCCCGCGACATCGTAATCGGACGTGATAACACCGTCCACCTTACCAACCATATCGTCGAAATTTTTTGCAATCTTCACATCGAACCGTTTCGCAAATGATGCCGCATATTCCGGATTCGGATCCCATGCCATGGTCACCACCATGCCGGTCGTCCGCGGAAGGAAATCGCCGCTGCGCGCCTCTATCGGAGGATTCATGCACCGCGCCCACACATCCGCATGGGAATAGCCGCCGGTTGTAATCATGCCGATCTCCATGAGTTCGGTCGAGGACGGGCTCGACCGTTTGTACCGTCTTCGCTGCGCCTGTGCGTTACGTTGTGTTGCCGCCATCGCGCCTCCCGCCGCGGCAGCGCCGAAAAACGATCGTCGCGAGGGATATTCGGGCATCATACGCCTCCTGTTTTGGAATATATTGTTTTATTGCTTATAAAGTTAGAACCGCTAACCACAAAATATTAGGTTTTGTATTTTAAAATCATACCGTATTTATTGCTGTGCGAAGTTAGCTTTATAAGCACTTTAATTATTAAGGTTAGCCAGTTAAATAAGCTTGAAATCCTGGAAGCTACAGACGACCTCACCCTTTCATTCCCTCTCCTTAAAAGGAGAGGGGCAGATTGTCAGTATTGCAGCTCCCCCTCTCCCGCCGGCGGGAGAGGAGGGACGGGGGGTGAGGGTGGAATAACAGCCGTTGCTGACTTAACTTTATAACCGAATATTGTTTTTTATCTGAACTGTCCGGTTAAATATTCATTTTCGTTCGCACAAAAGCGGTTGGTAATAGGGGCAGTTCGCGAACTGCCCCTACAACAACCTGCATCGTTGATAACGATAATCCCATGCAAATGATTGGGCATTATCACCCATTCATCCAATTCTACGTGGCCATATTGTTTTGATAACCATTCCCATGTCTCAAAAACCATTTCCCCCGCGATGAATATTGTGGTTGTATTTCATTTACTTCCCCTCTACTATCGCAATTTCCTCCTCTTTCAATTCATACAGCTCATACATTATTTGGTCAATCTGCTGTTCGTATTCGCGCGTCTATACTTCATTATATTTTTTCTGAACATTATCGACAAACAGAATCATACGATTCAAAATCGATCCAGTCATCAGCAAAGCACAGTTCCGGCACATCGCCTTTGTCGTAATAGCCAAGTTCACCCTTGTCCAGTAATGGGCCGTACTTTTCCCAGGCGATCTCAGCCTCCTCGGCGCTGACAAACAATGTCCGGTCGCCTCTGAGCGCGTCGTAGAGCAGCTTCTGATATGCCTCCGGGATTTCCTCTGGGAATGATTCACGGTAGCAGAATGCCATATTAGTATGTGCGATCTCGAGTCTGTCCCCCGGCACTTTACTCTGGATATCGACAACGATACCCGATGACGGTTGAATTTTGAATATGATTTTATTCGCTGCGACAGTACCGCCCGTATTGAAAAGCAATTTGGGTATGGTTTTGAATTTGATGCCGATTTCAGTACCGGTGCGGTTCAGCGCTTTTCCTGCGCGGATATAGACCGGCATACCGGTCCACCGAAAATTGTCGATATACAATTTCATTTCGGCAAATGTTTCTGTCATAGAGTCCTGCGCGACACCGATCTCCTCACGGTAACCGCGATACTGAAAACGTCTGCAGCTTGACGCTCTCAGCGCTCTCAGCACATTGATTTTCTGCGAAAGGATATCGGCGGGTTCGAGACTGACCGGCGAATCCATGGCGATGAGACATAAGAGCTGAGTGAGATGGTTTTGTATCATGTCGCGGATGATTCCAGCGTTATCAAAATAGGCGCCGCGGCGTTCGACACCGAACGATTCGAACGCGTTGATCTGGATGGATTCTATATAGTTACTGTTCCATACAGGATAAAAAATGGAATTGGCAAACCGGAAAACGAGGATATTCTGTACCGCCTCTTTCGCAAGATAATGATCGATCCTGAAAATCCGGTGTTCGTCGAAATAGCCGGTGAGTTCACGGTTTAATGCGCGTGAGGATTTGTAATCGTATCCGAACGGCTTTTCGATGATAAAATTCGCTTTGCCGCCAAAACCCTCGCGCACCAGTTCTGCGGCATATTTTCCGTACACTTCCGGGGGCAGCGCCATGAAAAAGACGATACGGTCAAACGTTCCGAGGGAGTCGATATACGTTTTTAGTCCCGCGATACCGGTATGGTAATGAAGCATGTTCGAAAAACCGCCGGATATACCAAATCGTTCGCGGAACGATGCATAGGTGAATACGGTCCGTCCCGAGCCGATAATAACCGAATTCGGGTCGATCTGCTTTTTTTCATATAGTTTCGCAAGCGCGGGAATCAGTTTCCTTTTCGCCAAATCACCCGACGCTCCTAAAATCACGATTGCAGCATTGACGCCGGATTTCCCTCGCGCCGTCGTATCCATCGTCCCTCCCCCGTTTTTGATATATGTGTCGCAAACTTAATGGACTGGTTACTGTCCCGGTAGATTATCGTTTGGGACGGATCAACTGAATCGCCGCGAATAATAACGATAATATCAGTAAGCGCATTTCTCATCGGTTGTTTCATGATGATTTTCGTTTTGGAATGGTTTTAAAAACCATCAGAAAAGATTTTTGAGTTAATATTCCGATTCAATGAAGTATGCCAATTTTCTCTCGTCGAAACAAGCGCTTTCTTTCCGCCGGGAACGTAAAGGAAATAAGCGCTTGAAATGAATCTGTATTTATACGATATTTCAACAAAGCCGACAACCTGGACCATTCTCAAATCATACTTATAAAAAGGGAGCATGTCATGCCGAAATATGCCTGTCTTGTTATTCTCATTCTTTCGCTTGCTCTGCCTAACGCGGCATCCGCCGATCTCATGATTGCCGGGTACGATGAAAAAATCACGTTTCCGGACGGTATTATGACCAATCATCCACCGGGAAATGATACTGTCGTTATTTTCGATATATCGAGTCCGAGGACACCGCGGATTACCGCCACGCTCGACCTTATGAACTCGTTGCACGGCCCGCCGACAAATCTCATCATCACCTCCGACGAGAAACTTGCGCTGGTCGCCAATCCGGTGGACTGGGTACAAAAAGAGGGTGCGTGGACCAATGTTCCCGGTCACACACTCCATCTCATCGACCTCGAGGGCAGACCGAAACATCTCGAGTCGATCACGGTCGGAAATCAGCCCTCGGGCATGGACCTCACACCCGATAACAGACTGCTCCTCATCGGAAACCGAGCCGAACCGTCAGTTTCGGTAGTCTCAGTCAATGGTAAATCCGCCGAACTCATCGACACTATCGCGGTAACCGCTCCGGTGGACGCCGTCTCGATCTCGCCGGACGGCAGACGTGCACTGTTCACCATGCGGACAGTCAACATGGTCGGCATGCTTCATATCAGCGGCCGGCAGGTAACTTTCGACGAGAGCGAGAACATCCCGGTGGGGATCGAGCCGTACAATGTGGCAATTTCCCCAAAAGGCGATATCGCTTTAGTGAATAATGCGGGCATCACCGGCGGAAACGACGGCAATGCCGATCCGGTATGTGTCATCGACATGACCGCCGCTCATCCGCATGTCATCGACTGGGTCACCGTCGGGGATGGCCCCGAGGGACTGGCATTCAGCCCGGACGGCAGTATGGCGGTATCGGTGCTGATTAACGGCTCGCAGAATGCCGCCGCCAACCCCAATACAGCCTGGGCGGCAAACGAAAACGGCAAGATCGCTATTCTTTCAATTGACGGCAAAAATGTCGAAAAAGTGCAGGAGATCGAGGTCGGCGGGATGCCCGAGGGAATCGTGTTCAGCCCGGACGGCGAATACTTTTATGTTGGCAACTATACCACCGACGACATGACAATCCTCCGTGTGAACAGCCGGGGCATGGTAAACATCGTGCAGACAATGAAACTGAACGGCTCACCGGCGTCGATGCGGTAGTTGTAATAATGCGGAGAGAATGATACGGGGATACGCTCAGTGCATCCCCTTGACATTCATCTGAAGCGAATAAATTGACGTTCCGGCGGCGATGAACAGTATGTCGTTATTCGGACCCATGAAACAGAGGTTGTGTGGCCGTTCGGGAAGCTCGATCGTCTCGACAAGCGCGCCTTTTTTGCTGTAAACGTAAAGTTTATCCATGCAGAGATAGATATTTTCCCGTTCGTCAAGGCAAACGCCGTCAGCACCTTCCTCGCATAAAATCTCCTGATCGGACAGGGTACCGTCGTCGTTTATGCTGAATCTCCAGGTCCGTACGTCGCCCCTGTTGTCAGCCACATACAGGGTCTTGCCATCCGGAGTGCCGATAATGCCGTTGGGATGCGCGACCGTGGTTGTCACGCGGGTGAGTTTGTCGCGGGAGGGATTGAGATAATATACATGTTTGCCGTCCTGCGGCATCTGCCCCTCGGGGCCGTAATAGGGATCGCTGAAATAAATACCGCCGTTGGGAAGTACCCAGACGTCGTTGGGTTCGTTGAGAAGTTTGCCGTTGTACCGCTGTGCCAGTACCTCGCGGCGGCCATTACGGTACAGTTTTGTCAGGCTGTGATTACCTTTCTCGCCGACAAGAATGTTGCCGTCAAGATCGATATTCAGTCCGGACGGGCGGTTCACGTTTTCACGGAACACCTCTACCCTGCCGTCCGGATACCATTTCATGACCCGCTTGTTGCCGTCATCGGTAAAAAACACGCCGCCGTCCGTGTCCCTGACCGGGCCCTCGGTAAATGAGAAACCGGTTGCGAGTTTAACCGGTTCTGCGCCCTCTTTCACCAGCGGTCCCTGAGAAAACAACGCGGAACAGCCCGCGGTGATAATAATTACCGTAAGAGCAACAATAACTGCAACATATGCATTATTTTTCATTCTTATTCTCCTGTCAATTCGATATCCATAATAACATAATTCCCGATAGTATTACCAATTATAATAAAGAACCGTATCGGAATCAACCGAATGATTCTGTTTGAATTGCAATTGTATAACACGTTTATTTACCGGATGCAGAAAAAAAACCCTCCCGCGTTTCCACGGGAGGGTATTGGTATTTTTGAAAGACGTGCGATTAAACGTCCCAGAAACCGTCCGAACCGGTGGACAGAAACTGTTTGACATAATCGTCATTGAGTTCAACACCACAGCCTGGTTTTTCCATAACGTTGTAGTAACCTCTTTCAAGGACGGGAACATCGGAGATAACCCAGTTATCCCATTGCTCCTGCCTACTAGCCCAGTGCCATTCGGAAACAAGATGGTTCGGCACTGATGCCGTAACATGCGCGCCGTGGGCGGACCCAAGCGGTGAGGCCTGCGAGTGCGGCGCAAAAGGAACATAGTACAGTGCGGCAAGGTTTGCGATCCGCTGGGATTCGCCGCCACCGCCGCATTTATGCATATCGGGCATAATGATATCCGTAGCCTGTTTTTCGAGAATTTTTCTGAAATCATGCGCAAGAAACGAGTTCTCTCCGACACAGATCGGGGTACTTGTCTCACGGACAATTTCAGCTAAAGTGTCGAAATTTTCCGCAGGTACGGGCTCTTCGAGCCAGAGAAGATTGTACGGCTCGAGCGCTTTTGCTACACTGTGAGCCGCAGGTTTGTCGAACCTGCCGTGCATGTCGCATGCGATTTCAAGTTTCGGACCAGCCGCCTCACGTGCCGCCGCAACCTGATCTACCATCCGCATAACTTCGCCGGGGCTTGCAGACCAGTTGTACGGATCGAATTTTTCGGGATCACCTCTCCAGTCGAGGTCGAATTTGACCGCGGTCCATCCGTCGGCAATCGCCTGCCTGATCGTGCGTGCCCATTCCTCTTTCGGTTCGCTTCCATGTGCTGAATCACGGTATACGCGGCATTTGTCTCTGAATTTTCCGCCGAAAAGACGGTACATCGGAACCCCGAGCGCTTTTCCGGCAAGGTCCCAGAGCGCCCATTCAAGCGTACCAAGCACAGAGATGTATTTACCCGACTGTGCGCCGCCAAAAATACCCCGCGTTCTGATCTCGTAAAAGATTTTATGAACATCAAGCGGATTCTGATTTTCAATCTGACGGCCAAATCCCTGGATTAAACCGTCGCTGCCCCCAACCGCATCGACTCCCTCGCCGGTTCCCACAATACCCTGGTTGGTAAAAACACGGACAAAAAGCCGACCATGAAGATATGCGTGCTCGACTCTGGTAACTCTCAAATCGGCAGGTGCCGAGGACATCGGCTGCGCCTCAACGGCTTTTGTCAGACCGGAACCGATTTGAGCCGTAAGAGCAGCCGCACCGGCGGTGGTCAATGTGCTTTTTTTCATGAACGATCGTCTCGATTTGCTGGTAGCCATTCTTCTCTCCTTAATAATAGTTAGAATTGGGGACACTTCTACTCTATTCGTAATTCGTATAATATGAATTGATAATAAATAAAACTCGTAACATTTGCAACTAAAATTATTCGTTATACGAAATTTTATTCCGGATAGCCTTTACGAGGATTGCCGTATCACCATTCAGCAGATCGGCTGGAGCAGAGAGGCCTGTTCGAACGTCAGAACGACTGGAGCAGCGCGACATTCTGGTACGAGCCGGTTCCGAGCCGTCAGCTGCCGGACATGCCGGATGTGGAGGCACGGACGGCGGAATTGTGAGAAATGTGATTGTTAGTAATCAAAAATTGTGGAATGAGCTTAACAGGTAATTTTTTTATTTTTGAGTTCCAATCACTCTGGCATATACCGGAATTTCTATTGCAGGCTCATTGTCGCCGTTAATATATACAGGTATATTGTCACGGACTATCATCTTCGTTTCTGGAGAAGTAAAAGATGCAATAAGTTTATACTTTGAACCACCCTCAATTGCCATCATTTCTATCGAAATGTCTGGAGATGAAGATGTCGCTCTCGGTATTACAGACATTTCCCCGTTAGTAGGTGAAAGAGTAATCTCACGAACAACTTTTGTATCTTGCTCTACCTCACCAAAAAAAATCGAGGACGGTAATGCTT
>CAZCDQ010000139.1:0-9404 GCA_964497605.1 uncultured bacterium
TCCGCGAGGGCGGACGCACTATCGGCGCCGGTGTTGTTTCAAAAATTATAGAATAATACTGGAGGAAAGGTACGTGGCAGGTCAAAAAATAAGGATAAAACTGAAAGCATACGATCACGCATCGCTGGATCGTTCGAGCGATGAGATAGTGAAAACCGCCAAACGTACAGGTGCTCGTATTTCAGGTCCGATTCCTCTTCCGACGAAAAGAACCGTATACACGGTTTTGAAGAGTCCGTTTATTGATAAGAAATCGCGGGAGCAGTTTGAGACTCGGATTCATAAACGTCTGATCGACATTTACGATTCGAATCCTCAGACCGTTGATTCTCTGATGAAGCTGGATTTGCCGGCTGGTGTTGATATCGAAATCAAAGTTTGACAAGAACAGGTAGAGTAATGATTGGAATTATTGGCAAAAAAGTAGGAATGACCCAGATTTATAAAGAGGACGGTAAACTGTGCCCGTCCACGGTTATTGAGGCCGGTCCGTGCCATATCGTTCAGGTGAAATCGCAAAGTGGCACCGATGGATACAATGCTGTGAAACTTGGTTTCGGTGAATCCGATAAGATTTCGAAACCGCAACAGGGTGTATTGGTGAAAGCGGGTGTTCCAAGTGTAAAGTATATACGCGAATTCAGAGTTGACAATATCGAGGGTTATACGGTCGGTACGGTTATCGGCGCTGATATTTTTGAAGTCGGCGAGAAAGTCATGGTGACCGGTACAACCAAAGGACGCGGTTTTGCTGGTGTTACCAAACGTCACGGATTCAAGGGCGGCGATACGACGCACGGCTGCCGCTCCCAGCGGATTCCCGGATCGATGGGCGGTTCATCCGATCCCTCGCGAGTGTTTAAAGGAAAAAAACTTCCCGGCCATTATGGTTCAACCCGTCAAAGCACCAAAGGTTTGGAAGTTCTTATGGTAGATGCTGAGAAAAACCTGATTTTTGTAAAAGGCGCAGTCCCCGGTTCGAATAAAGGGGTTGTGTTATTGACAAAACAGCGGTAAATATTTTCCGGAAGACGTTTGTTGTAAAGTATTTACTGTTACTATGGTATAAATTGTAGTGTGATTGAGGTTATGATGAAATCTGTTAACGTATACAAGCATGATGGAAGCGAGAGCGGAAAGGTTGATCTGCCGGACAGTATTTTCGGAATCGATCCCTCCCCTGTCGCGGTCTATCAGGTGATAAAAGCGCAGCTTGCGAACAGACGGCAGGGGAATGCTTTTACAAAAGTTAGAGGCGAGGTCAATGTAACGAAATCGAAGCCATACCGCCAGAAAGGCACCGGCCGTGCCCGCGCCGGAAGCGCGAATTCCCCAGTTTGGGTTGGTGGCGCCGTTGCATTCGGTCCCAGACCGCGTACTTTCAGCGAAAAAGTGAATAAAAAGGTTCGTATGCTGGGTATAAAAAGCGCGTACAGTATAAAAGCGTCCGAGGACAGTATTTTTGTTGTCGACGATTTTACGCTTTCCGAACCGAAAACGAAAAATGTCGCCGATGTGTTGAAAGCGATCGGCATTGACGGTAAAAAGATTATGTTTATTATTCCCGAGAAGGATGAGGTGTTGATGAAATCGGCACGAAACATCCCCAGGATAAATATTAAGATGGCTGAAAACGCCGATGTATATACTGTGACTAATTCGGATGTTTTGCTGTTCACGAAAACATCTGTCGATAGGGTGAAGGATTTGTTGAGCAATGAAAAATAATAAATACATCCTGAGAAGACCGATTATTACTGAAAAAGCCACCCGCATGCAGGAAGAATCGAATAAGTACGTTTTTGAAGTCGATAAGTACTGCAACAAAATCGAGATCGGTAAAGCGGTTGAGGAAGAATTCAACGTTTCAGTGAAGAGCGTCCGTACGTTCAATACACATGGAAAAGTGAGAACTCGTGGACGTTTCAGAGGGAGAAGACCCGATTGGAAACGCGCAATTGTTGAACTCAAAAAGGGCGATTCGATTGAATTTTTTGAGGGTGTATAGTGTTATCCCTCTTTTTTGAATAAATATGGAGTAACTTTTTACTTTTTCGGAGTGCATTATGAGTCTTAAGACATACAAACCGGTGACGCCATCGAGACGATATATGGCAAATTCGGATTTTAGCGAGGTTACGGCCGCAAAACCCGAAAAATCTCTTCTTGCGCCGGTTAAAAAGTCCGGCGGCAGAAACTCGAATGGACGTATTACGGTACGAAGACGAGGTGGCGGACACAAACGGCATTATCGTGTCATCGATTTCAAGCGCGACAAATTTGGAATTCCTGCAAAGGTCGAATCGATTCAGTATGATCCGAACCGTTCGGCACGGATCGCGCTTCTGGTGTATGTGGACGGCGAAAAAAGATACATTCTTGCTCCCGACGGTCTAACGGTCGGTGATACGCTGATGAGCGGTCCCGATGCAGAAATCCGTATTGGAAATTCGCTTCCACTGATGAAGATTCCCGTAGGTACCATGGTTCATTCCATTGAGATGAAACCGGGCAAAGGCGCACAGATCGCACGAAGCGCCGGAGCCGGCTGTCAGATCATGGCTCGTGAGGGTTCGATGATTTCGCTTAGGCTTCCGTCATCGGAAATCCGCATTATCAACGAGAACTGTCTCGCAACAATCGGACAAATTGGCAATCTCGAGCATTCGAATGAAAATCTCGGAAAAGCGGGAAAATCCAGATGGCTTGGTAAACGTCCGAAAGTCAGAGGCGTTGTGATGAACCCGCACGATCACCCCCACGGCGGCGGCGAGGGCAAAACCTCCGGCGGCCGTCACCCGGTGACTCCCTGGGGTGTGCCGACAAAAGGCTATAAAACCCGCAAGGCGAACAAATTGTCCGATAAATTTATTGTGAGAAGAAGAAGTAAGTAATAGAAATTACATATACATACAAGTTTACTGGAGGTAATACTATATGGCGCGGTCAGTAAAAAAAGGACCGTTTGTGGACGATCATTTAATGAAAAAGATTCGCGAGATGAACAAGAAGAATGAGAAGCGGGTAATTCAGACATGGTCGAGACGTTCCACAATCACACCGGAATTTATCGGTCACACGATTGCAGTGCATAACGGGAACAAATTCATTCCGGTTTATATTTCCGAGAATATGGTCGGCCATAAGCTTGGGGAATTTTCCATAACCCGGACGTATCGCGGGCATAGCGGCAAGCTTGTCGAGCGAGCCATATCACTCAAATAATACAAGGTTTTAAGAGGTTAGACATGCAGGCTGTATCAAGAGCGCAACATCTAAGGGGATCGGCTAGGAAAATGCGGCAAGTGATAGATCTCGTTAGAGGCAAAAATGTCGAAGAAGCATTGAATACGCTACATTTCACCCGGAAAAAAAGCGCATTCCATCTTGAAAAAGTAGTTCGCAGCGCGGTTGCGAATGCGATGAACTTACACGGCGATAAAATTCACGATCCCAACAAACTTATGATTGTTGAGGCATTATGTGATGACGGGCCGATTATGAAACGGATCAGGCCGAGAGCGATGGGCCGCGCGAACAGAATCCGCAAAAGAACCTGTCATTTGAAAATTGTTGTTGAATATAAGGAATAAAAAGGAGAAATAATTTGGGACAGAAAACTCATCCCACAGGTTTCAGACTCGGGATTTCTAAAACCTGGTCCTCGAAGTGGTTTAGCGCGAAAGATTACGACAAACATCTCGAGGAAGACTTAATGCTTCGGCGCTATGTTAACACCCGCCTTGAAAAAGCAGGTGTTGCCAGAGTAGAAATCGAACGGCGTACTTCAGGACAAGTTACGGTAAATATCCATACAGCAAGGCCGGGTGTTGTTATTGGCAGAAAGGGTGTCGAGGTCGACAAGCTTAGGGATGAATTGAAACTTCTGACCAAAAAGAATGTGTATTTGAACATCATCGAAGTCAAAAAGCCGGATATCGAGGCCAAACTGATCGCCGATAATATCGCGCGCCAGCTTAGGCAGCGTGTCAATCACCGCCGTATTATGAAAAAAGCAGTAACATCAGCCATGAGACTGGGCGCTGAGGGTATTCGTATTATTTGCTCCGGCAGACTCGGCGGCGCGGAAATGGCAAGAACGGAGCGCTATCTTGTCGGCAGAGTTCCGCTGCATACGCTCCGTGCCGATATCGACTATGCGACCTCGACATCTTTTACGACCTACGGCACTATTGGTGTGAAAGTTTGGGTATCGAAAGGCGAAATTCTCGATTCGCACGAGATTTCGAAATAAAGCGCAGTTACCGATTAAACATATAATAATATGTCATTTAACCATAGAGGTTTATCGTTATGTTAATGCCCAAAAGGGTGAAACACCGTAAAGAGCATCGCGGAAGAATGAAAGGCATTGCCTACCGAGGCAACAAGGTTTCTTTTGGCGAGTTTGGTCTTATGGCGACCGAACCCGGCTGGATTACCGACCGCCAGATCGAGGCTGCCCGTGTTGCTATGACCCGTTATGTTAAAAGAAGCGGAAAAGTATGGATAAGGATATTTCCCGCAAAACCGATTACTCAGAAACCTGCTGAAACCCGTATGGGCAAGGGTAAAGGATCGCCGGATCACTGGGTGGCAGTTGTGAAACCCTGCCGGGTCCTGTTTGAGCTCGAAGGTGTTGAAGAGGAAATCGCGAAAGAGGCGATGCGCCTTGCAGGTCATAAACTCGGCATCAAGACGAAATTTGTAACTCGGAAAGAATATGGAGAATAACTCATGAAAGCTCATGAAATACGTGAGAAAACGTTAGAGGAAGTAATGAGCGACCTCCTTGCGGCTGAAGAGAATCTGAAAACGATCCGGTATCAACTGGTTACGGCACAACTCGACAATACGTCGGTTCTCAAAAAAGCAAAAAAAGAGGTTGCCAAAATTAAAACCGTCCTGCAGGAGCATAAGCTGGGTATTCGTTCGCTTGTTGTTCCCGGAAATGCGGCTGACGGAGAGGGTGCGAAATGACGATAGAGAGAAATTACAGAAAAACGCGAACCGGCCTGGTGGTGAGCGATGCTGCGGACAAGACGATCGCAGTCAGAATCGAACGTATTGTCCGTCATCCGCTCTATGGCAGGGTGATTAAGAGAAGGTCGAAGCTGCTGGCTCATGACGAAACGAACGATGCCCGTATCGGCGATCGCGTTGAGGTGATGGCAACGCGGCCGCTTTCGAAATTGAAAAGATGGCGTCTTACAAAAGTGATAGAGAGGGCTAAATAGGGATTTCCGATGATTAAAGAGTATTCAATGCTGAATGCGGCGGACAATACCGGCGCGAAAAAAATGATGTGTTTTCGCGTACTCGGCGGAACACGTAAAAAATATGCGACAATTGGCGACACGATTATTTGCTCGGTCAAGGACGCGACGCCCAACGGTCAGGTGAAGAAAGGGCAGATTGTCAAAGCCGTTGTGGTTCGGACGAAAAAACCTATGCGGCGTAAGGACGGTTCCTATATCAAATTCGACGATAATGCTGCGGTCATAATCGATGAGGATAAAGAGCCGAACGGAACTCGTATTTTCGGGCCGGTGGCGAGAGAGCTTCGCGAGAAACAGTTTATGAAAATTATATCTCTTGCAAGCGAAGTAATATAAACGGGAACAATAAAGTACTACCGTACAACAGATGGTGAAAAGATGAAAAACATTAACAAAGGCGATAGAGTAATTGTAATCAGTGGCGAGGATCAGGGCAAGGAAGGTATTGTTCTCAAAGTTGACCGCTCGAACGACAGAGCAATCGTCGAGAGTGTGAATTTTGTGAAACGTCACACACGGCCGACTCAGAAAAATCCGCAGGGCGGTATTGTTGAGAAAGAAGCCCCGGTCAACATATCGAATCTGATGGTTATTTGCGGGAAATGCAGTGTGGGTGTGAAAACGAAGATTGTGACTCTTGCCGACGGCAGCAAGGTAAGAGCCTGCAAAAAGTGCGGAGAAATGATAGCAGTATCAAAATAAATGAAGAGGTAATGTATTCATGGAACCGAGGCTGAAAGAAAAGTATATAAATGAAATCGCGCCGGAACTCAAAAAAGAGTTCAATTATTCGAGTGTGATGGAGATTCCGAAAATCACGAAGATTGTCGTTAACGTTGGTGTAGGCGAAGCTGTACAGGATATTAAAAACCTCGATGCCGCGGTGAACGATATAACGGTGATTACCGGACAGAAACCGATTATCAAGAAAGCAAAGAAATCGATTTCCAATTTTAAACTGAGAGCCGGTATGCCGATTGGATGTATGGTCACCCTGCGGCGGGACAGAATGTATGAATTCATGGATCGGCTGCTGAATTTCGCAATTCCGAAAATCCGAGATTTCAGAGGACTACCGGGCCGTGCGTTTGACGGCAGAGGGAACTACACAATCGGTTTCAAAGAGCAGATGATTTTTCCTGAAATCGACCTTGATAAAATCGATAAAACCCGCGGTCTGAACGTTACGTTTGTCACAACCGCAAAAAAAGACGAAGAAGCGAAAGCGTTGCTCAAAGCTTTCGGAATGCCTTTCAAGGATTAGGGGGTATTGTTTTTTGGCAAAAAAAGCACTTATCATCAAACAGAAGAGAAAACCACGGTTTTCCACCAGAAGCTACAACAGGTGTTTCCGCTGCGGACGGCCGCGAGGATATATGCGGAAATTCGGTATATGCAGAATATGTTTTAGAGAGTTGGCTTTGCAGGGAGAGCTTCCCGGGGTAACAAAGGCTAGCTGGTAATTAATTTATTTTTCGTATAAGGAGCAAGTTTTATGGGTATGACTGACCCTATTGCTGATATGCTGACGAGGATCCGTAATGGTTCCAAGGCAGAAAAAAAATGGGTTGATATCCCGTCGTCGAAGCTAAAAAGGGAATTAGCGCGAATTCTTGCTGACGAGCATTTTATTGAGAAATATAGTTATGTCGAGAGTAAAACCCAGGGTGAACTGCGCGTTTTTCTCAAATATGACGAAAATGAAATGCCTATTATCAAAGGGATCAGGCGTGTGTCACGTCCCGGTCTTAGAAAATACTCGCCTGCTAAAGAATTACCGCGGGTTCTCAACGGACTTGGTATCGCTGTCATTTCAACGTCGAAAGGCGTAATGACCGACCGTGACGCCCGCAGGCAGGGAGTCGGCGGTGAAGTTATTTGCTATATTTGGTAGGTTGATATGTACGAAAGATTGTACAAATAAAGAGGGAGAATACTGTGTCGCGAGTTGGTAAACATCCAATAATAATTCCCGACGGTGTTTCTGTGAATGTGAAAGACGGTGTCTTTTCCGCAAAAAGCTCAAAAGGACAACTGGAAGTTCCGTTAATGGAAAATATGAACGTTGCAGTTGAGGAAAACAAGATTACCGTTTCGCATAGTTCTGACGACAAAAAAGCCAATGCATATTGGGGGCTTACAAGAGCGCTTGTTAATAATGCTGTTGTTGGATTGAGCGCCGGATGGGAAAAAATCCTTGAGGTTCGCGGTGTCGGATACCGTGCCCAATTGAAAGGTAAAAATCTCGATCTTCAGATCGGTCAGTCGCATCCGATCGAAATCGATCCGCCTGCAGGTATTACGTTCGAAACATCTCAGGAAAACATCGATGGAAGCAACGTACAGGTAATTAAGATCAGCGGTGTTGACAAACAGCTTGTCGGAGATGTAGCCGCCAAGATTCGCGCACTGAAGCCTCCCGAACCTTACAAGGGTAAGGGTGTCAGATATAGAGGCGAATACGTTCGCAGGAAAGCCGGAAAGGCAACCGGATAACATACAGGGGTTTTATCGATACAATGAAATATCCAAAGAAAATCAAATTGACATCCCGCGAGGGAAGAGCGAGAAGAATTCGCAAAAAAATCTCAGGTTCACCTGAGAGACCGAGATTAACGATCTCAAGAAGTATCAAACATATGTATGCGCAGTTGATCGACGATGAAAACGGCAAAACGCTCATCGGCGTTTCGACAACTGGACCGGAAATCCGCGATATGAAAGTCACGGGTGGGCGGATCGAGGTTTCCAAAGCGCTCGGTAAATTGATTGCAGAGAAAGCAAAAGAGAAGAAAATTACCAAAGTCGTGTTCGACCGGGGTGGTTGTCTTTATCGTGGCCGTGTGAAAGCCATCGCCGAAAGCGCCCGTGAAGCCGGTTTGGAATTTTAGATTGTAAAGGAGATAATACGTCTTGCAAAAAAAGCAGGTAAAAGAAATCGAATTTGCTGAGAACGTAATTCATATCGCCCGTGTTGCGAAAGTTGTGAAGGGTGGTCGGAGATTTTCGTTCAGCGCGCTTGTTTCGGTCGGCGATAATAACGGAAAGATCGGAGTTGGCCTGGGGAAAGCGTCGGAAGTTGTTGAGGCGATCCGTAAAGGCACGGAAAATGCCCGTAAGAATATGGTTACGATACCGATCGAGAATGGTACGATTCCCCATACGGTTCTTGCGAAATATTCGGCGGCGAAAGTGCTTCTTAAACCGGCTGCTCCGGGTACCGGTATTATTGCCGGGGGCACGGTGAGAGCGGTATTGGAGCCGGCGGGTGTCCGGAATATTCTCGCAAAATCGCTTGGAACGTCCAATCCGCATAATATTGTGAAAGCGACGATGCAGGGGCTGATGGAGTTGAGAGATGTCAATGCCGTTTCGAAACTCCGCGATATGCCGGTAAATAAAATTCGATAATACGTTTGACCGTATTCGAGATGGTAAAGTAGAGAGCGCGTTATTAGGGCGCGTTACGATTATTTAAGAATAATTTATATGTTACGGGGCATACTATGGCAAAACTTTCCATAAAACAGGTCCGTTCCGCTATCGGAAGAAAAGCCGACCAGAAAAAAACGCTTATTGCGCTTGGGATTACCAAGCTCGGTACGCAGGTTACACACAACGATACACCTCAAATCAGAGGTATGATTAAGAAGATAGACCATCTTCTCGATGTGACGGAAGTGAAAGGATAATTTGAACATAAAATACACGAGGATAATGTGAAGCTTAACGAGTTACAGATTCCAAAAACGGCGACCTCGAAAGCCTCGAAACGACGCGGAAGAGGTTCCGCCACCGGTCAGGGCTGTACTGCCGGCAGAGGTAACAATGGACAGAACTCTCGGTCCGGCGGGGGTGTCCGCCACGGATTCGAGGGGGGGCAGATGCCGCTTATCAGACGTTTGCCTAAAAAAGGCTTTTTCAGTTTATTCAGAAAAGAATATGCGGTCGTCAATGTATCGGATATCGTAAAAAAGGGACTTGAGGGCGACATAACTCCAGAGATTCTTATCGAATCCGGTCTTGTCAAAAAATCCGATAAATATATTAAAATACTTGGAACGGGAGAAATCACAAACGCGGTAAATATCAAAGCTCATGCATTCAGCAAATCCGCGCGTGAGA
>CAZCDQ010000140.1:0-9391 GCA_964497605.1 uncultured bacterium
TATTGAAATCATGGGCGACGCCTCCCGCCAAACGGCCGACCGCTTCCATTTTCTGCGCTTGTCTGAGCTGATTTTCGAGCGCATGCCGGTCAGTAATGTTCAGATTAATGACAATCGCCCCGTCGATCTCACCATTATTATCCAGCACAGGCGCCGTGTAGTTGAGTATGGTTTTTTTCGTGCCGTCGAACGATTCGATTTCAAGCAGTTCATCGACAATCGTCTCACCGTTACGGATGGTTTTCGCCAACGCCCAATCGTCCGGTTCAACCGCTTCGCCTGACGGTAACCGCCATGCCTTGAAAACACCGTATTCCGATATCGGCACATGCGGCTCGGCGCCCCATATTTTTACACCGGCGGGGTTGCCCCGTAACAACGTGCCGTCCTTATCGGCAAACCACAATCCGATGGGCAGAATTTCAAATATCTGCTGTAGTTGACTTTCCCGCCGCTGAAGCTCCTCGTCTGCTTTCTTTCTGTCAGTTATGTCAGTCAGGAAATTCAAACTGGCTGGTTTCCCGTTCCATTCAATCAACACCGCATTGATTTCCAACCATTTGACCGTCCTGGTGTGGGTGATTATCCGGAATGTGTAGCGTTGCGGCAGGTCTTCCCCTTTGATGCGTCTCAAGTGATTAGTAACCACTTTATCTTGATCATCAGGATGGATAAATGAAGAAAATGGAACTGACATAAGCTCATCCACAGAATATCCATCCATCAGCTCCAATAGATAATTATTTACGAATCTGAGCATGCCATCCTGGGCAACGATGATTGCTTCATTAGCATTGTCCACCAGTGTACGATATTCTTGTTCACTGATTCGCAACGCCTCTTCGGTTTGCTTGCGTTCGGTGATGTCGTTTAAGGATAGCAACAGGTTTTTGTGGGTATTCGTCCGAATAAGAGTTGTGGATGCAAGCAGCGTCACTTCCCGGCATTCCCCTCCACGGTTCAAAGACAGGTGCGCCTCGATGTTTTTATGTTCGGCACCGGTTATAAACGTGTTTTCCAACGCCGATAACATGTCACAGTCCGCGCAGTTGGAACCATATCCGCAGCCACGGGGGTCGTCATGCGCGTTGACGCAGCCGAAAACTCCGCATGCGCGGCCGGCGCGCAACTCATCTTCCGACACTCCGGTAAAGGACGTGAAAGCGGGATTGGCATAAAGGACGTGACGGTCTTCATCAAGCATGCACAGCATGACCTGCGCATTGTCGTAAATTGCTTGTAATTCTGCTTTGTTTCGGGCAAGGCTCTCTTCAGCCTGCTTGCGCTCGGTGATGTCCATGAAAGTCGTAAGTGTAGCGGGTTCATTTTGGTATTCAATCCGGGAAGAAAAAAGAGCGACCCATTTTATGGCTCCGTCTTTGGTTTCTATTCGATATTCATCTTCCTGAGGAATGCTATCACCTTGAATACGCTTCTGAAAATTGCTGAAAAATCGCCGCTGATCTTCTTTGTAAATGAGTTTTCCTATTTCATCCTGACCCATCTCAACCAGTTTTTCAGAGGTATATCCAGTTATCTGGGCCATCGCCGGGTTTGCAAAAACCAACCGGGCCGGATTCGCTTGAGCGATCACCACGCCCTGTAAAGTACTATTGACGAGTGTTCGGTATTTCTCTTCACTCCGGCGGAGTTTCTCCGCTGACTCGTATTCCGCTGTCACATCGCGAAACACAAGCACCACCCCGATAATCTCGCCGTCATCGTTTTGTATCGGCGCTGCGCTGTCGGCGATCTGGTATTCATCACCGGCGCGTGAAAGGAGCATGGTATGGTTTGCAAGGCCAACGATTTTGCCTGTGGACAATACACTGCCGACAGGATTATGAATTCTTTGGCGGGTTTTGGCATTAATGATATGGAATACATCGTCAAGCGGAACACTTTCGGCATCGGACAATGGCCAGCCGGTCAGTTGTTCCGCTATCGGATTCATGATCGTAATCCGCCCCGCGGTATCGGTTACAATGACACCGTCCCCGATGGCTTTCAGTGTTGTGCGGTAATGTTCCTCGCTCGCCTCCAGAGCCAACTCTGTTAGTTTGCGAGCGGTAATATCCTGAAGGGAGCCGACAAGGCGATAGATTTTTCCTTCTGAGTTGGTTTCGGCCTGCCCACGAGCCATGCAGTGACGGATTTCACCATCCGTTCTTATCGCCCTAAGTTCCAGTTCATACGGTGTTCCGTCCTGCTTGCATCTCTCAACAGCATGCTGTAAACGATCCATATCATCTGCAACATATAATTGAGGATGTTCAGCAAAGGAAGGGGTGCCGTCTGAGGGGTTGCGTTTGAAAATGCGGAAGAGCTCTTCAGACCAGGCAACAGTATCACTCGCAATGTTCCATTCCCAACTGCCCACATTGGCAATTTGTTCGGTTCTGACAAACATCTCGTGCTCTCGCCGGATCATGTTTTCTGCAAGCTTGCGTTCTGTAATGTCCTGGACAATGCCCACCGAACGAATCGGTTGGCCGTGAGTATCGTAGTCTGTATAACAGTTTTCATGTACCCACTTGATACGGCCATCATTCATAAGTAAGCGATGTTCGAATTGGTATGGTTTTTTCTTTTTGAGTGATTGTGTATATGCATTGTCAACCATGTGCCGGTCGTCAGGATGAATGGCCTTTAGAAATGCTTCATAGCTTGCGCCGAATTCCTTGGGATCTATCTCGAATATTTCAAATATGGTGTCAGTCCAATCGAGGGATTGCGTTTGGTGATCCAATTCCCATCGGCCAAGCTGTGCGATACGGTGTGCTTCACGCAGTTCTTCTTCCCGTTTTTCAAGCTCCTCTTTTCCCTGTAACCGTTCGATAATGCGACCGAGCCGTTCGGTGATCATGTCAAGGAGGGTCTGCTCTTCAGACAAAAAAAGTTCGTCCACATCAGGAAATTCATCAAAGCGAAAGACCTGGAATTGTCCTGCTGTTTCACCTTTCACAATAATATCGGCATATTGTTGATTGTCCGTTTCATGAAAAGGCGCGGTCGTATATTCTTTTTCGTTGAATGTAATACGGGCGCAGGTTTTTTGAGGATACTGCCACGCAGGGGGAATCAATTTCACGAGGTCATGAAGTAATTCCTCCAGGGTTATTCCGGGCCGTTCAACAAGGAGGGTGAATTCATAAAGACAATTCTGTTCCTTGATACGCTCGCCAAGCTGGTACTTCATTTGATTAAGCTCGTGTTCTAACTGTTCGTAGGTCGGCTTTAGAGGCATAATATTTTTACCATCTTTCAGGTTGATGGAAATATAGCGGAATGATTGTTTTCTATTTTTTTAATATATAAAAATAAACAACAGAAATCAAACATGTTGCCTTGTTGAAAAAGGGTGATATTCACAAGGCACCTAAGGTAGACTCTCGATCGGGAATACTAAATTCTAAATTAATGAATTCTTGTGTAGGGGTAACCCTCGCGGTTACCCCAAAACCTTATAATAAGGTTATAGAGGCAAGCTGTGTCTTTACGGTATGGCCTACCTCTTTGGGTAATCTGAATATTCGGATAATATCAATAATAACAATAGCATAAGAGTTATATTAGCACAAAATCGATCAAGTTAGATATTATGTATATATGTATTTTTATTTCTTTACAAGTATGTGATAGAAACATAGATATGAGGAACTATGATACACACTACCTGAATTATAAGCGCCTGTTTTACTGGTGCCGGGAGCGGGACTTGAACCCGCACATTCACTGTGGAACGAGAGATTTTAAGTCTCTTGCGTCTACCAATTCCGCCATCCCGGCAAAGGTGGGAGGATAACTAATTTTGCGTTGCTAAATATACTCGATACGAATGCATCTGTCAAAGTAATTTACGGTCATTCGGGTGTGTAGGTTACAGGGGTAAAAGATTCATCTTCCGAAATCGTCCTCGATCCGTTCAATGTCGTCCTCCCCGAAATAGTCGCCGCGCTGAACCTCGATAAATACGACATCGTCAGTCCCGGTATTCTCGATGCGGTGAATCGCGCCGTTCGGAATGTCGACCGAATCGCCCCCCGAGAGTTCGAGTGTGTCAACGCCGCGAGTGACAACTGCAGTGCCGCTGACCACATGCCAATGTTCCGAACGACGGGAATGGCGCTGCAAACTGAGGCGTTTTCCGGGACGCACCACAATCCGTTTGACTTTATGGTCGGTTTCGTCGGCGAGGATAATATAATATCCCCAGGGCCTGATGCTGTCTGAGTTCCGGTCGGTCATATGCTGTTTTTTTTAGATTGAATGGTAGGTGTATGCGTTCATTCTAAAATATAACCCGCCGTGAAAGAATGCAACAGCTTTGAACATTTTCCGGAATCTGCGTCAGAAACGTTCTATACCGACATATTGACATCGGCTCCGGCGGCAAATGTGTCGATCGCGGCGTTCACCAGACCGATCGTGTCGTATGATACCTGCGGAAGGCTGCCGCCGAACGCTCCCATCGCCTGCTGGAATCCTTTTGTTACTGCTTTTCTCACCATTGCGGCATATTCCTGCCTGTCGCCGCCGTCATAGAATGAAAGCGCGAAATTCACGATACGTTCTGCGGTTTTCTCTGGCGAATAATATCCGCTATTGCCCGAAATTTCAAGTGTGGCGGTTAAGGCTTCCTGTGAATAAACCGAATAGCCCTGAAGGATTGAACCGGTTCCGGCAACTGGAGAGGTGTCGTGTTCGGTTACACCTGCCCGTTCAAGGTTTTCCTGTTGGAGTTCTGCGATTCTGGTGAGCAGTCGCTCGATTTGACCGCTGATCATTTCCATGTACTTGTTCATGGCATCTTCGAGCATATGCGACGATTGCGCGGGTACGGAATCGTCTCCGGAACCGCTTACAATATCGACACTGCCCTGCGGAAGTGGTGAATCGAACGTTCCCATGTCGGTATACATGGATTCGACATATGTCGAACTCGAGGATATCGACAGGTTCAGATTGAACGAATCGCCTGAGCGCCTGATGTCCGTTTGTGATTCAAAGGTATGTGTGCGTTCTTCATAACGCGTGCTTCCGGACGCTTTTGCAATCGGTGCGCCGGTCTGAGGTACTAACGGGGAAATCTGCATGAAAATCTCCTGATAGATGAATGAAAACCGTTATTGAGATCATTTCCGAGGTCGTACGAACACAGAAAAACGGCCGGCGAGGCAGCCGTGAGACCTTAATACCTTTATCGGCTGAAACCCCCGTGTCTTTAGGAAAAATGAGCAAAATCGCTAAAATATTTATTGCACTAAGGATGTAGCTGGGATATGGATTCGGGCGGGGAGAGGAAAGTGAAAGCGGCGGTGATTATTTCAGATACATAGTTTTCAGAGTTTTTGTTCCCCAGGGGCTTGACATTCTGACAATGTAAATACCGCCGGAAAGATCGGCGGGCTTCCAGAGAATTTCTTTCGCTCCGGCGTCGAGCGTTCCGGTGAAAATGTCGGCGGCTTTACGGCCGAGGGTGTCGAATGCCTGAATAGTAACCGTTCCCGTTTCCGGCAGAGTGAACGATATTGTGGTCATGCCGTTGAACGGATTCGGATAATTACCTTTTATTGAGAATGCGTATTGGATTGGTTCATCAATAGTGTTGTTAATTCGCGAATCATAGTTATAGCTGTACGTGCCGGTTGTCGTTTTTACACACGAAGTGACAAGAACCGCTTTGCTCCAGTTTTTCGACACTCTGATATCGGTTCCGCCGGGAAGAATTTCATGAACGGCATAATCGTACGGCCCATTATAAAAAATGAGATTGTTGACAAATAAACCGCCGTCGAGGGCATTGACGCTGACGTGTAGCGTATCAAGTTCGTTCCATTCACCGGCGAACAGCATCTCGACATACCGGCTTGTCAGTTTTTTCGTCGAAAGCGTGTCTGCAGCGGGATTTTTCTGAACGCTGGAATCGGTGTCGATTCTGACCGTGAATTTGTCGCTGTCAGGATAGAAATCAATCGGATTCCCACGTTCGGCGGTGAAATAGTTCCAAACGGCAAATTCTCCAAACGCCGCCGCAAGACCGTCCGGCAGGACATCGTTGAGTGACGAGATATCGGCGGTGGTTTTTTGCGCAAGATTATTCCAGATATCACGGATGATAATGTCCCCGTACTTTTTTACCAGATAGTGGGGCCATACTACTGCGCCGTATTTGAAATCTCCATTTCCCGAGTCGAGCGGGGTTTGGTTATACGATTTGTTAAAAAACAGAAACAAATAATATATGTAATCGTTTACATCGTCCCACGTCCGGTCCTCCATCCAGACCGCGGTTTGTTCCATCCACCAGACCAAAGAGTAGTTGTAATACATGCTGAACTGAATTACGTGAAAAAACTCATGGGCAGTCGTAACTTTGAGCGCATCGTACCCTTTCGACTGAAAGACGTTTTCTGCAAAGTCGTTCTCGATTTCCATGTATGAAGTTGCGGAGTTGTCCTGCAGACTTTCGGGATGGGTCTGACCGTACGTATTGCCCATATTTCTCATGTACACATCGACCTCGGGACCGCCGCCCCGTGAACCGTCGCTGATCGGAACCGGATATCCCAGCTCTTCGATCTGGAGGTGCCAAGCAATTTCAAGATACACGAGCGTCGAATCGACATAATCGGGAACGCCGTTACCGTCAGCATCGAACATATCGACGCTGTGGTAGCCCGATGTATCATAATGTGCGCGGAAATGGCCGAGGGAGGAGACCGCAGAGGCATCCATGCCTGTCGTCCGCTCGGAAAGGGTAGCGGTGCCGTTTAGCGCCGTGCCTTTGCGTGCAAGGATGTCCATTGTCCCGCATTTAACTGCAATACCCGAATGCTCATGGGAATGTGTCTCAGCATATATTGCCTCCGCATTGACTACGAGCACAATGGAGACATAAATCAAAAATGTTAATGTAAACCGTTTATTCATCGCCGATCATATCAGTTAATAGTGTAATGATTCAACACTGTTACGTATAAAATATACTGTAATTAATGTATCAATCAAACAGTAATTATTCTTTTAACGCTCGAATCTGTTTTTCGATTTAAAATATTTAACGGATTTTTTATTCGAAAACATGTATATTATATAGGCAGAACGGCTAAATGGATGAATATTTGCCTGATCTGTCTTGCATATCAGCGTAAGTATTGAACTATACCTGAAACGCTTTGTGAAAGGAAATGTTATGTTTATTGCGGGATTGGTATTGATTATTGTCAGCGTCGTTTTTATTTTCGCGGGCAATTCAGCTAAAAAAGCCGGAAATATCCAGGGCGGCAGCGTGTCGCTCCTCGGTAAGATAGGCGTTGGTGTCAGCGTTGTGTTGCTGGTTAGCAGCGGAATCAGAATTATCGGGCCCGGCGAGGTCGGTGTTCTCGATCTGTTCGGGAAAGTCTCGGACAGAGAAATTCATTCTGGTGTCAATCTGGTCAATCCGCTCATGCGGGTTCACTCGTTTTCCATCAAAACGCAGGAAATGAAAGAAACAATGATGGTTCCCTCGCAGGAGGGACTTCAGGTCGATCTCGATGTGTCGGTCCTCTATAAAATGAAACCGGAATCGGCGTCGGATATTTTCAATACCATCGGGCCGAATTTCGAAAGCATTGTCATTCTTCCCGTGTTCAGGAGCGCCGTGCGAAGTGTCTCGGTGAAATACGATGCCAAATCGCTTTATACCTCCGGCCGCGAGATTATTGCCAAGACGTTGTTCGACAGTCTGCAGGATGCTCTTGATGAACGGGGATTCTCCATAGAAAAGGTGCTGCTCAGGAGTATTCAATTGCCGCCGACATTGACAAACGCAATCGAGGACAAGCTGAAAGCCGATCAGGAAGCACAACGTATGGAATTCGTGCTTGAAAAAGCTAAGCTCGAGGCCGAGCAGAAACGCATCGAGGCGGTCGGTATCAAGGACGCCAATACAATCATTGCCGAGGGGCTGACTCCAAATTATATTCGTTGGTACCGCATCGAAATGCTGAAAGAGCTGGTGAATTCGCCCAATAACACAATCATCATCATTCCCGAGGACCTTGAAGGCGTTCCGATGATTATGAACAATAATTAGGAGTGGATATGAAACGCTTACTGCTTGTTTTAATCGGTTTGTCTTGTGCATTTTTATCCCTTTCAGCGACTGTTTACGCACAATCGGCTGAGCCCGATTGGGTGCGGCGGTACGATTGTTTCCGCGCGAACGGACCGATTATTGTTGACGGCTCCGGAAACGAGATCGCATGGCAGACCGCACCCGAGGTTGGCGAATTCAGCCGTTTCAACAGCGCAAATTACACCGGCAACAGTCTCAAAGTCCCGAACAGGACAACGGCGAAAATGCTGTGGGACGACGAGTATCTGTATGTGCTTGTCGCGGTTGAAGACCCTGATATTTACAGCACAATGCTTATGCGCGATACGGAATGTCTCTGCAGGGAGGAGACCATCGAAATTTTCATCGATCCGGATGGCGACGGGAAAGATTATGCGGAAATACACATCAACTGTCTCGGCACGATAAACGACATCCGGATTACCGACGCGACAATGAACCTTGACGGCATGACCAATGATAAAGGCGAACCGATGACCTGGGACGATTTGTATGCGTGGACACTCAAGGGCATGAGATACGCGGTGGTTAATCACGGCACGGTAAATAACCGGTCCGATATGGACCGCGGATCGGTGTTCGAGTTTGCGATGCCCTGGGACGGTTTCGGGTTAGTGGCCGGATCGGCGCATGTCCCGCCGCGGCATGGGGATGTCTGGCGGATAAATGTAAACCGCTATGAGCGCCCGACCCGTGAGAAAGAAGACCTCTCCGCTTGGGCGCCGTTGAAACGGCGATCGTACCATGTTCCCGAACGGTTCGGGTATGTGACGTTTGTGGATGAGAAGTAAAGAAAAGCACAACGATTGACCGCAGATTTGCGCAGATGGAATAATTCCGCATATTATTAATGTAGTGGCAACTCCTGTGGTTGGCCGATGCTTGACAAGAAAGACTATTACAATACTTAATAGACATGATTTACAAGATTGTTTAAAATTTTTTAATCATGTTAATCTTGTAAATCCTGTCCAATAATACATTGAATGTGAACAGGAGTAAAAAGTGGCTCAATTGATGATCAGCGTATCGGGAGTGCGGGGTATTTACTGCGACGGCCTTGACGATTCGATAGCGGAAAAAATGGCATATGCGTACGGCACGATCTATAACGATACGGTCATTCTCGGCAGAGATTCACGCAAGAGCGGTGAAAACCTCAGCCATGCAGTTATGTCCGGCCTTATAAAAGCAGGCGCCGATGTTGTCGATTGCGGGCTTGCATCGACACCCACAGTCGAAATGGCGGTTGCCGCCCAAAATGCCTCC
>CAZCDQ010000141.1:0-9149 GCA_964497605.1 uncultured bacterium
TGCGGCAATCGCGGCGGGCAGCATTCTTACCAACGCCGACGTGGAATCCTGGGCGCAGAACGTGAACAGGAATTCGTCCCCGTCCGACCTGAGAATCACCGACCTCCGCGTCGTGCCGATCCACGGCCGTTGGATATGCCGGGTTTACACAAATCAGGGCGTCACCGGCCTCGGTGAACTTCGCGACGGTTCCAGTCCGACGTATGTGCTCATGCTCAAAAGCCGCATTCTCGGTGAAAACCCGCTTAATGTCGAATTCATTTTCCGTAAACTGAAGCAATTCGGTCACCATGCACGACAGTCAGCCGGGCCGGTCGCCATTGAAGAAGCCTGCTGGGATATCGCGGGTAAGGTGTGGGGCGTCCCCTGCTGGCAGATGCTCGGCGGCAAGATGCGTAACAAAATTCGCATGTACGCCGATACGCCGTTCCGCAACGATCCAACGCAAACAGGTGAGCAACTCAAGGTGCGCATGGCTGCCGGCTTCACCTACCTCAAGATCGATTTCGGGCTTGGCATGTTCCGCGGCATAGAAGGCGCAATGAGCTGGCCGAAAGGCGGCGGCGAAGATGGCATCGATCCCTATCAACAGTGGAGCACACGTGAAAGAAGCGGATATACAGAACATCCATTTACGGGAATCCGCGTCACGGAAAAGGGCCTCGACATCATGGCCGACTGGGTCAGGGGTGTTCGTGAAACGGTCGGTTGGGAAATTCCCATCGCAACCGACCATTACGGTCATCACGTCCTCAACGACCAGATCAAGATGGTTCAGCGGCTCGAGGAGTTCAACCTCGCCTGGATCGAGGACGCGGTGCCGTGGTTCTATCCCGACATGCTCCGGGAACTCAAGCATTCTACCAACACCCCGATTCTCACCGGCGAAGATATCTATCTTTTGGAGGATTTCGAGAAACTCTGTGCCGGCGACTGCGTTGACATGATTCATCCGGATCTCGCCACCTCGGGTGGTATGCTCGAAACGAAAAAAATCGGCGACATGGCGGAAAAATACGGCGTGTCGATGCCCATGCACATGGCCGGAAATTTTGTCACATGGTTCTCCAGCGTTCATTGCGCTGCGGCCACCTACAACTTCCTCGTCATGGAGCATCACAATCCGGACGACCAGTGGTACGAGGACATATTCACTTCACCGGTGGGCAAACCGACCATGAAAGATGGTTTCGTGCCGGTTCCCGACGGCCCCGGTCTCTGTGTGGAAATGAACGAGGATGTCGTCAAAGATATGCTCAAGGACGACAGACAGTTCTTCCCGTCGACGGACGAGTGGAACGATGAACGCTCCCATGACCGTCTTTGGAGCATGTTCCAACAGGAACAACGTGGTATTATGCACATATAATTTACGAACCACATGATTTAGTATACGAAAAAGCCTGCCATTAAACCGGCAGGCTTTTTTTACGTTGCGCAAAACGCCGACGAATGCTGTGGTTACGTTCGTCCCGGATTCCATTCGCCTCGGGCGACAGCCGGAACGAACGACTCGATGTCCTCGGATGGAAATGCAAGCGTTTTCTCCAATTCGGCGCTTTTATAGGCGGTCATCAATAGTTCGGTGACATTGAGACCGTCGTCGAAATTTTCCATAGGCCGGACGCCTGCGAGGAACGACTGCACCATGTGACGGTTTTCGCCCTCATACCCATATTCACTTTCTTCGTTGCTTACAATCGGCATCAGGCCCATTTCAGCGTTTTGTTTCTCTACAAGGTCTTCACCCGCTTTTCCGACAACATTGCGGCTGAAAAAGACTTTCAGCCCGGTGTCGAGTGAATTGACTGCCAGGGAGTATTCCGGGCCGAGAAGTTCCATGCTGAGCCGAAGTCCCGCACCGACAAAACACCACGAGGTCGTTGTCTCGACCACGAGCTTCTCTCCGTTCTCGTCGTGGTATTCGATCAGTGCGCGGGCGAAATCCTCGGCGGGACGGTTCACATAATCGGTTCTGCCGCCGCTGTTTACCATAAGCTGTTCGGCGTACTCGGGGCGCTGCCATTTCAGACAGTTTGTGTATGCGTTGAGTTTGATAGGCGTCAGTGAACTGCGCGGCGCACCCGGTTTTGTCAAAAGATACCGCGCAACCTCAACCGAATGGCACATCATATCGTTCAGCACGCCGCCACCCTGGAGTTCGCCCTCCCAGAACCAGGGCATGTGCGGACCGCTGTGCTCCTCTGCCGCACGGGCAAGATAGGGTCTGCCGGTTGCCGCAGCGCCGCGTTTCCATACAATATCTCTGCCGCGTTGAAGTGTCGGTGAGAAAAGCTGGTCCTCAAGGTAGCCGTCCAAAATCCCTGCTTTTTTGACCAATTCGGTCATCTTCTTCGCTTCGCGCACATTTCTGCCGAGCGGCTTTTCACAGGCCACGCCGATGAGTTCGCCTTTTCCCGATACGACGGCATGAACAATTTCCTCCATGATTTCGATACGGGTAAAATTTGGCGCACATATCCAGATCGCGTCGATGGAAGGATCGGCGACCATATCGGTAATCGAGGCGAATATTTTCGGATCGCCCACACCGAGTATTTTTACCTGCGCTGCGGCATATTTCGCGATTTTGGGATTTGTATCGATAATCCCCAATATATCGGCATCACGGACACCTATCCATGAGCGGATATGAAACATCCCGATAAATCCGCCGCCGATGATACCAATCCCCAATCTTTTTTTTGTCATTATTATTTCCTTTTGTTGAATCGTTCGGAATTCATACGGATTCTGATGTTCGTTCCTCTTTAAATACAATTATAAACGCCGCCGCGCTGAGTAATGTCAATACGCAGGGCACAAGGAATACACCGGTCCAGTTGGTAGCCTCTCCTGCGGTAAACAGCGTTTTCACCCAGCCGGCGAAAATACTTCCGACATAGTTTCCGATACCGAGAATAACAAGTGTAATAAGGCTTTGCGCCGATGCCCTGACATCGCTCGGCGCAATGACATCCACATAGATAAACGCTGCGGTAAAGAAGAATACATAGCAAAATCCATGCAGCGCGAGAGCCGCGATAACCAGCCAAGAAGGCGCCCCGATGGCGAAAATGATATATCTGACCGGCCATGCGATAACACCGATTATCATAGTTTTACGGAAGCCGTATTTTGGCAGCGCCCGGGGGAGCAGAACCGCCATGACAATAATTTCGGCGATCTGAGCGATGACCATAACGCCCGCCACAGTTGTTTCGGGAATGCCGATTTTATCCGAGGTCAGAAAGGGCGCGGTGAGTACATAATAGAACATGAGTTCGGTCGAAACCACGAACGAGATAATAAAAAAGATGGCGGTATTTTTATCCTTAAGCATTTTCATTGCCTCGATAAATGCCCAGGGACTGCCGCCCTCCCTTTTCGGGAAAGTTGCCGGCAGTGTCAATGCCTGACATCCCATGACAATCGAAAAAATTCCGCCGAGAAGCAGTGTGTCACCGGCAAATGCTACGCTGCCAATATGCTCTCCGGCAAGGCGCCATACGGAAAGTATGAGCCCTGCGCCGATCCAACCGATGGTGCCCCAAACCCGGATTGTGCCGAAATCCTTTTCGGAATTTTCGAGATTGACGAGTGAAATGGAATTGGTCAGCGCCAGCGTCGGGGCATAGAGAAGACAATATGCCAGCATGAGCCACATCATCAGATTGTAATCGTTTACACGCGATACGATAATGAGAAGAACACCGCCGGTTAGCTGCAAAAACGATATTACTTTATGTGTCGAGAAATACCGATCAGCGATCTGCCCGCCGAAAAACGGCGATATGATGGTGGCAAGGGGCAGAAGGCTGTATATCACACCAACCTGAATACCGTCGAACCCGATGTTCAGCAAGTATGACGACAGCACGGGAGACCACGATCCCCAGATCGCATACTGCAGAAACATCATGACACCGAGCCGCGATTTTAAACTCATGCGGTATATCCTCCTGACGTTTTAAGCTGTTTCTTTGTTTTTCCGCCAAACTGCGATCAGTCGGTCAAGCCCGATATGGATGCCGGTCGGGAAGAGGGTGAGCACAATCAACGCAACCATCTCGATGAGATTCTTATTGACAATGAGATAGCTGCCCTCGGCCGGCGCAGTATACGTATAGCCGATGAACGGCGGATTGGCGACGTAATAAAGCATCAGCAGAAATACGCCGGCGAGACTTGCGATACGGGTGAAACAGCCGGCAATCAACCCGAGCCCGATGAAAATAAGCCCCCACATATTCGCAAGGTCGACAAGCCGTAGCAACACCGGATGTGTCACAATATAATTGAACACAGGCGCGAATATCCATTTGGATTCTGACAAAAAACCGGCGGAGGTCCAGTTCTCGTTCAGCACTTTGACAAAACCCTCGTAGAGAAAATGCCAGCCGATGAGGACACGCAAGACCACAAGCGCCGTGAGCTGCAGCGCCGTGTAGTCGGGTGTGTTGAGAAGTTTAATTTTTTGCTGATTCAACATGGTAATCCTTACGTTCTAAATGGATGATATTCGGGGAACGGTCATGAGCGAAGTCGAACCGTCTCCTCGTGTATTTACAACTCCTTGATCCGGATATTCCTGAACCACACCGGATCGTTATGATCCTGAAATCCAATATTGCCGACACGGGGCATGTTTTTCATTGCGGTGTTGAATTTGTTCGGAGTGCCGTCCGGATTCATACGGACCTGATACCAGTCGTTGAGGTCCATATCGATAATCTGAATGCCGTTCAAAACGACAGAGACTTTATTCGCCTTGCAGGTGATCGTATACCGGTTCCATTCGCCGGCCGGTTTCGTTGCCGTTTCACTCGGTGCAAGGCAGTCGTATACGGCGCCGCACATGCCGTACCGGCCGCCGTCAGTGGTATCGTGCACCTGTATCTCAATAGAGGTCTGAACGTAGTTCGCGGGATCGCCCGAACGGAGCAGCACGCCGCTGTTGGAGCCTTTGTCGACTTTAAACTCGAGATCGAGGATGAAATCGCCGTACCGCTCTCGAGTCCAGATATTGCCGCCGCCCATGCGGGTCAGAACGCCGTTCTCGTAGGCCCAGCTTCCCCGTTCGTATTGTGCGTTGCTCAGATTGTCGTTGAACAGCGGTTTCCAGCCGGTGGTATCGGGATGAGTTTTCTGCATGAAACCGGTACAGGAACTGAAGAACATGACAATAATAAGCGACACAAGAAGAGCAGATCGTTTTATCATGGTGCGATCTCCTTTTTAAAGAATCTATTTGCTTTGAATATTTCTATCACAAGACCTACAAACACCTGATGGACTTACCCTCACCCTCCCTGCTCCCTCTCCCGCACGCGGGCGAGGGAGAGCCACGTTACCAATATCTGTCTCAGAATCGGCGATCTGACCGCATCGCACCCTCTCCCGATGGTTCGGGAGAGGGAATCAAAGGGTGAGGGTGGGCAGACACAGGGGCCTGATCCTACAGAATAATCTGCGCCATCATTTCCTCAGCGTACATCTGTGGTTCGGATTCTCCGTTCTCTGCGTTGAGATTATTTTTTCAACATACGAAATATTAGCGCGAAAAACAAAAAAATAACACAACCTGATTATTTCAATTCCCGCCCGGTTTTTTTTAACCTGAGCAAAGGCCCGATTCCGCACAGAACCAGTCCCGCGAGGATGTCAAGCGCTGTTGTCCGTCGAGTAAATGTTCTTGCACATGTCCGCCATTATATGGCGCTGTCTCAACAAAGCGAGATATGAATTTTTCATTTTCTCCACCTTCTAATACAAGCTATATTTCCATTGATTACAAATATTTATTTCGGCGGTTGCGAGACAGTTATGGTATCGCCCGATTCGACCGAGCGGTGAATGGCATCCAGCACCGCAGTCGACCGCCAGCCGTCATACGCCGAGACGATTGGTTCGCGGTCCTCGACAATGTCGTCGATGAAACTGTTGATGCAGGACGGAAAGGCGCCGACCCATTTGTCGAATACTTTGTAGTTCAGAAGCGACCGCGGCCATTTGAATCCCTCCGGCGAGGACATTTCGATGGCCTCGGCTTTGCGGTCGAGATGAATGTGGCCGTGCTCGCCCACAACCTCCATGAACGAATCGGGCATCGCCGGATGCGTGTTGGGATATATCCAGGTGGATTCGAACGTCGCGAATCCGCCTTTGGAGAATTTCACTAATCCCTGCATAGCGTCATAGGTGTCCCAGCCGTACTTTTCCTTGAGGACACGCTTGATTCCGAAACCCTTGACCTCAACCGGATCGTCGTCGAACCACCATGTCATCAGATCGATATCGTGCCCGGACAGAAACCACATTGGCGAGCTGTCCTTACCCCAGGGGATCATTTCGGTGGGCACATAGATAGGGTTGTTCTTGCGTGCGTATCCCATAAGGCAGTCGCCGATCTTTCCCTCGCGAATCATGTTAAACGTTGCGTTATATGGCGCAAGCCAGCGGTGATTGTAGGACACCTGGAATTTAAGCCCGGTCCCTTGGACTTTGCGGACAATATCCGCGGCCTCGCCCTCGTCCGTAGTGAGCGGTTTTTCCACATGGGTGTGAATGCCGGCGTCGAGACAGGCCATGCACGGTTTGTAATGATACCAGTCCGGGGTGGCGACAAACACAGCGTCCGGTTTTTCGGTGTCGATCATTTTCTCGTAGTCCGTGTAGGTCTGCTCGAGCTTCATTTCGGCCTTTCCCTCCGTAAGATTTTCCTCTTTGAGGTCTGCCGCGGCGGTTACTTTCACGAACGGATTCCGATCGAGAATCCGCCCCACACCTTTCCCCATAATTCCGAGACCGATGATATTGACTTTCAAATCCATTGTTTCCTCCCGTTTTTATGCTATTGCTCATATCCGATTAATACAGTTCTACATAAATATTATGAACGTAAAAGTCAAATAAATTTTTCGGATTCGGGCACGAATGACATCTGGGAGAGTAAAAACGTGAATAATCGGATTTTTCACTCCTGAAAATGAGAAAAACATTGAAAATGTTTTTTGAAATCATATTATTATGTATCCGCCGTATGATTACATATGTTTCAGTGGAAAACGAATCATATATATAAATACAAAATACAAATCGTAAGGATGTTGTATGGAACCTCAAACGAAATCGACCATCTCCGAACGTCTCGATGCGCTCTATGAATTCGACCGCGAGCCGGTGTCGGAAAACAAGCTGCACAGCATCGGCAATTTTATCGGCATGTACGCCGGCGAGCATGTTGCCGGAACCGAATTCGTTATCGGACCTCTGTTTGTCACGCGGGGCGCCACGGCGACCGATGTGTTTCTGGGATTTTTCATCGGAAACATTCTTGCGGTACTGAGCTGGATGTTTCTCTGCGCTCCCATCGCGGTGAAATCGAGGCTGACACTTTACTGGCAGCTTCGGAAAATCTGCGGCACGAATCTTACATTCATCTACAGTATTGTCAATGCGCTGGCATTCTGTTTTCTTGCCGGGGCGATGATCGCTGTATCGGCGACTGCGGTCGGGCTGCCGTTCAAAATGCCTATGCCCCAGCTCGAGGATATGTATCCCACAAGCGTAAGCTGGGTGATTGTCGTCTTTTGTGTCGGCGCAGTGGTGACAGGCCTCGCCATTCTCGGTTTTGAGAAATTATCCCATTTCTCGAAAGTTTGTTCGCCCTGGATGTTTGTTGTATTCGTCGCGGCGGGTCTTGCGGTGCTTCCGACACTGGGCTGCACATCTTTCGGCGATTTCTGGCATGTCGCAAACGAAAAAATTTGGACCGGCGTCCCTGTGGCTGGTCAGTCGAAATTCACTATCTGGCACTGTATCTTTTTCGCATGGTTTGCCAACATGGCCATGCATATCGGCATGGCGGATATGTCGATCCTCCGGTATGCGAGGGAATGGTATTACGGGTACGCGAGTGCATTCGGGATGTTTCTCGGTCATTTTGTGGCTTGGATTTGCTCGGGCATTCTCTGCGCCGCTGCCTCGGGTGATGTCGCACCGGGTCCCATCGCATACATGGGCGCTGGTGTTACCGGCGCAGTATGCGTTGTCATCGCCGGATGGACGACCGCGAATCCAACGCTCTACCGCGCCGGGCTTGCCCTTCAGGTCGCAACACCGAACTGGAAACGCTGGAAAGTCACACTTTTTGCCGGACTCATCACTACGATGGCGGCATGTTTTCCGGCGTTAGTCATGAAACTGCTCGAATTCGTCGCGCTGTACGGCCTTATTCTCATGCCGATGGGCGCGGTGATATTCGCCGATGTCTGGCTGCTGCCGAAATTGGGGCTTAAGAGTAATTACGCCGAATTGACCGGATCCCATTTCACATGGCAGGCCGGACTGACATGGGCGCTGACACTCGGTGCAGCATTCTGGCTGAGTAGCCTTAATCTCGAAATCTTTTTTATCGGACTGCCCGGCTGGTTTATTGCAGTCGTTCTCTATATCGTCCTGAGCATGATATTTCAGAAAAAACATATACCATCACAGGAGGTTTCAAATGCGTAAACTCTCCATTGGAATGTCCCTTGTCGGATTCTTACTGACCATTGTACCATCCTTTTTCGTCTTCTACGAGAAACTGGCGTGGAAAACCCATACGCAGCTTATGTTTGTGGGCATGATCCTCTGGTTCATTTTCACGCCGCTGTGGATGAATAAGGAAAAATCGACCGCAGATTGACGCAGATGTAATGATTTCACAGATAATGTGTAAAGGTAATCACCTGTGGTTGCTTTCAATTCAATAATTATTTTTTTCAATAGCGTCGAATATTACTTATTCCTAAATTGAGCGATATGTTATAATTAAAACATATATAATATTGTTATTATTGATATTATCCGAATAAGAATATGAACCAAATGGTTTATGCCTTTTCCGTAGTGGCATGGCTTGCCTCTGCCTGTTTCTTATACGTTCTTGGGCAACCGCAAGGGTTGCCCCTACACAAGAATCGCTCAATTTTGATATTACTTATTATTGAATAAACATGATTGACATGATTTAAACCATACTTCAATCGTGTAAATCCTGTCCATTAAAAATTTTGTAAATTCTGTAAATTCTGTCTATTAAAAAATCTTTACTGCTTATCGAGTTTAAACAGCAAACAACAATATGCCGTATCAAAATCACC
>CAZCDQ010000142.1:0-9080 GCA_964497605.1 uncultured bacterium
CTCGTATTAAACTACGGCGTCTATATCAGACATTAGACATATGACATGACACTAGATTCAAATAATTTATCATTTTTCATATCTGAATATTACAGAAAGATACACATTCACAAGGTGGCGGTGCAATGACATTATGGTATAGTATTATTGGTATCATCTTGCTAACCTTAGGTAGAAAGCTTTTCTGGATGTTCATCGGGATAATCGGATTCTTTATCGGGTTCGAATTTGTGACAGAATATATGGTGGTTGATTCAACTGTTATTGTCTTATTAGTTGGATTGTTAGCCGGTATAATTGGGACAGTGCTGGCAATTATTCTGGAAAGATTAGCTTTTGCTCTTGCAGGTTTCTATGCGGGAGCATTTTTAATTTTGACTATATTCCGGCCTTTCTTATACGGGGATGTAAATATGGTATTAGTAATAATCGGAGGAATAATCGCTGCTGCATTGGCATGGATGTTTATGGACTGGGTAATCATAATACTTTCCAGCATGGTAGGAGCAGGAATGATTTTATCTGGTTTCACTATTTCACCTGTGTTGTATTTCATTATTTTTTCTATCATCTCCACAATTGGAATTTCCATTCAATGGTGGCTGACATCTCCTCAAAGGAGGAGACGAGATATTATTCGATCATGACCTTAATTATTATAAACCTCGCGGCGGCTGCGGTATTTGGTCTGTTTCTCGGATCATTTCTTACGGTTATTATCGAGCGGCTGCCGAAACATAAATTACCCTTTATCTCACTTTTTTCATGCCCATCGTGTGAAACATCTTTCGGCATACTCGGCAGTATTCCCGTTATTGGCTTTTTCATCCTTAATGGAAAATGCCGGTTGTGTTCCAAAAAAATCTCCCCAATTCGGCCTGTGATAGAGGTATTAACAGCCTTGATAACAGCAGGACTATTTTTTATGCACGGACCGACAATTAAGTTTCTTGCCGATCTATGTCTCAGCGCCGTATTAATTGCATCGGCAGTTATCGACTTACAATACATGATAATTCCGAATAGGTTGACTTTATTTGGCGGAATATGCGGCATTATTCTTTCTTTTTTCGGAGAAATAGGTAGTCTATTCAAAAGTGTGCTCGGCGCTTTTTCAGGTTTTGTGATACTGATTACATTATTTTTTATGGGAAAAGTGTTTTATAAACGTGACGGTGTCGGAATGGGCGATGTGAAACTCGCGATTGTTATGGGACTTTTTCTCGGGCCGTTCTGGTGTATTATCGCGATGTTTCTCGCGATTTTCATCGGCGGAACATGGGGGATTATTCAGATGACATTCAGGAAACGGATTGCACTGAAAGAAATACCGTTTGGACCGTTCATGGCGCTTGGAGGCATGCTTGTACTATTTTTCCGGCCGCAAATACTTTCCCTTGTGGAACGGTATATCTCGACGTTATAAACCAAAAAACGTGAAAAGGGAAAAGTCGGGGGATATGTTCGAATAATTCCAATACTAAAAATAAACAACCGAATTCTACATATATATTGACATATATAAAAATTATATTTATATATTGTATAAATAATAAGTAATGCCGATTCGGACGGTGATATTAATAAAAGGGAGACGACAATGCCCCAGATCGATAAATTATTTCGGATTTTGAAAGATCGCAAAGGTTCGGATTTGCATGTCAGTGTCGGCGCACCGCCGCTAATCCGTATTTCTGGCGATCTAACGCCGCTGTCCTCAAATATTCTCCCGCAGAAAGAGACAAAGAAGCTTTTGTATGAAATTATGAGTCCGTTTCAGCAGGAGCAGTTCGAAAAGTATTTTGAGATAGACTTTGCGTATGCTCTCGAAGGTGTGGGCCGTTTCAGGGCGAATGTGTTTCTTCAGAAGCGGGGTATCGCCGCGGTGTTCAGGCTTATTCCCGAGACTATCCTTTCGGTCGAGCAGCTCAACAGTCCCCCGCAGATTCTGAACTTTGCAAAAATGCACAAAGGGCTTGTTCTTTGCACTGGCCCTACGGGAAGCGGTAAATCGACAACACTTGCCGCCCTTGTCGATTATATCAACAAGAACCGTTCAGACCATATCATTACGGTTGAGGATCCCATCGAGTTTGTACATCCGAATAAAAAATGCCTTGTGAATCAGCGTGAACTTGGTAAAGACACCCAATCGTTTGCCGCCGCATTGAAATCGGCGCTCCGCCAGGATCCCGATGTCATCCTTGTCGGCGAGATGCGCGATCTTGAAACGATTCAGCTCGCCATGACTGCTGCGGAAACGGGACATCTTGTTTTCGGTACACTTCATACCTCGAGTGCAGCGAAAACCATCGACCGTATTATCGATGTTTTCCCTTCGGGCCAGCAGGGGCAGGTGCGGGCGATGCTTTCCGAATCCCTGAAAGGTGTTATGGCGCAAACTCTGCTCAAGAAGATGGGTGGGGGACGGATCGCGGCCATTGAAATTCTTGTCGGCAATCCTGCAATTGGCAATTTGATACGCGAAGAAAAGACATTCCAGATTAATTCAGTGCTTCAAACATCGAAAACAGAGGGTATGCAGACGCTCGATATGGCGTTAATCGATCTTTTCGACAAGAAAATGATAACGAAAGAAGCCGCTCTCGACCATGCGTACGACCAGAAGGTTATGCGGGCAACGCTCGGATAATGGTGAATAGTGGAATATTTCAATAGTATTTTGCGTTTTGAGCGATATGAAGAGATATACAATAGATAGTATGTAACGATTTTTTTAACCTTATATTTTGTAAATATTATTTTTCTCAGTTAGTTATTTTAAAAATAATTGTATTTTTTACTTGACATATTGAGAAATTATGAATAAATTCCCAACAATGTCTAAAATGTTCATGGTTGACGTTAAGGTTAACAACGGTAAAACTTTAGACGAAATATGGTGATTTTGTAGTCTCATGGGGGTGAGTTGCCCCCTTTTTTTGTATAAAAGGCACTGTGCAAAGGAACGCGAATTATGCAGATTTTTCGGAATACAGAAAGCATAATCGGTCTCGATATTGGCACCAGCGTTATAAAAGCGGTTAAGATGACGAAAAAAGGCAAGTCGTATACGCTTGACAATTACGCTTTGGAGCGAATAGAGAAAGGTGCAATGCTGTCGGGAGAGATTAAAAATCCTCCGAGTCTTGCGCAGTCTGCAATGAACGCAGTAGCCAATTGTGATCGGTCTATGAAAGACATTGTCATTGCGCTGCCGAACTATTCCATTCTGTCCGATGTTTTTACTATGGATCTGGTTGCGAAAAAAGATATACGCGAGTCGGTCCTTGTCGAGGCAGAACGTCTTTCGCCGTTTGATCTCAGCGAGGTCGAGATTGATTATGAGGTTATAGAAAAAGACGAAGAATCGAAAAAGATGAAAGTGCTGATGGTTGCCGCGAAAAAAGATATTATTAGTTCGTACATCGGCTGTATGAAAGAGGCGGGACTCAGGACAATGGTTATCGATGTCGATCTTTTTGCTTTGCTCAATATTTTTCATATTAACTACGATCCCGCGAAATACCGCTCCTGTATCCTGATAAATATTGGTACTGAAACAACCGATGCTGCGTTTCTGCAAAACGGTAAATTCCATTCGTCACGCGATATTCCGGTTACAGGTTCTAATTTTATCAGTCAGCTCGAATCTGCCGGTTCGATCCACCCGGAAAAATTTCACGAGATTCTAAACGGCCGTATCGATCCAGAAAGCGATGTCGATCTTATTTCCAGCTCACTGAATATCGTGAGCAAGGAATTCGCGAACGCGGTTGGGGTAGCTGTTTCGTATTTTCAGACATCGGACGCGGTCGAAAAAATCGATCTGATTCTGCTGTCCGGCGGCTATACAGCGATACCGGGGCTTTTCAATATTCTCGAACTCCGAATTGGCGCGGAAGTTGTTGTTTTAAATCCTTTTGCCAAAATTGCAATAAAGAACGGCTTGTTAGACGGTGTCGATATGATGACCGTCGGCAATGTGCTGTCGGTTGCGATGGGTTTAGCTACCCGTTCTTAACGAGGTATGTGAGCAGTGTATATACAAATTAATTTATTACCTCATGAGTTGAGACCGAAAAAGTCTTTGATATCACTTGACTATCGTGTGATTCTGATGCTGCTGATAATTGCCGGCATCGGCGGTCTCGGGTGGTATTATATGTATCTATCAAAAAGCATCGAACGTCAGGATGCACAGATCGAAAACTGGCGCAATCAGCAGATGATGCTCCAGAAGACGGTCAATCTTCAGAACGAGGTTATCAAGCTTCGATCGGATATATCCAATCGCATTGCTATTATAAAAGAGTTAACCGGCGACAGCGATATGCGGTTTGCCATGATGCAGTATATTACTAAGATTATTCCCGATGAGCTGTGGCTTAATCGTATCAGCGAATCGATGATAAATAATAGGATATTGTTCAGCATAGAGGGTATGTCCTACGACAAGCGAAATATATCAAGTTTTCTCGCGAATCTCGAGGAATACGAGAAGTTTGAGGCCGTCGCCCTTGAATCGATTCGTCCGGCGCCCTCAGAAATAAGAGACGCATATCTTTTTTCGGTAAGGGTCGAGATTATTTCGCTAAAGCCGGTCGAGGAGCCGACATTGGGGAGACGATAAAAGATTTCAATTGATTACCGTGGGTAATAAAAATGGCAATAAAATTTGACTTTAATGATCCGAAAAACCAGCGGTTGCTTGCGATGTTTCTTGTGCCGATCGTCGTGTTTTATGCTTTTTTTCATTTTATCATTAAACCGATGATCGCGGAACTTGATACGAAGAAATCGGAAGTAATGACAATGAGCAAACGGGTGACAGATATCAGAAACTCCCTGGAAATGCCCGACAGTCTCGTTGCTGAACGAGAGGTCTTAAATGCTCAGCTTAAAGAGCTCGAGAAGCTTCTCCCGAGCGAAGAAAATGTGTCGCTCTTGCTCGATCAGTTTTCCGTTGTCGAAAACGATTCGAAAGTATATATGGTAGGATTCGAGGCGACCGAGACAGTAGATGATGAGGGAAAGCCCTATCGCGCAAACAGATACCGTCTTACGATCGAATCGGGATTCCACCAGTTCTCACGGTTTATGAGTCATGTGATGTCGCTGCCGAGAATCCTGAGCATGTCGGAATTAAACGTTTCAATGAATCAGCAGCAGATAGAAAGCGAGGAACAAACGTACGAAGGTCTAGAGGATCAACCGCGGACGCTGCGGATAGAATGCATTCTAACCTCGTATGTGTTCAAAGACCTTGACGTTGATGACGGAAACGGTTCCTGAGGATTTGTATCATGAAAAAGAGAATGCTGACATATTTATTGCTTATTACACTGATACAGTACTCTTCATTCTGTTCATATGCCCAGAACGAAACTGCGCAAACTGTGACCGACAGCACATCCTCCGGCGATGATAATACCGTTATTGACTCACTGAAATACTCTCATCCGACCTATATATATGATACGCATGGAAAAGATGACCCGTTCCGTGCAATTATTACCGATCAGGCGGATGAGGAAGAGGAAGAAAACAGGATTAAGGATCTATTTTCATATGAAGGTGCAACAATACTTGGAATTGTGAATTCCGGTACCGATTCATATGCCCTGGTGAATGACGAATACGGTTCAAGCTACGTACTGAGGGTGGGTGACAGAGTGCTCGGTGGAACGGTACAGGAAATAGCAGAGGATGCTATTGTGTTCGATATAGTTAAATATGCCCGGGACATGACCATTATAATGCGACTCGAGTCATCAAAATATACTGTCTATGAAGAAATTGCAGGCAAAAAGCAAATCAGGCGTCCCGGCATCAATATCACATATAAAAAATCTTCGAGTGGCGTTTCGATTCAGGAAATGGACGAGGAAGTGACTGTCCCCTCTCTTGATGTCCAGTTTATCGAGGATGAATGGTTCGGTTCCGCAGGTTCGGGGATTAATGTAAATGAATTGACCGACAGAGATACGGCGGCAGAAAAGACTGGACAGAGAATTATTATTCCGATGCTGACACCGCATAATAATGAATGGATTACACTGCCGTATGCATTCGAATGGCTTAATTCGGAAAATCTCGATTGTGTATATGCAATTGTCATTTATGACGATAAAGATATGAATAATCCGGTATTCATTGCGCGGGATATCGATACGACATCGTATCTGCTTCAAGATACGGTCGAACTTCCTGTGAACAGGCAATTGTTTTGGGAGGTTATTGCGCGGGACAACGCCGGGAACCAACGATTAAACAGGCAAACAATAATGTCATTTAAAATAAAAGGACAATAATAAACGAGGTGATAGCTATGAATAAAAATAAACTGATTATTCTATTGATGATTTGCACGGCATTCATTTGTTTTACCGGCAATGTTGCGTGTGCACAGGATGACACCGAATCGATCATGATTTCAAATCTCGATTTCGAGAATGCGGAAATCCGTCAAATTATGAAAACCTTGTCGGTTATTGGTAATCAAAATGTTATAGTCGATAACGGTATTACAGAGACCTGCTCGATCTTTCTGAACGATGTTACCTGGCGTGAGGCGTTCCTTGCAGTGCTTAAGATGAACAATCTGGTGGCTTATCGAGACGGAATGTTCATAAAGGTCATAAAATCAGAGGATTATGAAACGCAGGTCGCAGATATTTTGGAGCGTCAGCGCCTTGAGCGTATGGCGAAACCGGCCAGTGTCAGCGTAGTGAAAATTCATAACGCAAGTGCAGAGGATATAAAAACGACACTCGATCCGCTGTTGAGCGAAGCCGATCAGCCCTCGGTGGACCTTCGGACAAATTCGCTTGTTTTTACCGTGTCGGATTCAAGCCTTGCGGTTATTTCGAAAATTATTGAACAGCTTGATTTGGAAACGCGCCAGGTATCCATTGAGGTTAAGATGGTCACGGTCGATTCAAGTGCGATGACTGAGCTCGGTATAAACTGGTCCGCAATAAATGACGACAATTCAATTTCTCAGCGTACAATCGGTACCGACGATAAGCTGCTTGTTGCCGAATATGCAGGAGCTTCGGGAAATACCCAGTTGATGGCGACGATTTCATCGCTAATCGACGAAAACAACGCTGAGGTCGTGTCCCGGCCGCATATCACAACGCAAGATAACGAACCCGCATTAATCAGTTCCGGACAGCAGATTCCGTACGTGACGTTTGACGAGGCTCGTAACACGGTTATCGAAATGATTGACGCGCTGACTGAGTTGACAGTGACGCCGCATGTTCTTTCAGATAACCGTATTCTGCTTGATGTCGATGCAAGCAGGCGTTCAGCGGAAGGCGCAGGTATCGGTATTCGGGTAAGTGAAGAAACCGCGCAGGTAAAAATGATAACCTCCAACGGAGAAACGGCTGTTATCGGCGGACTCCGTCAGATGAACGAAGCGAAACAGGAATCGGGTATCCCCATATTGCAGAATATACCGTTAATTGGAAATTTATTTAAATATTCTAAGCGTACAATGAAAAACACAGATTTGATTATCTTTATTACGCCGCGCATTGAGGAGAAGGTCGCAACGAACATGACGGAATAACCGGTCGTGATTATTTAAGTAAAATTGATTATTATTCACAGTTTTATGTCGGCAAGAAACTGTTTTTTTGAGGTGATTTATATGAAAAGGTTGATAGAGTTCCGTTCGACGACGCCGTTCAGGCTGGTATTGTTGCTCATGCTTTCTTTTCTTGTTGTCTCTTCATGCGAAGAGAGTACCGGTCCGGAAACCGGCGATACGACATCGACCTATAAGCTCCTCATTACGCCGGGGTCTTCTACAATTTCCTCCAGCGGCGGCTCAACACAGGTTCTAGTAAAAGTGTATGCAAATGATGATACGACCGATACGGTCAGCGGTGTGGATGTCGATTTTGAGGCGTCACAGGCAGGTACTGATGTATTTTTTAATGTCGATAACAGGAGCACAGATTCCGACGGTATCGCCCGTGCAACGATCTATGCCGGGTCTAAAACAGGCGCGATAACCGTGACTGCTTCAATACAGGTAATTGATGAAAAATATTCCGATATAACCGTTATTACCGTCCTTCCGACAGCCGGCTTGGTGACTGCTTCTCCAACAGAGATTATTGCTGACGGTATCTCCCAAACGAAAATCTCTGCGACAGTGGTCGATTCCACCGGACAACCGCAGCAAGGTGTGCTGGTGACTTTTACAACAACCGCTGGTGTACTCTCACCGACGCAGGCGGTTTCCGATGTCAGCGGCCGTGCAACAACTACACTGACGAGTGTTTCATCGATGGAAGATGTTTTCGCCACAGTAACCGCATCTACCATGACAGTTTCGAAAATCACTGCCGCTGAAAAGACTGAAGATGTTATCGGGACAGTTACGGTGATTTTCCTCGGGAAAGGCGAATCTGGTAATATCGTGATGAAACTTACCAGTAGTCCTTCTGTTCTCTCCGCAAACGCAAAGAACATTTCCTCAATAACCGCATCGCTGACAGATTCCAACGGTAATCCAGTTGAGGACGGTAAGATTTATTTTAGTACAACGGACGGTGTTATAAAAGCAGAGGCCCTGACCGATGAATGGGGTGAGGCGACGGTTGAACTGAAAAGCGCAAGATACAATGCGATTGCAGAAGTCGTTGCTCGGTATGGCGTCATAGAAAAAACCACTATCGTTGAATTCGAGGGTACAGAACTCTCATTGCAGGCGTCGCCGATTATTCTCGTTGCGAACAACGACGACAGATCCGAACTCACGATCACATACACTGACGCTTCGGGAGCGCCTATTGTCGACAATACGATCACACTCTCGACTTCCCTCGGTACGTTGACAACTGCCGACGGACTTAATTCCGGCACATCAATTATTGACTCGACCAACACGGATGGCAAATTCACAGCATTTATCAGTTCCGGTACGGCGGGGGACGCAAAGATAACGGCGAGTACGACCGGTTCTCAGGATAGTCTTTTAGTGAATTTCACCGGCTATACTTTTACGCTTGTGCCCGATGAAACAACTATCTATGCCGGTTCTGATACGACATATGTGA
>CAZCDQ010000143.1:0-8987 GCA_964497605.1 uncultured bacterium
CGGCTTTCGAATGGTCCGGTCACCACAAAGCCTCGTCGCCATACCAACCCCCGGCACGCCGGGGGTTGGTATGGCGGAGAGGCAGGGATTCGAACCCTGGGGCAGCTTGTGGCCGCCACTCGCTTAGCAGGCGAGCACCTTCAGCCGACTCGGTCACCTCTCCCGAAGCTAAAATACAATAATACAAATAAATCAGCTCCGAAGCAAGTTATTTGATGGAACGGCAACTTTCAGGCCTCCATGATTATTGACTTATGCATTCTATATTGGTATATTACAAAGCTTGAAAAAAATATATTCTTACAGCGCGGGGTTTGTGTATGATTCTCAGCATGACAGGATTCGGGAAAGCCGATTATACGGAAAATGATATCACCGTCACGGTCGAAATACAGAGTGTCAACGGGCGGTTTTTGGACCTTAAGTTAAAACTTCCCAGAATCCTGCGGGAATACGAAAACGATCTGAAAACTATAGCCAAAAATTATGTCGGCAGAGGGCGGGTTTTTGTCACCGTGTATGTGGAACGACCCGACGCGAACCTGAACAATCTGAATGTCGATTTCGGGCTGGCGCAGAAATACGTCGAGCTTGCCGCGGAAATGGCGGAGCGTTTCAATATCGAAAACACGCTCGAGATAAGATCGCTGCTGTCTTTGCCGGATATTCTTCAATTCGATGAGAACGAGGACGGCGCCGATTACTGGGGTATCGCGGAAATTGCCGTAAAAGAGGCGTTCGAGGCGCACCGTACCGCCCGTGAGCAGGAGGGCACAGCCATGGGCGAGGATATTGCCGGGCGGCTCGAGGCGCTTAACGGATTTATCGGCGAAATCGAGAAAAAAGCGCCGAATATTGTGGCGGCGAATATTGAAAAATTCAAGGAGAAAATCGCCCGCCTGATCGATGTGGACAAAGTGGACGAAAGCAGGCTGATCACCGAATCGGCGGTTTATTCCACCCGGGTAGATATTACCGAGGAATGTGTCCGGTTCAAGTCACATAATGTGCTGTTTGCCGAGGAGCTTAATTCACGGCAGTGTTCGGGAAAAAAAATGTCGTTCCTGCTTCAGGAAATGAACCGCGAGGCGAACACAATCACATCCAAAGCGCTTGACGCTGATATATCACAAATCGTGGTAAACATCAAAGAAGAGCTCGAAAAAATGCGCGAGATGGTCGAAAACCTTGAATAGGTAAGGGGCGGATGTATGGAAGAGCATTCCGGGAATCGCGGGCTATTAATCGTTATCTCCGCACCGTCGGGCGCGGGTAAGACAAGTATTCTGCTCGAGGGGCTGAAAAAGCACCCCGACATAATATTCTCCGTTTCTGCAACCACCCGGAAACCGCGTGAGAGCGAGGTTGACGGTTCCAGCTATTATTTCATGAGCGACGGAGAATTTGAGGATGCGCTTAAAGCCGGCGAAATGCTCGAATGGAATACGGTGCACGGCAACAAATACGGCACACTCAGGCGCGTTGTAGAGGAAGCCGTAAATAACGGCGGCAGCATTATTCTTGACACCGACACAGTTGGGGCGTTCAACATAAAAAAACAGTATCCTGATGCGGTGATGATATTTATTCTGCCGCCCTCTTCTGACGTCCTGCGGGAACGTCTCGAGAAACGGAAGTCTGAAACACCCAAAAGCATCGAGACACGCCTGCAGAATTATCCCGGTGAGATAGCACGCATGGACGAATATGATTATATAATTGTAAACGATGTTTTTGAAAAAGCGGTATCGCAGTTTGTTTGTGTGCTTGAGGCTGAAAAAATAAAACATAATAAAAATTTACCTGTTCTTTCCGAGTGGAGGAAATATATTAATGGATGAACTGCTGAAAAAATTACGGACAAGCGTGGATTACGAAAATATGAATCTTGAAGAAATCGACGCCAATCTCTATGAAATCTCAGTGGCAACAGCGAAATATGCCCGTGAGATCAACGAAAAAGCGCGGAAATTTTACGGATCCGATGTCGATATTTTGCCGAGAAATATGGCGGTGAAGAAGCTCGAAAATAATACTCTGAATATCGGATATCCCGAAAAAGAAGACGAAGAAGAAAGCTGAAAGGCTGCATCCTGTCTGATATGAATGCCGATGATCTGAGAAAAATGACATCGTTTATTGCGCAGCGCTGCGAAATGGGCGAAACCGAATGGGACCTCAATCCCGCATCGGTTTTTCCTGCCGTGACGGCACAACCGGCATCGCGTGAAAAGGTGTTAACAGAAACTGATACCGAATACACGCTTAAAACGGTATCGTCCGAAGAATCCGGCCGTGAAAGTAAGCCATGCGGCACCGGGGATTTTGGAATCGACCTGATCGAGAAACAAACGATGCTGTCTGAACTGCACGATGCTGTCTGCGGGTGCAAACGATGTCCCCTCGGTGAAACGCGCAATAAATTCGTATTCGGAGACGGCAACCCCGACGCAGGCATCATGTTCATCGGCGAGGCGCCGGGCGCGGACGAGGATGAACAGGGGCTTCCGTTTGTGGGCCGTGCCGGAAAGCTTTTAACCAAAATGATCGAGAGCATCAAGCTCACCCGCGACGAAGTCTATATCGGCAACATTCTCAAGTGCCGTCCGCCGGGAAACCGTGATCCGCGAACCGATGAGATTGTGAAATGCGAACCGATCTTTATTAAACAGATTGAGCTTATCAAACCGAAAATCATATTTGCCCTCGGACGTATTGCCGGGCAGACGCTTCTGAAAACGAACGATCCTCTGAGAGCCATGCGGGGGAAAATTCATAATTATCATGGATTCAAACTGATCGTATCCTATCATCCCGCGGCGCTTCTCAGAAATCCAAACTGGAAACCCGCCGCATGGGAAGACCTCAAATTTCTCCGTCGCGAATTTGACGGGCTGGAGTTATAGGAATGCTGGATAGTGTTGACCGGGTACCGCCCCAGGCTCCGGATATCGAACGGGCGGTGCTTGGCGCTATGATGTTCGAAAACGATGCCATCGGCATTGCGATCGAGGCACTCGCAAAAGAAAACGAATGTTTTTATAAACCTGCCAATTCCGTCATATACCGCGCCATCACCGACCTTTACGAAGATAATCTCCCGGTCGATCAGCTCACTGTCACCGAACGGCTTAAGGGAAAAGGGCAGCTTGAATCCGCCGGCGGCGAGACCGCAATCGCATCGCTCGCCATCGAAACAATCAGCGCTGCAAACATAAGATATCATTGCCAGATTCTCCGCGAAAAAGCGCTGATGCGAAAGATGATCACGATTTCTACCGCGGTCAGGAATAAATGCTACGAGGACTCATCTCCTCCCGGCGAAATTCTTGAAAGCCTCGAAGAAAGCATCATGAATCTCTCCGAAATGAGAAGTACTCATGAGTTTCAGGAGCTTTCGGAAGGGGTATATAAAGCCCATGACGAGATTGTACGGAAATCGGAGGTCAAGGACGGTGTCACCGGCGTTTCCTCGGGATTCAAACGGTTGGACAAGCTCACGTCGGGCTGGCAGAAATCCGATCTCATCATTCTCGCTGGTCGGCCCTCGATGGGCAAAACGGCGTTTGCGCTCGAAATTGCCAAAAATGCCGCGAGAAATGAGGTACCGGTCGGTGTTTTCAGCCTCGAGATGTCGTCCATTCAGCTTGTCATGCGTATGCTGTTCAACGAGGGACGGTTCGACGGTTCGATGCTGCAGACGACCAAACCCTCAAAAGCCGACTGGACACGGCTGTCCGACGCTTGTGCGCGGCTTGCGCAATATCCTATGTATATCGACGATACTCCGGGTCTTTCATGCGTGGAACTGAGCGCTAAGGCAAAACGCCTGAAACGCGAGAAAGACATCGGCCTGATCGTGGTGGACTATCTTCAGCTCATGCAGGGGACAAGCCGCGAATCGAGACAGCAAGAAATTTCCTCCATTTCACGGGCGCTGAAAATTCTCGCCAAGGAAATCGATGTTCCGATCATATGTCTCAGCCAGCTTTCACGGGCTGTTGAACAACGAGCGGGAGACCATCGACCGCTTCTCTCCGATCTCCGTGAATCGGGCGCTATCGAGCAGGATGCAGACCTTGTAATGTTTATATATCGCGGTTCGGTCTATAGCGCCGAACATGAATATCTCATTCACGATCAGAATATTCCGTCCTCGGATGTTGCGGAGATTATCATCCGTAAGCAGCGAAACGGTCCGATCGGCACAATACTTCTTCACTGGATCAAGGAAAACATGAAATTCGGTGAGTTTGCCTATGAATCCACCGATGAATATTTCTAACGACCGGTTGTGAATAATTTCAATACATAAACAATAATTTGTCGGGTTACGCTTGAAAAAACTGAAAAGGTTATCTGCCGGGCTGGCGAAAGCGGCCGCCGATTTCACGGTGAATCCGGTTCGCGAATTGGGCGATATTGTGATATTTACCGGACAGATCGTACGAACGGTCCCCGGCATTCCCCGAAGTCTTAAGCTCATTTTTCAATCTATGCTTGAAATCGGTGTACGGTCGCTTCCCATCGTGCTGGTCATCTCGATATTCGGTGGGGCGACTACCGCATGGCAGGCGAATTATCAGCTCGCGGGTCTTGTCAGCATGCGTTATCTCGGCACGGCGGTTTCTAAATCGATCATCCTCGAGCTCGGTCCGGTGCTGACCGGACTTGTCATTGCAGGACGGGTTGGCGCATCGATTGCGGCTTCGCTTGGCGCCATGCGTGTCACCGAACAGATTGACGCGCTTTCCACCATGGCGATTAATCCGGTTAGATATCTTGTGCTTCCCCGTGTCGCCGCCGCCATGATCATGGTGCCGGTGCTTACCATTTATAGTTGTTTCTTTGGAATTTTTTCGGGGATGGTTGCGTCCATGTATCTCCTGGATGTGTCGTCCGGAATATTCTCATACGGAGTCAAGCATTTCTTTTTAGTGAACGACGTAGTCGTTTGTTTGTCGAAAGCGCTGGTTTTCGGGACCGGGCTCAGTGTACTGGGATGCTATTACGGTTTTAACGCGTCCGGCGGCGCCGAGGGTGTGGGGCGCGCCGCGATCAAGGCTTTTGTGGCGGCATCTGTTTTTATCCTTTTAAGCGACTTTGTGGTTGCATATATTGCATTTTAACGTATTGCGGGAAAACGTATGACAAAGATAGAATTCAGAGCGGTTCAGAAACGGTTCGGGGACAAACAGGTACTCAGCGATGTGAACCTTCAGATTCCCGCGGGTGAAACGCTGGTAATCATCGGCCGGTCCGGCTGCGGAAAGAGCGTCATGCTCAAACACATGGTCGGACTGCTGAAACCGGACGGCGGCAGGGTGTTTGTGGACAGCGAGGATATCACCGATTTGAACGAGAGCGAACTGTTTGGTATCCGTACGAAATTCGGTTTTCTGTTTCAGAGCGCCGGACTGCTCGATTCGCTTACGGTGGGTGAGAATGTCGGGCTGGGGCTCAAGCAGCGTTCCGGGCTGAACGACACTGAGATTCGGCGGATTGTGGACGAAAAGCTGACTATGGTTGGTATGGCCGGTATCGAGGATATTATGCCCGCCGATCTGTCGGGAGGGATGAAAAAGCGTGCCGGGCTTGCGCGGGCGATTGCGATGGAGCCGGAGATTGTGCTTTATGACGAGCCGACGACCGGGCTCGATCCGATTATGGCGGACAGTATCAACGAGCTGATACTCTTTCTGAAACAGGAACTGAATATTACATCCGTTGTAGTAACACACGATATGATAAGCGCCCGCAAGGTAGGTAACCGTGTCGCGATGCTTGATGAGGGCAAGATTATCTTTAATGGTACAATGGAGAATCTCGACCATACGGACAACCCCGTGGTGAGACAATTCATCGAGGGACGGTCTGAGACCCAGTTTGTTTAGAACACATCATCAAAACTGTCACACCAATTTAAGCGGAGATCAGCAGAACGAATGAAATCGTTTATTCGCGTATTTAAATATATTCTCAATTATAAGCTGCTGTTTACCACGGCTTTGCTTTGTTCGCTGATTTATGCGACCATGAACGGTTTCAGCATATATCTCATCGGCCCGTTTCTAAATCAGATTTTCAAAACCGAGATCGCCGTTCAGCAGACACCCGATGAATCAGCCGATGTGGGGACTCTCGACCGGGTGCAGTTTTTTCTGAAAGACACGGTGAACGATGTTCTCGGCAGCGGCTCGCCCCGCGATGTTTTGACTCGGCTCTCGCTTCTTATCATCGTTGTCGTTTTTCTCAAGAATTTCTTTTCGTACATGCAGGGCTATATCATGGCTTATGTTGAACAGGGAGTCATCCGCAATCTCCGTGAGGACCTGTATGCAGCCTACCACCGTCTGCCGCTCAGGTTTTTCCAGAAGCGCAAGACAGGCGATATGATAAGCAGGGTTATGAACGACTGCAACACGATCAACGCCAATCTCAACAGTTCGCTTTTAAACCTTATGAAAGAGCCGATTAATATCTTTGTGCTGCTGTTTTTTATGATTGTTATTAGTTGGCGGCTGACGTTGTTCACGTTTATTGTCGCACCGGTCAGTCTGTTCATTATCAATAAAATCGGCAGAAAGCTCCGCAAGAAGACTATCCGTGCCCAGGACAAGATCGCCGAGGTTACTTCGGTACTCGAGGAGACCATATCGGGCATACGGGTGGTTAAAGCATTCGCAATGGAAAAATTCGAGGTTGAGCGGTTCAAAAAAGCCAATTACGCCTATTTCAAATCGCTTCTGAATTTATTCATCATGCGCCGTTTGTCGCCGCCGGTGACCGAATTTTTGGGAGTAACCATGGCGGTTGCGGTGTTGTGGATTGGAGGACTGCTGGTACTCGAAAAAAACTGGCTTGAGCCGGGCGCGTTCTTACAGTTTCTCGTTCTTATGTTTGTGTTGATGCAGAGCGCAAAGCGACTGAGCGAAGTGGTTGTAAAAATTCAGGTGGGTGTGGCCGCCTCGGAAAAGGTGTTCGGGATTATCGATCATCCGAGCGACATTGTCGATCCGCCGGACCCGGTCGCGATGGAGGCGCTTTCGGGGGCGATACGGTTCCGGGACGTTTTTTTTGAATATGATCAGGGCGTTCCGGTTTTAAAGGACATCAATATCGATGTCGCAGTCGGCGAAAATATTGCGATCATCGGACCCTCCGGCGGAGGGAAATCGACGCTTGTCGACCTTCTGCCGCGCCTGATCGATCCGCTCTCAGGATGTGTTGAGATCAACGGTCACGATATCAGAAAATACCGGCTCGACGACCTGCGTAGCCTGTTTGGCATTGTCACACAGGAAAATATCCTATTCAACGATACCATCGCCGCAAATATCGCCTACGGCAGACCGGATATCGGCATGGACGATATCGTCACAGCCGCAAAAACGGCAAATGCGCACGATTTCATCGAACGTCTGGAGCGCGGGTACGATTCGGTTGTGGGCGACCGCGGGACAAAACTTTCCGGCGGGCAGAAACAGCGTATTGTCATCGCCCGGGCCATTTTGAAAAACCCGCAGATACTCATTTTCGATGAGGCGACTTCGGCGCTCGATTCGAAAGCGGAAGCCGAGGTTCAGGCCGCTATTTCAAAACTGATGGAGGGGCGGACATCGTTTCTCATCGCGCACCGGCTCTCGACCATTCAGTCTGCAACAAGGATACTGGTTATCGAGAAAGGGCGTATTGTCGAGGAGGGTACGCATGCTCAACTGTATGAATCAGGCAAACTCTATCGCAGACTCTACGATCTTCAGTTTTCTAATGCAAACGGCGGCCAGTAAAAAATAACTTGCTTTTTAAAAAAAGTGGCTTTATACTATATCCGTGTTGTTCGAATTATTATTTTTTAACAAGGAGTTACAGAAGTATGCCAACGGGTAAGGTAAAGTGGTTCAACGAGACGAAGGGTTATGGTTTCATTACCTCTGATGATGGAACGGATGTTTTTGTACATTACTCTGCGATCGACAGCGACGGGTTTAAAACACTGAACGAAAATGAAGATGTTGAGTTCGAAATTACAGAAGGGCCAAAAGGTCCTCAGGCGGTTAATGTTACACGGCCGTAATTCAAGAGTGTTTTAAAAAAAGCCTCCGGATTTCCGGAGGCTTTTTTTTGCCTGCACATGAAACAAACGTTCCGAACAGGCAATAAAAATGCAGGGCCTTCGGATAAAAAGCTTTCGACTTTGCATCACTAAGGGCGTTTTACAGCCGCTTATCCGCCGATACATTCGCTACCCGCACGCGTCGGGGTCACGGCAAAAACTCGGCCTCAAAGCAACGGCCCTCATTATAAAAATTATCAAAGTTTTTATTATTGACCCTGCACCACTAATATTACCACAAAAGCCGAATAAATCAAGCAAAAATTAATTTTAGAAAATATATTTCGTGTAACGTTTGTTTCTGTTCAATATCCACGTTTCATAAACAAAGAGCAAGGCTGCATTTAGCAATACATGCCAAGCTATTGATAACGAGAAATAATCATATGTAAGCTTGAACGGTATATGCATTAAACCCACCGTAAGAATACTGTCGCCGGCTTTAAAATCTCGCATATAAGTCCTTGTACAGATACCGAAATATTCCGGCCGCTGTAAACCAAAAGTGAAGCGGAATCCATAATCCTCATGTAAAATATATGAAATTATGAAAAAATATCTATTTTTCGCACTCGTGCGAAAAAGTGCTTGACAATATTGAGAATTATAATATTGTAATGGTAGCGTTGTCATTATAATAGCAGTGATAATGTTGTTGCCATAATTATTGGATCTGTTTCAATCATATATTCGATAAAAAGGTGGTGTTTGATATGATCTGAAATAATTGCTCTTTTCATATATTTCAATAAAGATCAATATATCGCGAATAGAGGTGGATCATGCTTAAAAAAATACGAAATAAAAATTCATATTAGAGCCAATTGCAAAAGTCAAACTTCGACTGATTTCTAAATATATTCCCCTTTAC
>CAZCDQ010000144.1:0-8935 GCA_964497605.1 uncultured bacterium
CTTATATTATTGGTAGCGGGGACAGGATTCGAACCTGTGACCTTTGGGTTATGAGCCCAACGAGCTACCAGCTGCTCCACCCCGCGCCACATTCATTGTAAGGTTAGATAATATATACATTATTACCTCGGTTGTCAAGCCCGTGTTAAGAAAATGTTTGCATACCAAATACTTCCTTAAATCCATACACACTCAGAATAAATGAATCCCCGTACTATCATATTTGTATAAAAACTATTGTGAAAAACATTGCCATTTCGGCATATTTTATCTATTATCATCGTACGGCATTTCATTTCATCACATGAGATTCGAGGTCAGCATGAAACGCAGATCTTTTGTGAAAGGTATCGGCTCAGCGCCTGCTTTTGTGAATTTTTATGGGTGTTCCGCCCTTTCTGATAGAAATTATCTCACATATACGCCATCAGGGGCCATGCCGCGGCGCACGCTCGGGAAAACAGGCATGAAAGTGTCCATGCTCGGATTCGGCTCTCATCTTTCGGACAAGCTTATCGCCGACCCGGCGTCTCGAGACAGGATGATCAAACTCGGTTACGAGGGCGGCATCAATATATTCGACGTATACGAACACTCTGGTTATAAACAGTTCAAACCCATGGGAAATAGCCTTCATGGAATCCGCAGGGATGTTCTTATATCGCTGTGCTTTGTGAAAAGCACCGAAGAAATGCAGGCGGAGATTGACGGCGCACTTCTGGATTTTCATACCGATTATATCGATCTGTACCGGACATACACCACCGACGACGACCGTGTCGCCATCATGGAAAAAAACAAACAGGCAGGAAAAATACGGGCCATCGGACTCGTTTCGCACGATGCGGCAACCATGTCGGATTATCTCAATCGTTACGGCAATGTTGCGGATTATGCCATGATTGTGTATAACTTTCACCATAAAAAGAGCGCATTCAGCGAGAACTGCCCTGCAAACAATTATTCGGCGCTTTTGCCGCGGATAAAACGGTTAAATCTCGGGGTGATCGCTATTAAACCGATGGGCAGCGACGCCATGGTCGAACTTGCCCGGGAAAAGCGGTTTTTTGACGACAAAAAAGCGAATATTGCGCAGTCAATGCTCCGTCACATCTACCGGAATGCGGATATATATACCGCCATGCCCGCCATGAACAGCGTCGAGGAGGTTGTCCTCAATCTCGAATCGGCATACAATCCCGCGCTGTCGGACTATGAACAGACGAAACTGAAAGAACTCAGCGACGCTGCCTCCGCGACCGAACGCGCATACCTTCCCGATCATTACAAATGGCTGGAAAACTGGGCAACTGCATAAAAACGGTGAAAGAGTCAGTCTCATACGCCGATCTCTTATATGGAACACCATCACTGTGCAATAACATATCTATCTCTAACGTGTTGACGTTTCAGTTCGGCGAGCAGCTCTTTGTATTTCTCCGGATTTGACGCCGAGCATTCGTTCTTCTCGTATGGGTCCTCGGCGATATTATACAGCTCGGAATTCCCGCTGTCGAACGATTTTCCCCTGTGGATTAATTTCCAATCTCCCTTGCGTATACAGAATTTTGTCCCGATATGCCAGTAGAGCACCCTGTTTCCGATATCTTCTCCTTCGGCGACGGACGGCCAGACATTCATACCCTCGATGTGCAGTTCCTCGGGTATCTCGATGCCGGCAAGGCGCGCAACCGTCGGATAGATATCATACACAATCATCAGCTGATCGGTCTTCCCCGGTTTGAGCGTTCCCGGCCAGCACATCGCCGCGGCGACACGGATGCCGCCTTCATACAGCGAGTATTTGCCGTCACGGAGCGGGCCGCCGTCGCCGTACATATCGGTTGCGGTTGTCGTTTTGTACGTGGGAACCGGTTTCAGATAGTTCCGGAAACCGGGTCTTTCCGCGCCGTTGTCGGAGAAAAAGATCACGAGCGTATCCTCAGCGAGCCCCTCCTGTTCGAGTGTCTCGATAATGCACCCCATGGCGTGATCGGCATGACTGACTGCGGCGGCATAGTATCTCCGCGATTCGCTCTCGACAACGTCCTCATACGGTTCGATCCATTTCTGCTCCTCCTGAAGCGGCAGATGCGGGGCATTGAACGGCACATACAGAAAGAACGGTTTGGATTTGTCGCGGTATTCTTTGATAAACCCGATGGATTCCTCCGCAATCAGGTCGGTGGCATGTCCCTCCTGTTCGATGTATTCGCCGTTCCGGTGCCAGCTCAATCTTTCAAGCTGCGACCGGTGGGTATAGAAATCCACCCAGGGTCCAAGATGCCCGTGGGCGTGATCGAATCCGTAGTTGTCCGGGCTCAGTTCGAGTGTGTTGCCGAGATGCCATTTACCTGATATGCCGGTCGAGTAACCGTTCCGCCGGAGCAGTTCAGCTATGGTAACCGTGTCTTTCGGGATCATCGTCTCCTCGTGCTGCGCCGCAACCGCGGAGGTCACACCCACCCTGCTCGGGGGCCTGCCGGTCATAAGCGACGCCCGTGACGGTGAGCAGGTCGGATAGGCGTAGAAACTGTTCAGTTCGACACCCTCCCGGGCAAAACGGTCGATAGTTGGCGTCTTAATCTCTGAACCGTGATACCCGAAATCTTTCCATCCGGCATCGTCCAGCATAAAAATGACTATGTTCGGTTTTTTTGCCGTCGATGACGAAACACCGCATCCGCCGAACATCGAAAACGCTGCCGCGGTTGCGAAGTTTTCAAGAAATGTGCGTCGTTTCATTTTTCGCTCCTCTTTCTGTTTTTATTCTATCTCATTTGTACATTTTATTCCGTTACGGTACAATCACATCCCAGTGTTTCGAGTGACGGGAGACGCCGTCCTTACCCCGCACTTCGAGCCAAACCACATAATGATATCCCGGATTTTCATAGATGTGAACCGGGTTTTGTTCCGTTGAGGTCTCGCCGTCACCGAAATGCCACTCCCACTGTTCGATCTCACCGACCGATTCGTCCTTGAAATACACCATGCGCCTGTCGGCATCGACAAGTTTGAAAGACCACGCCGCCTGAATCTCCGGCCGAAACCGTTCCTCGAGCGGCATCAGCCTGAATGCGCACAATCGCGAGGCGTCCTTTACGCTGTCGCGGTGTCCGGCGAGATTGCTGTTGCCGGGACCGTCTTTCTGCCCGTGGTCGAAATCGAGTACTGCCCACGAGATCGCCACGATCGAATCCTCGACCAGTTTCGAAACCACCGATTGATCCGGCCCGTTGTAGGAGGCGTAATCGAACGGCGTTATCCAGCATTCGAGGGTGAGCTTTCCGCCCTCACCCGGCATGAAATCGTATGAATACGCGTAATTCGCCCAGGGAAACTCGGCGATCCATGGCTGGCATCCCCAGACAAGGCACCATTGATCGTTGACCGGCGGGGTAAAAATATGATAGTTCTGGGCGTGAACACCGGCGAAACGGATATGCCCCGCAGCCGCATCCTCGAGTTGAGGATTTAAAATGAACGGTCTTCCGGAAAGGTCGGCATCCACACATATTTCGAAAATGTCGTTCTGGTATCCCCGCCCCCGTGTTTTCTCATTGGTGTCGAACAGCCCAAAATCCCAGTAATCGTCGTAGGCCTCATACAGAAAATACAGGCGGTTCATACCGTCCACCCAGCCGACTTTCACCGAAATATCGAGATCGGCGGGATCGACACCGTCCGGATGTCCGCCGCGCGTGCCGTCAAGCAGATCGGTCCGGTAGGTATATTCCTCGCCGACCAAATCCCAGTCCGATCCGTCGCCGTCTATATCCGGCATCATCGTACGCGGAAACTGAAACACCTTGAATTCCATATCCGGCCGTTCAAGCGCCTGAGATTCATGGTACACGGTTACGATTCCCGTAAGCAGCATAAGAACGGTCAGTATTGTACGAATCATGGATTCCTCCGTGAGATGGATACGCGGATTATCTGTCTTTTCGCTTCCCTCTGAGTTCGTCGCGGATAGCGGCGGCGTCCTCAAAGCGTTCTTCGTTAATGGCTTTTTCGAGTTTCGACTGCAGCGTATCGGGTGTTTTGCTGATAAATTCGGTTTTAAGCGCACGCAGAACGGAGATTTCCGTGGAGTTGCCGATCTCCTCCTCGAGACCGTACTCTTTATAGAAATTGACAATATTTCCGATGCCGTAATCGAACATCTCGATACTTTTCTCGAGTCCTCTGGCAGGGTCCTCCTTGAGCAGCAGCATTGCTTTTGCGCGGGAATTCATCATTATAACATACGGCCGGAACTGGTCGAGCGACCACCGGTCCATTTCGCTCGCCGCATACTTTTTCACAAATGCAAATAATCGGAGGTTACGGTCCGTATCTCGAATGACACGGACATAATCGTCCAGCTCCATGAGGCACAGGTAACGGTAATAGTACTGTATGCCCTCGTGACGGAGTATACGGAACCCCTCCGGGCTGAGTGAATAATAATCATCGACACGGCTCGATTCGTAATCGGTCCGTTCTCGCTCGTAGTACTCGAGCCACGATTCGAATCCCTCAGGATTATCGCCGGCCGGATGACCGTCCAGTTCCATCTGTATTATACCCATATCGATCCGCATCTGGATTTTCGGGGTGCCGTCATCGCCGCTTATGACACGCACGGTGATCTGTCTGTCGGGATCGGATTTCCACTTTTTCAGAATATATGTTATATCGTCGCTCATTGTTTCAACCTATATGTCTTTCCATTCATGCTGTTTCAAGTAGTTGTTTTATTTCTTATATCTCATTTGATCGATTTTTCCAAAAACAACTTTTATCATAATGTTAATATCATACGAGCATTAAGATAAATAAAAGAGGTAGGCTATACCGTAAATAAGGAGCTTGCCTCTATAACCTTTTCATAAGGTTTTAGGTAACCGCAAGGGTTACCCCTACACAAGAATCGCTCAATTTAGATTATATATAATAGATTTCTCTAATGCCCTTTATAATTTTCCGCATCGGTGATGAGTGTATTAAATTCGGGACGGCGTCTTTTGAAATAATCGTTATGCAGTTTCAAGAGTTCGCCGCTTAAAAACAAAAGCGCGAGCAGGTTTGGAAACGCCATGAGCGCATTCATCAGATACGAGAACGCCCAGACAAGATCGATCTTGAAAATCGCACCAAGAAAGACAAACAGGATAAAAACAACCCGGTATGAGAAAATCACTTTCAGCCCGAACATATACTCCATTGCAATCTCGCCGTAATAACTCCACCCCAAGAGCGTCGAATATGCAAACACTGCCAGCGCTATCGATATCATCACCCCGCCCGCGCTTGTCCCGAGAAGCGTATTGAACGACAGCGCAGTCAGTTTCGCCGCCGTGGCGGTACCGTCCATGGACTGCGACATGATGATGATGATACCGGTCATTGAACAGACCACCATTGTGTCGATAAAGGTCTGGGTCATCGAGACCAACGCCTGGGTGACCGGATGATCGGTCTTTGCGGCGGCAGCGGCGATTGGCGAGGAACCCTGCCCGCTCTCATTTGACAGCAGCCCTGCCGAAAGCCCGAACCGGAGCGCCTGTTTGATACCTGCGCCGACCAGCCCGCCGAATACCGCCTCGCCGGTGAATGCGTGGACGAAGATGCTTTTTACTGCAATCGGAAAGAGCGTATAGTTCATCGCTATCGCGATCAAACCCAGCGCCATGTAAAAAACGATCATGATCGGCACCAGAAACTGTGTCACTCTGCCGATGGATTTAATTCCGCCGATTATGACTGCGCCGGCAAGAATTGCGATTGCGGCGCCGGTCATCCAGTTCGGTACTCCGAACGTGCCGTTGATCGCCTCGGCAACCGAGTTCGACTGGATCATGTTACCTGTTCCGAATGCGGCAACTGCGGTGAAAAACGCAAACAAAATCGCCCATTTTTTACTTTTCAGCCCTTTTTCGATATAAAACATCGGGCCGCCGGCGATCGTTCCATTCGGTTGAACGGTTCGGTACCTGATGGCAAGCACCGCCTCGGAATATTTGGTCGCCATACCAACCAGCCCGGTTATCCACATCCAGAACAACGCGCCCGGACCTCCCATGAAAAGTGCGGTGCCGACTCCGGCAATATTGCCGGTTCCGACTGTGGCGGCAAGCGCAGTCATGAGCGCCTGAAAGTGGGAGATGTCGCCTTCGCTTGTCCGGTCTTTCGGCGGCATGAAAATCATTCTCAGCGCACGGGGCATATATCTGAATTGAACGAATCCGAGCCGGATTGTCAAAAAGAGGCCTGTGCCAATAAGGGCGATCATCAGCGGATAGCCTAAAATGATATCCGATGCTTTTGTGAACAGTGTTGATACCAGCTCCATACGCATTCTCCTGGATTATAACTATAACAGCCCTTTTTATCATTTTTCATATTATAGTCAATACAAGCCACAATAACAATATGAAACCGTCATCATTTTTATACAGATAATATACCCGCGGGAAGCGATTACCAGGGGTGATTGAAAAAAGTCATTAATATCGATTGACATCGCTTGTGAAAAACCCTATTAATTAAGTAGAGTATTTTACACTCACGACATACCGACAGTTCGTTCTTCTATCGAAATCCCCATGGAGAGATTCGAAATGAGACTCAAGCTGTTGTTCAGAGATTTTACGCGTCGCCAACAAATGCTGATTAGAATATTTATCGCCGGGACATTTTTCGGCGTAATTATAATAGCAGGAAGCGCTGTATTTGTGCATACGACATCTTCGCCTGAATTCTGCATGACCTGCCACGAGATGCGGATTGTCGGCGAACAGGGCTGGATGAAATCCATCCATTATAACAACTCAACAGGTATAGTCGCCGGCTGCAAGGATTGTCATATCCCGCCCGAACTCGTTCACATGCTCTGGACAAAGGCCCGGGACGGTTCGAAAGATATATTCGTCCACCTGTTCGGCGTTTCGGAACCTTCCCGAATGGACTGGGAGCACCTTCGAGAAAACGCCAGATCGAAAATCTCCGATTCCGCATGCGAGAAATGCCATTCCAATATCACCGCCAAGGGAATTCCGATTAAAGCCATTGTCGCACACCGCGCCTACATGCGGATGAAAGACCGTAAACGCTGTGTCGACTGTCATACCTACGAGTTTCACGGAAATTTCAAAGATTATATATTCGGAACGTCTTATACAAAAAATCCCGGAGGAAAAGAATGAAACGACCTTTTGTGCCGATTTCTACGACATTTATCTTCGTTATGCTGCTTTCGTTAATATTTACATTCTCAAATGTTGAAAGCCAGAACAATGCGATTCCTCTAACACCGAAAAAAGTTGAGATTAAGCGCGGGCTGTCGGACATCGAGCAGAAATGCATAGAATGCCATGCCGCGGAGGAGCCGGGAAAAGTCGGCGACTGGGCACAAGGACTTCACGCCCGCTCAAACGTCACATGCCTCGATTGTCATCGGGCGGAATCTACCGATAAGGATGCCCGCGACTGTCCTGGGACAAGAAAATACCGCGATCTCAAAATCACTCCCCTTGTTACTCCCTCGGATTGCGCACGATGCCACCCTTTCGAGGAAGAGCTTTTTTCCAAAAGTAAGCATGCGAGAACAATTTCCATTGCCGCCGACGAGATTCAGGACCCGTGGTTGAAAGGAATGGCAAACGAGATTGAACGGTCAGTGGGGTGTAATATATGCCACGGTTCAAATATCTCCGACGGCGAATTGACTGTGGAGAACTGGCCGAACGAGGGTTGCGGTCGAATAAATCCCGACGGTTCGTTCGGAACCTGTACTATCTGCCATACAACACATATTTTCTCTATTGCCGAGGCCCGTAAACCTGATACCTGCGGGCAATGTCATCTTGGACCCGACCATCCACAGGAAGAAATCTATTTTGAGTCGAAACACGGCAAACGTTTTCTTTCCGAAGGAGACAATTGGAATTTTGAAACCGCGCCTGACGCATGGGAACCTGGCAGCGATTTTTCAGCGCCGACCTGCGCGGCTTGTCACATGTCGGGTCTCGGTCCGCTTTCCACGACGCACGACGTTGGCGAACGGCTCAAATGGGAGGCACAGACCCCGCTTAGCGTCTTGAACAAGGATTATGACGGCGTTAAAGAACGGGAAAAAATGGTCCTTGTCTGCACACAGTGTCATTCCCCTCGTTGGTCGAAAAACTATCTCAACCGTTACGACGAAGCTATCGAGAATTATAACGAAAATTATTTCATGCCTGTTAAAACAATTGTCGACCGTCTTTATGCGGAAAAGCTTCTTACGCCGTGGCCGGTATTCGACGAGGAAATTGAATGGGCATTTTATGAGTTCTGGCATCATGAGGGCCGCCGTGCACGGATGGGGTCGGCAATGATGGGACCTGATTATTCATGGTGGCACGGATTCTACGATTTGAAAAAAACATATCAGCACATTATCCGGCTCGCGAGCGAAATTGAGGAGCTCGGGCACGGCGCACCTGTTTACGTACCCGGATCGGGCGGCAAAAATCTGACCCCGGCAAATGTTGATCCGCTACCGGAGGGATGGGACAAAGTGAAGAACCTGAAAGGCCGGCCGTAATCGAAGATTAATACACGAAAGGAATACCATGAAACTTCAACCGTCAACCAAAATTCACAATTTAATTGAAACGTATCCGTTTCTGCTGGATTTTCTTGTAGGTTTAAATCCGGCGTACGAGCTTCTCAAAAAAACGGCGGTCAAAGCGACCATGGGCCGCTTCGCAACACTTTCAATGGCAGCGTCGATGGGCGGTATAACGGTCGATGAACTTATTGACGCCATTGCCGCAGAGATCAAAGCCAAAACAGGCGAAACGCTCAAAATAGAGACAGCCGACGGCGCGGCAACCGACCGCGAAAAACGGTGATGTCCCCATATAATTGTCATAATAGTCTATAGCCGATAAGTTCTTTTATT
>CAZCDQ010000145.1:0-8871 GCA_964497605.1 uncultured bacterium
TGCCCACACGGGTGGTGTAGGTTTTCATAATGCCGATGACTGTGTCGATATGGGTCGGGCCGATACCGGTGCCGATGCAAGCCGCGCCGGCGTTGTTTTGGAACTGGCAGAGAGTGTGGCATGAACGAACCGATTAATATATTCGATAACGCCGCCTTTCTGAACGGGTTCGGGATTTCTTCCGCGCGTAAATACCGCGCGCTCGATCAGGCTGCTGTGGATTATTACCGGCACCGATTCTCTCCAGCCCGAAATGAACATGTTGATTTCCGGTTCAGTTTCCGGATCGTACGGGCTGCCATCGAGTGATTGTGCGGCAGCGATAACCGATAACGCTGCCATAAGCGCTATTGCCCAAAGAACGATTTTTCGTATGGTTTTCCTCCTTGCCAAATAAAAAAAGCTTATACTCTCGGCCTGTATATCAAGCTACCGCATTTCACAGAGGTGCATGTCCAATCCCGCGAGAAACGTCCGGCCCGCCATGGGGTATCCATATTCCTCCTCATATCCGTCATCGAAAATATTGCGTGCCCGTAGCGATGCCGAAATAACGCTGTCTTCGAAAAGCATAAGACCGATATCCTCGGTATGATAAGGATCGAGTTTCGTATTATATTCTGTCCGGCGCGAACCGTTTGCCCGTGCGGAAAAGTACATACGGGCGCGGCTCATGATTACCCATGACATATAAAGATCGAATTTCCAGCGGGGGCGGTACACAAGCCGAGCGCCGTCGCTGTCGCGTGCATCGAGTATGGTCGCCGCCGCAGAAATATCAAATGCCTTTCGCCGGATGAATGTAACCAATTCAATGCCATCCAGAGATGCCGATTCGATGTTTTTGTATCTGTTCAGTTTGCCTGCGCGGTATATCATACCGTGAACGCGGTTCGTAAATCCGGTCAGCGAGCAGTTGACTGCTCCGGGAAATATCTGCGAGACGCTCATTTCGCTTTTCAGCGCCCATTCCGGATTAAGGTCGGGATTGCCCGAGGTTGAGGAAAAAAGCTGATTGAGGGTCGGGAAACGGTTTGTGCGGCTGATTGAACCGGACAAACGCGTACCCCGGACATACCATTCGGCAAAAAGGGAGGGATTAAGGCTCAGCGTCGTTTTCCCCCAGCTTTTATAGGTAAATACGGCACCCGACAATCCGCCGCGAATATAAAAGTTGTCGGTCAGCGAACGCTCATGTTCGGCAAATACCCAATTCGTTGCAGTTCGGTTGCGGTACCAGTCGAGTCCGGTGTCCGCTTGACGGTTCGATTCCTCCCAACGCACCTGCATGCCTGCGTTTGTTATGCCGTTTGCGCAGGTATATGAGGAGGAGAGAAGAAATCCGGTGCTTCTGTTGTCGTGGGTGCTGTCCCGGTAGATATTCGACATATCGTAGCTGTTGTCGCGGTAATCGACAAGTTCGTTGAGAAATCGGTCGAAATATACATTTGTTTTAATCCGGAAAGAATCTGTCTGTACCGGTTCGCCGTCCAGTCCGACCGACATCCGTTGCCACCGTTTAAAACGCCAGTAGCGTGGTTCGTACACATGGCCGGGCAGCCCTTTAGCGAGATGTGAACTGCCGAGGTTCAGTCGCCAGTTGGGATTATCCTCCTGCCCGAAAAGCAGCTTTGCATTGATATCAGTGCGGCGGAAATCGCTGTTGTTCCGCGTATCGCCGTTTTCAAGCGCTGTTGGCCGAAAATCGGATGAGACGGGGAAACCGGCTGTAGTATTCCTCCCTGCATGAAGAACATATCCCATTCCGCGCATTCGTCCACGGTGCGTGACATCGGTGCGGAATTCATTGCCCGAACCCGCGCTCGTCCGGATATCCAGCGGCCTTTCGCTTTCGTCTGCGGTTATAATGTTGACTGCGCCCGCCATGGCGTTGGGACCATATCGGACGCTGGTTGCCCCTTTTACAACCCTGATTCTGGAAATATTGCCCATGCCGATAGCAGAGAGATCGATTTTTCCGTAATAGGGATCGTTGATCGGCCTGCCGTCCACCATTACAAGCGTCTCGTCGGAATCGAAACCGCGTATCATGATTTCTGCTGAATTTTTGGCCCCCACTGTGATAACCGCTCCCGGCACTCCCGAAAGCTGTTCGGACACCGTGCCGGGTCGCTGTGAAACGATACGTTCCTCGTCTATAACATTTTCGGATGGAACGGGGCGTGCTTCGGATGTGACAACAATCTCCTCCATGAGATAGAATGTATCTGAGGATTCATCCGTCTGCGCGTCGATGCGGGGGACCATCACAAGGACGTGTAGGATGACTGTCGGAATTGCAAGCCTTAATATCGTATCTATATTCAATAGATTGCCCCGCAGACGGTTATTGACTAACCGCAGTGATGCTGTTCAGTTCCTTTACTGTTTTGCTACCTTCGATATCGGGATTTGAGTAAAGTACTTTATCTTCGTCGATGACATAATAACCTTGCTGTAATTCCTCATACGTGATAGTTTTCGAATAATCGTCCGCGGTAGCGAGTTCGTATGAAAATGTTGACGGTGTAACCAGAGTATCCTGCGGGAGAAACGCAGTGAGAGGAACCGCATCGAGACTGTCCTGAAACGTAACTTTTTCGAGATCGGCTATAACATACTGAATCAAGCTGTCGGCGGGTGTTACAAAATTAATTTTGCGGAGAATTTTTAGCTCTGCAACATCTTTGATATTGTAGCGATTAATAATATCCAGAGATGCGGCGAATGTTACCGACATCGTCGAGAGAACGATATAACCGCCCTGAATATGCTCATAAGTATTATCCGGAGTTCCCTTGACATTTGCGTAAAATCCGTCCGAGCCGACAAGCCTGTATGCGTAATTACTCGGTTCGGAATAAGTGTTGGTGTCGACTAGGTCGGCAATGCTGACCGCTTCCTGGTTTTCAATAAGCAAAGGCTCGAGATCGGCGAGATCGACTGTTTTTGAATTTATATCTGAAGATACAGTAAACAGATATGTGTCACTCGATCCGGTGGGAGATTTATCGTCACCGCACCCAGTGAAAATGATGACAAATGCGCTTATAATTGACAGTGAAAACCACACACGCTGAAACGACCGTACGTTCATATTGAAACTCCATAAGAATAAATTAATCCGGTTATCCCCTTTAATAAGCAAGATACAAGAATAAGAATACTTTTTTAGGAAATTCATACATGATATTGTAATATGCTTAGCTAACAGTATAACCGAATAAGTTAGTGATAAATGCTATTAAGCTCTTTACTAAAAAAATCTACAAATCTAGCAATATGCGCGTTTGCGCCTCGTTCAAAAAGAATAGCTGTATGCTGCAGAATTTGTATGGCAAGAAAAACACCGATTGTTACGCGCGGGATATACCCGTCAAATATCCCCGTATATCCTTTCATAAAACGCCCGAATGCCGTTTCACCGTCAAATCCCGGGAAATACAGTGCAAGCGCATGGAGATGCAAACGCATGCCGGCAAGTTCCTCCGCTCGGTATCCGATGTTTCCCGCGCCGTCTATAATACCTGTTACATCGTGTCCGTCGGTTAAAAAATTCCCTGTTGACATATCGCCGTGCAGGATAACCGTATCGCCGCCTTCAGGAATACCATTCGAAAGAAGATGTTCGATTCTATCGCGGCCAGCCTCGCTTAAAACTCTCTCGCGAACAAGGTAATTTGCAGATTCCCGGGCCGGAATCGTATACCTCTCTTCAGTCGATTCACGCGAGCCTCGCAATATTTCTGGCAATGCGCCCGTTGTCAGAAACCGACCGGTATTGTCCTTGTGGACTCTTCCGAAACCGCCGGTGTCGATATCGATACTGTGGATTGTTCCGATTAGCTTTCCAAACCGCTGAAATAAAGCCTCATCGCCTTTAAAGCCGCCGTCCACAGCACGCTGTTTAATCGTATCGCCGGGCAGCCATGATGATATGAGGAAAGGCATATCGATGATATCGCCGGAAAAATCAGCGGTATGAATGTTCGGCACAGTGATTTGCGGTGCACGGCGTTTTACCAGTTCGTAAAAAAGCAGTTCACGGCTAAGATCGCGGCTGCTGCCGCGAGAGACGAATTTCAATGCATACTGTCTGTCATTCTCAGTTTTGACACGATACACGACCGATCGTTTGCCTTCCGGAACGCGCTTTATTGTGCTGATTTTAAACCCCGTCCGTTTTTCGAAAGCGTCTGCGCAATCTTTTTCGCAATGATTGTGATTGTTCAGCGATGCAACGTGTTGAGTGCCAGCGGAGGAGCCTGTTCCGGGAATGATTATCATCGTAGAATTACACCGTACAACTGAACGGAAATTGAGGGAATGCTTAACTTTAGGATATTCAAATCGCCCGCTGAATCAGCCAGATCCCGAATGTAGCGGCAAACACCGACGCGGTGGATAACCGCGGATGCATGTTCGTCCACAATAACTGTTGGAAACCCTCCGCGATACGGTTGCCAGCCGGGACCGCGATCATACCGATAACCGCCGATACGGTTCCGGAAAGAAAGATATAGCCGAAAGCTTTCGCGTGATTCGCATGACCGTCCACAAGCCAGTATTCATAACGTATCAGGTATGTGATGATAACTGCAAACAGCGCTCTTCCAAGATAGGCGCCGATGAGTCCGGCAACAGGCAATCTGAATTTTCCCTTATAAAAATTCGTCACAACACCATACGCAATATCGAATCCGGCCCCCAGAAGAGCGATTGCAAGAAGGTGGCAGGCGAAAAACGGCATATTAACCAGTTTGAACAGCATAGCGATAAGACCGATCGCCGTACCGGACCAAAAATTCCGCAGAAAGACTTTCGAGGTTGCAAGAATGACGAATGCAAGCGCGGTCAGATAAAGCGATGGATAGGGTGTTCCGTTAGAATAGAGCCAATCCCCGAACGAGGCCTCGATGATTCCCCACAGCGAACCGAAAAAGAGAAATCCTGCAATAATCATTAACTTGTTTCTGGTTTCCATATCTTAATCTCCCATCATATCATCAAAGATGAAAAAGTTCATCCGCGTATGCTATTTGAAAAAACCGAGTTGACACTGACAGATTCGTATACTGCGCTCGTTACAGATTTCGCCGATTTCTTTCGGCTCGACGCCGGTCTGTTCAGCGATTTTCAGTGCATCGGAGCAGGTCAGTTTTTCTTTGCCGTTTTCAGTAAACAAAGACGTTGAAATAATGTCGATGATTTGTTTTTTATCCATAGCAATCCCTTGAAACATGGTAATAAACGCCGAATGAAGAAAAGATTTTATATAAGGATATACCGATAAGCGCCTTTTGTCAATAAATTTATGGCGCCGGAGAAAAAGATATAGTTCCATACGGAAACAACGCTGTAAAACAAAGCATTATAGCCGGTCAAGCCGACGGACAAATTCGGTAAATACCCTGAAACTGTTGTCGACACAGTCGAATCCCACAGTTTCGGGAATATCCTCGCGACGGTGATATACCGGCAGCGTGATGCCGTCGTAACCTCTACTGTTAATGTATATCGCCCGCGCGCCCGAAGTTTTAAAAGGTAGCGAATCCATAACCCATTCGGTACTGTCGATGTGACGCGGTGTGCCGCTTATGTTGAATTCCGTATTTATTGAGTCAGCGAGTTCGCGAAGTTCCGTGTCCTCCGAAGTCAGAAGAAAATCCGGCCCGTAGGTCAGTGAATCGAATTGAATAATATATTCGATATTATTCATTGTACTCTCGCTGGCACGTCGATTCGCATACCCGTAGGCCCCCTGATACCCTAATTCTTCGCTGCCGGACGCGACAAACCTGAGCGTGAAATTATGATCCTTCTTTGCAACTTCATGGGCAATCATCAGCATGATAATGACCGATGCGGTGTTGTCGTTGGCACCGGGACTCGAATAGACTGTGTCGGCATGGGCGATCACCATGATTTCCCGGTCCGTTTTTCCCGGAAGCGTTCCGACCGCATTCCATGAGGGGACATCCGGTGTGATTTTTATCAGAGAAAGCGCGGAGGCGTGAGAGTTTTTGGCAGCCGCACGTTCGAGGAGAGGACGATCGAATTTTCCGACTCCAAATCTCGGTAATTCATAGAGTGCGCCGTTACGGTAGGCGTTTGCCGGAATAGCCGGACCGTAGTTGCTGACCGCAATTTCGGCGAGTTTCGCCCCGGTTCGATGATCGGCGATACCATACGGGAATCCCTTGTCGTATTTTCTGAGTACACCGCGAATACCAACCTCTGATGTGCCCGCGGAGCCGTGATGCGGAAATGTCTCGATCGCTGTTCCGCCGACTGTAAGCGACGGTTCGCCTGCCAACTCCCACCTGTCGATACTAAACTCGTCGAGAAACACCTCCGGCAACGACCGTTTCATTTCATCCGCGATCAGTCTGATTCCGCTGTTATATGCCTCGGAACCGGCGGGACGGGGACCGTATTTGGTGCAGAGCGTGTGAAGGTGGCGTTTGAGATAGTAATACCTGTCCTCGATTGTATCGGTCAGTCCGGCGCGCATAGAGACATTCTGTGCGCATGATGTCGACGAAAACAGGGAATGGGAAAGCGCGGCAATGGGCGCGAGGGTTCCTGATTCTATAAATGAGCGACGTTTCATAGGCATATCTCCATTGGATTGTCGCAGCGATGAATGAATATTGGCGATTCAGTTTTGTTTCTATATGATAATACTATACACACAGGACTCAATTGTCAAAGGGAAAATTTAAGCGGGAGCGGTTTGTGTAAAAAACAGTAACCTCAAAAAAATTTCATATATAAATTTAGAATAATATGGCAAAAACATAAAAAAGTGAAATATTTTAAATTTTGGGCACGTCACAGTTAACAGAAACGCAGAGAGGTAAATGGAACAGAGGTGAAAAAATAAATTGGAGGAATCACAATGTTTAAAGGAATCGCAGTTCTCGCAGGTGTTTTGTTCTACTTCTTTGTCGCATACAGCGCACTTCTTGCTGTGTCGGGTGAGGTCATTCAGGTTATCGTCTAAAAACAACGTATATCATTGATGCAAAAAAAAGCGCTCCAATTGGAGCGCTTTTTTTTGCAGAGATAGCAGGAATCGGTGTTTATTGAAACGCAACAGGCTGCCACTGCGTGCTTTTAACGCTGCTTTTCCGGTATGCCGTTCGCTTTCATATACGCGCTGATACGGATGAAATGATCTTTGTCGTTCGCATTCAACCGCTGAAAGGTCTGAGCGAGTATATCGTCGGCGTTGCTGTCCATGAATTCCTGATAATGAATTTCGGTGGCGGATTCCTCGAGTTTCAGCGCAAGGTTGAATGCTTCCTCTCGAGTGGGAGGATTCGTTCGGTATTTGCCGATACACGAGGTAATCGATGTGTTCGCCTCGCAGATTTCATTCAAACGTTCAGACAGCATTTCAGGTATCAGCTTGTACGTGAGAAAATCGAGACCGCCGAGTTTTTCGATCAGTCTGGCGTGATGCTTCTCTTCCTTGCATAATGTGTCCCAGAACGGAGCATCCATATCGAACGTTTGGCTGAATAATTTATAAAGTTCACCGACATTCCGTTCGAGTTTCACCGATTCGTCAATAATGTGTCCGAGCTGTTTATCCATCGTTCGTCGTCGTAATTATGTATGTAATGGAATTATGTATGAAGCAATATACATAAACAATCGAAACAAATAAAGCATTCACATATAATTCGGGTGTATTAAAATATTCTACATTTCCACAATCGTTTCTTTCCACGCTTCACCTTTTTCGAACGGTTCCTCTCATATGTCAATACCGAGACCGGGTCTCTCAGGTGGATGAACATGCCCGTTTTCTTCAGGTTCCGATACATTGGTAATGAAATAGGGGAATACGTCATGATAACTCTGATATATGCTTTCCGATACATGTACATTTCTGATCAATGTCAGCGTATGGATGGATGAAACCCATAAAAGAGGTCCGCCGTTTGTATGTGCGACAACAGGGATGTAATAGGTATCTGCAAGATCGGATATCTTCTTTGCCGAGGTGATGCCTCCGCACCATGTTGCATCCCACATGACCAGGTCGACCGCCTTTGCCTCGAAAAATTCCCGGTAATCATACCGTGTGGAGTTCCGTTCACTTACCATGATGGGTATCGGGGTCTCACGGGCAAGGACCGCATATGACTGCGCATTATCCGGCATGAGGATATCCTCGATGAACATGGGATTATAGGGTTAAAGTGATTTAACGATATGGATAGCGGAGGGCAGATTCCAGCGTCAATGAAACTCGAAACCAACCTCCATCTCATAGCCGACCGATTCGCGAATACGCCGTATTAGTTCGAGATGCTGGTCTGCCTCAACAGGAGTGATATAAGCGCCGTGATTCCTGATACCAGCCTGGTCGTAGACTACCAGTTTAAGCGCCTCGATATTGTTGTCCGCGCCCATGCCGTTAACTTTCAGCCTGTTGGGTGTGGTATTGTATATCCTGACGTCCTGCTGTACTCTGCCTCCGAGAAGCCGGTAGACAGGAACGCCGAGCGCTTTTCCGATAATATCCCAGAGTGCGATATTGACAGCTGATATCATACGCATTTTGGCTCCGCCGGACACACGGAATGCCGCCCGCAGATATAAATCCTCCCAAATGTTTTCGATATCACACTGGTCCTTACCGATAAGCATCCCGGCGAGCAGACTTTTCAGTGTGCCGATCTCGCCCTCGGCATACGGATATGTTTCGCCGACGCCCACAATGCCGGCGTCTGTATAAATAAGAACCCATGTCCAATTTATCGGGCTGTTTACCACTCTGAAACCGGGTTTGTAGCGGACAACGTCGATTTTTGAATTTTTCATCGGTTTTGCGGATTCAATCGACGCGAGGGTTTC
>CAZCDQ010000146.1:0-8721 GCA_964497605.1 uncultured bacterium
GATGTGTTCAATTGACTTTTATTTTACATTTGAGAACTTTTGACTGTCGAGTTGTAATTATAACGTCAAAGTTATTACAACAAAATACGTTTTTAAAAGAATTTCAATAGGAGGAGAAATGTAATGCGTGTAAAGTTATTTTTAATAATTATTTTTTTTATAGCAGCTCTATTCAATGCAAAAACAGTGGCATATTCGTCAGAAAGAGATACATCTTCGACTTCCACAGATTTGTATGTTGAAATCGCAACGATGGACAGTATTTTTTTTGACGCTTTTAATGCGCGTAATCTTGAAAAGATCAAATCAATGTTTACTGATGATCTGGAATTTTATCACGATGTGGATGGATTGAGTTATTATGAAGAAAATATTGAGTCTACCAAAAGACTTTTTAAGCAAAATACCGGCTTAAGAAGAGAGCTTGTAAAAAGCAGTCTTGAGGTATATCCCATAAATAATTATGGAGCTATTGAAATAGGTATTCACACTTTTTGTCATGAAGAGAAAGGTATGGAAGACTGTGGAACATTCAGATTTTTCCATGTTTGGCGTAAAGAAAATGACGTATGGAAAATTTCACGGGTTTTCAGTTATAGTCATTAATAGATAGAGAAATATAGGTGTTTTATCTTAGAAAATAATCGAATATAAAAATAATGCTTGACAGCGGACGAATTTATGTGTTTTTTTAAATCTCAATTTAATAACAACTGTTTTCAAAAGGAATGATTGATAATGAACGGCAATCGCACGGCTGTTAACTGGTGGTGGTGGCAGATGAAATAGGGAATGTGCGTCCAAAATGCTGTGTGAAACATATGATAGAACCTCCGGACGCGGAGGTTTTTTTATGCGCATATTGAACACGTTCTGTAGAGGATACCCATAATGAAACAACTGACAATGACAATGCTTTTCGTATTTCTGCTCGGTGCCGCCGTATGTGCGGAAGAAATATCGCTTACGGTTTACAATGACGATCTCGGCATTGTGAAAATCGCCGACAACATGAGCTTCAGCTCAGGTATTCAGACAATGACTTTTACCGATGTTGCCAAACGAGTCGATCCGACTTCGGTCCGTCTCACAACCGAAATAGGAGGCATCAAAATACTCGAACAAAATTTCAGATACGATCTGGTCAATTCACAGAAAGTGCTGGAACGGTACCTTGACAAACGGATCAATATCTGGGTGCGCGAGGGAGAGCTGATCGATGGCACGCTGCTTTCTGTATCGGGCGATGTGGTTGTTGCCGACAATAACGGTGGTATCAAGATAGTGAAACTGAATGCTGTCGAGCGGTTTGAATTTTCGGAGCTTCCCGAGGGGCTCATTACCCGACCGACACTGTTTTGGAAAATAAGGAGTGAGCGCACTGTCGAAACCCCGACCGAAGTCACCTATATGACCGGCGGATTCGGCTGGCACGCCGAATATGCAGCAGTTATTAACGAAAAAGAGACCGACATGGAACTGTCCTCATGGGTATCTATAGAAAACAATTCGGGCGCAACGTATGAAAATGCAAGATTAAAACTGATTGCAGGAGATATTAATCGCGTGGAACCGGAAATACAATTGAAACGGATGCCTGCAACCATGGCAATGCCTATGGAGGGTTCCGCAGGCGGTTTCGAGGAACGCGGATTATTCGAGTATCATCTGTACGAACTTCAGGGCCGTTCAACTGTCAACAATGCAGAAATTAAGCAGATATCTCTTTTCCCAAAAACGGTGGTAAATGCCGAAAATTTATTGATATACGATTCCCATATTAATCCAACCGGCGTGACTGTGAATATCGAGTTTATCAATTCTGAAAAAAGCGGACTCGGTATGGCGCTTCCCGCAGGTAAGGTCAGGGTCTATAAAGCGGATACGGACAGCGCAATCGAGTTCATCGGCGAGGATGAGCTCAAACATACCCCGAAGAACGAAAAAGTGCGGCTAAGACTCGGCACATCCTTTGACATTGCCGCGGAACGCCGTGTAATGGAAAGCGACCGGGTGTCGCGTACGGTAATCGATGAAACTGTCGAAGTATCGCTCAGAAACAGAAAAGAGGAAGCTGTGATAGTGACTGCTGTCGAACATTTCTGGCGCGATTGGGAAATTCTTACGCAATCGGATGAATTTGTGCGGAAAAATGCCAATACTGCTGAATGTACCGTACTCATACAACCTGACAGTGAAAAAATTATTCGATACACTGTCCGTCACAGACAATAAAGGACACCTGAAGTGATAAAACCTGATTTGGAAGGACTCAAAGAGCAGACAAAGCACGGAACCGTGGTTCCGGTCGTAAAAACACTGCTCGCCGATACGGAAACACCGGTGTCGGCATATCTCAAAATAAGAGACAGAAGCATCTATTCGTTTCTGCTCGAAAGCGTTGAGGGCGGTGAGAAAATCGCGCGGTATTCGTTTCTTGGCTCGGATCCGTATCTCATTTTCCGTGCCCACGGCGAATCGGGCACAGTCCGCGATCTCAACACTGGAGTTGAACGGCGGTTCGACCACGATCCTATCGGCGAACTAAGGAAACTAATGGCTAAATACAAGACCGAGGGTATCCCCGGCCTTCCTCGTTTCACCGGTGGCGGTGTCGGATATTTTTCTTATGATTCTGTCCGGCTTGTCGAGGATATTCCGGACAATAATCCCGATGATTTTGATATCGATGATTTGTTTTTTATGTTTTTCGATACCATTCTTGTGTTCGACAACATCGGTCATACGATATCTATTATTTCGAACGTACATACCGATACCGATTATACTATTGAGGATGGATATGCCAATGCCGTTTCGCGTATTGAAAAGCTCGATCAGCTTCTTGCATCTCGGTCGATTCCGCCGCAGTCGAAAGGAACTGGAGAGCATGAAATCGTATCGAACATCGAGAAAGACGTATTCATCGAAAATGTAAAACGTTGCAAAGAGTATATATATGCAGGCGATGCGATTCAGGTTGTGCTTTCACAAAGATTCGAACGTGATATTTCAGTCGCGCCTTTCGATATTTACCGTATGCTGCGGATTGTCAATCCATCACCGTATATGTTCCATATATCGATGGATAAGATAGATATCGTCGGGGCTTCTCCGGAAATGCTTGTTCGTGTCGAGGGCGGGGAAATGGAGGTCCGTCCAATAGCAGGAACACGTATGCGCGGAAAAACTCCCGAGGAGGATCAAATACTCGCCGAGGAGTTGAAATACGACGAGAAGGAACGTGCCGAGCATGTCATGTTGCTCGATCTCGGACGGAACGATGTGGGAAGAGTAGCAAAATACGGAACAGTAAGGGTCGAGGACGCTATGTTCATCGAGAAATACAGCCATGTCATGCATATGGTAAGTTCAGTGAAAGGTACACTGCGGGAGGATAAGGACCGATTCGATGCACTTCTGTCGTTTTTCCCGGCGGGAACGCTGTCCGGGGCCCCGAAAGTACGGGCGATGGAGATCATTGACGAGCTTGAAACGACACGGCGCGGTATATACGGCGGTGCCATCGGATACGCCGATTATCAGGGTAATGTTGATTCCTGCATTACCATCAGGACGGTGGTGATCAAGAACGGCAAAGCATATATACAAGCGGGTGCGGGCATTGTCGCCGATTCAGTTCCCGAGCTTGAATATCAGGAGTGCGTTAATAAAGCGATGGCATTGTTCAAAGCGATTGAAATGGCCGAGAAAGGTGATTTTACAATCAAATAATATGAATCTTTCACGGGGAGACAACAGCAACAATGATACTTGTCATTGATAATTACGACTCGTTCACATACAATCTTGTCCAGTATATGGGCGAACTTGGCGCGAATCTGCAGGTCTATCGGAACGATAAGATTTCAGTCGACGAGATTGCCGATAAAAAACCGGACAAACTACTTATTTCTCCGGGACCATGCACACCGGACGAAGCAGGGATTTCGGTCGCTGCGATCAAGAATTTTTCCGGGAAAATTCCAATACTGGGCGTTTGTCTCGGTCACCAATCCATTGGAAAAGCATTCGGGGGAAAGGTTCTTCGCGCTCCTTACATCCATCATGGAAAAACATCGGAGATGTATCATGACGGCAGAACAATTTATAAAGGTGTACCTTCGCCGTTCACCGCGACACGGTATCATTCGCTCATTGTGGAACGTGCGAGCCTCCCGGATTGTTTTGAAATATCAGCCTGGACCGCGGACAAAGACGAGATTGTTATGAGTATACGCCATAAAACCCATTCAACCGAGGGAGTACAGTTCCATCCGGAATCGATCCTGACTGCTGAAGGTAAGAGCATTCTCAATAATTTTATCCGGATGTAGGGTAGTTTTACCAGTTCTATTTATACAGATAGTTTTTGTTTGAAAAAACTGTTTATTTATTAATATCTATCGTTTATATTGATTTTCCTTGTTTCTTTGCAGAAACAAAAAATTTTCAGGGATGGGTAACGAATGGACGTAATAAAAAAAATTATCGATGGAATAGATATGACCCGAGACGAGGCAGTCGAGGTCATGGAACTTATTATGAGCGGCGAGGCGACAGAGGCGCAGATCGGCGGTTTCTTAGTCGCGATGCGCCTAAAAGGCGAAACGGTCGATGAAATATCCTCGTTTACACGGGTGATGCGTGAAAAAGCGACAAATATCGATGCCGGTTCTGCTGACGTTCTCGATACCTGCGGCACCGGCGGCGACAGTTCTTGCACATTCAACATCTCGACCATATCAGCGTTTGTTGCCGCAGGTGCTGGGATTACAGTCGCAAAACACGGCAACCGTTCGGTTTCCTCAAAATGCGGCAGCGCTGATCTTATAAAAGAGCTCGGGATCAATATCAACATCCCGCCCGAAAAAATCTCGGAATGCCTCCGGAAAGCAGGTATTGCATTTCTTTTCGCCCCGAAACTTCACGCGTCCATGAAATACGCCATCGGACCGCGGCGCGAACTTGGTATACGCACATTTTTCAACATTTTGGGGCCGATGACCAATCCAGCCGGCGCAAAACGTCAGCTTATCGGTGTGTATAACCGCAGTCTTGTGGAAACTGTCGCCGGCGTACTCGCAGACCTCGGCAGCGAGCGGGCGTTTGTCGTACACGGCGCCGACGGACTTGACGAAATCACCACGACTAATGAAACATTTATTGTAGAGATCAATAACGGCAGTATTGAAACATATACGGCCACACCGGAGGAATTCGGGATTGCGCGAGCGAATCCGAGCGATCTGATTGGCGGTGAAACATCTGAAAACGCTGAGATTTTCAATTCGATTCTTTCGGGAGTACAGGGGCCGAAGACCGATATTGTGCTTCTTAATTCCGCGTTTGCAATCTGTGCGGGCGGCGGCGCCGAGACACCTGCACGGGGTCTTGAGTTAGCTCGAATTTCAATAGAATCCGGCGCGGCTGCGGCAAAATACGAAGAACTTAAGGAATTATCGAACACGTGACAGGAATATTAAAAGAAATTATCATGTATAAGCGTGAGTTCGTCAGTTTTTTGAAATCCTCGATTCCGATGCGTGAAATGGAGCGAATGGCTTCTGAATCAACAATGCCGCGGGGATTTACCGCCGCGCTTAAACGAAACCGTGTCAAGAAATGCTCTCTTATCGCCGAGGTGAAAACAGCATCGCCGTCAAAAGGGATTATTCGCGATGATGTCGATGCAGTAGAGATTGCGCGAATATATGAGGAAAACGGCGCAACGTGTATATCGGTCCTGACCGATGAGAAATATTTTATGGGAAACCTTGACCGTTTGAAAAAAATTAGGGAAAATGTGCGGATACCGCTTCTCAGAAAGGATTTTATCGTTGATCCCTACCAAATTTACGAAGCGCGGCATGCAGGCGCCGATGCGGTGCTGCTCATTGCGGCATGTCTAAAGGATGATGAACTTGCCGATTTTATCGAGCTTGCGTCACTGCTTGAACTTGATTGTATGGTCGAGGTTCATAACGAGGCGGAAATGATCCGTATCGGAAGGCTTAACACGCAGCTTGTCGGTATCAACAACCGCGATCTGAGGACATTTCAAACGGATATCGCCGTAACAGGGCGGCTTGCAGGAAAAGCGCCGGACGGCGTTGTTCTGGTCAGTGAAAGCGGCATTGATTTACCATCTGACGTTGTTTCTGTACGCGATATGGGTGCACATGCCATACTAGTCGGTGAATCGCTCATGCGCGAGAAAGATATTGGAAAAAAAGTAAGAGAAATTGTAAATATCTTGTAAACGTAATTCTTATAATGCTTTGTCAACCCATTAAAAGGAGGAAATGTTGAGTAATCAAATCATTTTACCTGCCAGCGAATTGCCGAAACAATGGTATAATCTCGTCTCTGAGCTTGTTCCGGATAATCCGCCGGCGCCGCCAATGAATGCGGTAACCAACCAGCCCGCAGGTCCTGCCGATCTCGCGCCGGTATTTCCGATGGGACTTCTTGAACAGGAAATGAGCGTTGAACGGTGGATAGATATCCCCGAAGAAGTCATGGATATCCTGTCCATTTGGCGTCCGACACCTCTGGTACGCGCGAAACGTCTCGAGGAATATCTCGGCACACCTGCGAAAATTTATTACAAAAACGAAAGCGTTTCGCCTCCGGGATCGCACAAACCCAATACTGCGGTCGCACAGGCATATTATAACAAACGAGAAGGAATCAACAATCTCACAACGGAGACCGGGGCGGGACAGTGGGGAAGCGCATTATCCTTTGCCTGTAATTTTTTCAACATTAAGTGTACCGTATTCATGGTAAAAGTTAGTTATGAACAGAAACCCTACCGAAAGTCTCTCATGCATGTTTGGGGCGCTGAAGTATATCCGAGCCCGACAAATATGACTCCCGCCGGCCGCAAGATTCTTGAGATGGACCCGGACTGTCCCGGTAGCCTCGGTATTGCGATCAGCGAGGCGGTTCAGATGGCGGTTTCTGACGAAAAAACGAAATATACGCTTGGCAGCGTTCTTAATCATGTAATGCTTCATCAGACGATAATAGGTCTCGAGGCAATCAAGCAATTCGAGATGATCGACGATTATCCGGATATCGCGATCGGTTGTGTAGGCGGCGGCTCGAACATGGCCGGACTTACGCTTCCGTTTATCGGACAGCGTATGCGAGGCGAAGCGAAAAAGCCGAACATTCGTATTATTGCTGTTGAACCCTATGCTTGCCCGACATTAACAAAAGGTGTTTATGCATACGATTTCGGCGATCAGGCTCAGACCACTCCGGCAATGCTAATGTATACGCTCGGCCACGATTTCATCCCGGCTGGCATTCACGCTGGTGGTTTACGATATCATGGCGATTCTCCGCTTCTTTCAAAACTTGTCAACGAGAAAGAGGTCGAGGCGGTCGCGTATCACCAGAACGAATGCTATGAGGCCGCGGTAACGTTTGCCAGGACAGAAGGGCTGCTTGCTGCTCCAGAAACATCTCATGCGATCAGAGCTGCGATTGTTGAAGCGGAAAAATGTAAAGAAACTGGTGAATCGAAAACGATCGTATTCAATTACAGCGGTCACGGCAATTTCGACCTCGCCGGATACGACAAATATCTGGCAGGCGAACTGACCGATTACGAGTATCCGACAGAAGCGATAGAGAAATCGCTTAAGAATCTCCCGAAAGTCACGCCGCCGTCAATGTAGACGGTAAAATAAAGCGGGAGATTTGCTCCCGCTTTTTTCTTTCGGAATACAGCACAAGAGATTATATTTATATTTTACCGGTAATTCCCGACCATGAAGACACACGTGAAAATTTGTGGTATCACCCGTACCGAGGATGCATTTTTTGCAGAATGTCTGGGTGCATCTGCAATCGGATTTATCTTTTATCCGAAAAGCAGACGGTATATCGATCCTAAAACTGCTGGAGCGATATCAGTCGCGCTCGGGCCGTTCATCGCACGTGTCGGCGTTTTTGTCGATGAGGACCTTTCAACAGTAATAAAAACAGCAACTCAGGCGAAATTAACTGCGGTACAGCTTCACGGATCGCAGGATAACCTTAATACTGAAAGTATCCGCGGCGTTTCGCTAATAAAAGCGTTCCGGGTCGATTCATCGTTCGACTGCGGGAAACTTAAGAATACCACCGCCGATGCATTTCTGCTCGATACATATATTGCGGACGATACATACGGCGGGACCGGAAAGACGTTCGACTGGAATATTGCCGCACAATGCTCATCATACGGGAAACTCATTCTTGCCGGAGGCCTCAATGCAGGAAATATTGCCGAAGCGGTTAAAACGGTGTCACCCTGGGCGGTCGATTTATCAAGCGGCGTTGAATTATCTCCTGGAATAAAAGATCATGCAAAAATGAAGACTTTTTTTGACCGTCTTGATGAAATTGATGTGAATTGAAAGAAGAAATAGACTGAGGAATATGTGAAAACGAAAGGTTCATATCCTGACAAAAACGGATATTTCGGCGATTACGGCGGACGGTTCGCTCCGGAAACGCTTATACCTGGTCTGCTTGAAATGGAACGGGCCTATCTCGAAGCGAAAACCGATCCCGCATTTATTAAAGAGCTTAATACACTGCTTTGCGAATATGTAGGACGACCGACGCCGCTCACCTATGCGAAAAATCTGACTGTTAAACTCGGCGGAGCCAAAATATATCTGAAACGCGAGGATCTCGCCCATACCGGCGCCCATAAAATAA
>CAZCDQ010000147.1:0-8642 GCA_964497605.1 uncultured bacterium
AGAGGCAAGCCATGCCACTACGGAAAAGGCATATAAACCCTAAAAGGTGAGATATCACGGAGTGACCGAGGGGTCTATTCTTGATACGCCGGACTTCAGTCCGGGGTAGTTCATTTGAATCCGTGCGTTTTCAGGTATTCCTCGATGAGCGTTTCGTTACTGTTTTTTATTTTTTCCTCGAGTTCTTCGAGCCGTTTTTCGAGTCGGCGAAGTTTCTCGAGCATGTCGCGTTCCGTGCTGTGTGTCATGTGCGTGCCTGGCCGGTTATGGGTTTATGTTTGCGATGCGTCCGGCGTTATGCCGATGTAAAATCAATGAATGTAAGCTCAAATGAGATTCGCTGATACGTTTCCGTGTCGTGGACGCTTTTCCATTCGATGCCTGTGCTGACAGTTCTGCGGAGGGGGAGGCATTGCGCGTTCTCAAGCGCGATCACCGTATCCGTAAGCAACTCCCCGATCCGCGACATTAGAATGCCATGGGTTTCATTGTCGGCCATGCGGTTCGACAGAATGTCGGCATACACGGTCACCGCGATTTCGCAGATATACATGCCCTCGCCGCCGCCGGGATGAATAGCGCCCGCACCGGTTGTCACGACCGGATTTTCAGCGACGGAGGGACGTTTTGTACCTTTATAGATCGATGCAAGTCCGTCCAGCGCCGTATCGTTTTTCAGAACCGTATAGACCGCCGTTTCGATTTCCTGTGTGCCCGCCATTGTTTCACCTCGCTTTCCGATGGATTGTGCGCTTCAGCGCGGTTACATTTTTCTCATGACACATTCGGTGTGGCTGCCCCAGTCGCAGACCGCGTCGACCGTAAATGTACGGGCGCCGTCCGCGACACGGTCTCCCTCCAGAATCGGCTGCGGCGGAATGCAGTACATGATCCAGACAGTTTTTTCCGACTGACCGGTCTTGTCCTCGCCTGTAAGGTTCCTGACTTTCAGGGAGAGCTGGATATCGGCCTCCATGTCCTCGATGACCGTATCGTACGTGTCTTGATAATCCCCGGATTCGTCGAAATCCGCGGATGGCCTGCTCACCGTGACCGTACAGAGATATTCGGCGTCGTTTTCATTGAACAGACTCATATACCGGACCTCAGGTTTACAGTGGTGATTTCCTTCCGGCTTTCAAGCGTCCGGATGGCCTCGCGGCGGTTTTTGACAAGCTGACCGTCAGCACGGGTCACATGGCCTCTGCGAACGTCCGTTTTGTCGGCGTCACCGGCGATTTTCGTTTCCTGATCCGCGATCAGATCGTCGAGTTCTTCATTTTTTTTTGTCATTTCGTTCTCCCTGTATTTTCATGTGATTTGTATTAGGGTATCTCTAAACATTCGCCTTTCAGGCGAAAAGCTTTCGCATGGTTATTTTTGACCCCTCTGTCACTTCGTGACATCTCCCCTTTTAAGGGAGACGTAGATGCCTGACGTAACGGCCTCCTAAAAGGATGGAAACGGCGAAGCCGAGGGGGTAAGTTTTTTTACAGATTAAGCCGTTAGTGGTTTAAATCCCCGCAAAGGCGGTGCATTCGGAACCGTTCAGGCGTACCATATCAGCGAGAGAGGTTTCTGCCTTTGTAATACGGCGCTATTTTTTTAAAAGCGATATGTCTGCCGCGGCTTCCGGAACACAGGCCATTGCGGGTATGGTGCGATATAGGAGGTACTGCGTTGTGTTAAGGTCTACCATGCCGATAGGGTCATCAGTCGAAATCGAATCCTGCGGGATCGCTCCAGGCGGAGCCGGTCGTATTGTAGATGACCGCGCCGGCGCCTTTCGCGATGACTGCCGTTCCGATTGCCCGCTCGTAATACGACTCCTCGAGCAGGCAGTTTGCGCTCGAGCCGGGTATGAGCGTGAGCCCCTGCGCGGAGGGATTCGGATGAATCCGTTCGGCGAGGCACGGCTCGTCCTGGCTGAGAAACAGCATGTAGTCGTCCGGTATCCATTCTTCGTGGTGAAGGACGAATCCCTCGATACTGATACCCTGCGCGAAACCCTCGGTCGACAGTTTGTCGGTGAGACGGGTCGAAACCGTGGGCGTTGCGGAGGCGGTCCATGTCGCCCAGCTTTCGATGTCGCGAATGGTGTTCGAGTTCGCATAGAGGTGAAGGTTCAGCGCGGAATAACCGTGCTCGAGTATATGCTCCTTGACATAGCGGATATCATCGATATCCCAGGCAGCGTCGCCCGCGCCCAGGTTGGACAGCAGGTAATGCTGATGCGAGCTGGCGAACGAGTTATTTTTGTATTTCGGCGGCGTGAAACCGGAACCGCGGTAGAATCCCGCGGCGGATTTCAGAAGCATAGAACCGAAATACTTTTTCATGACCAGACGCTGATCGGCGGCGATGGCCTTTTTCGTCCGCTCATCGAGTTCGTATGAGGAACTCGAATTGATGAAACGGCGGGTGAATGCCTGCCCGAGCGCGTAATACTTGAGATCGACCGGGACAGTCGTATCCTTTGCTTTCTGCCAGTCGGGTGCGTTGAGGTCGGCGTTTTCGACGAACTCGAGATGGGCCTCGCTGAGGATTGCATTCGGCTTGTCGATTTTGATGCCGACCGCTTTCACGAAATCGGCGACATATTCCGGATTGGAATTGTATTCGTCGATCCATCCGAGATACCTGTTGTAGAGATCGTTTGCGCTGATATTGTCAATCGTGCGGATTCCGTATTCTGCCATTAGCCGATACCTCCTATGAGAACCTGAAGTGTGGTCGAGTTTACCGCGATACCGACCGGAGCTGCCGGTTTCTGCGTGTCAATGTTATAGAAATTCGTCTCCGCGGTTATCGAGGAGGTTTCCGCCGTCATTGCAATGCCGGGGATGATGTCGAAATAGACACCGTCGGCGGCGATGGTTTTTGCGGCAGACTGCGCGAGATCGTTGAACCCGACCGTCACCGATGTCGCCGTGGTGACAAGTTCATACAATCCCTTGGTGACAATCTTTCCGCCCATGCCCGAGAGAGGCGATGCCGCGGCAAACGCGTTGCCCGGAGAGTTGAGCGTGAGAACGCAGGCGGCTTCGGTGGTGTAGGAAACCGTGACTGTCGCGGAATCGCTGCCGGTAAGTGAGGCGGTTTCGATGTAGAAGTCCTCGGCGCCGGTAATCGTGCCGTTGTATGCGGTCGAGTCAGCAACGGTGCAAGAGGCTCCTGCGCTTCCGCCCGGCGGCGTGATCGTGCAGGTCGTCGCAGTGGGGAATGTGATTGTCCAGTCGCCCGCTGCGGGACGGTGTCCGGCACGGATGTGGACATTCTTGAGAAAGCCGCTTCCGGCGACCGCGGCGGCCGCAGAGACGACCGGTCCTGCCGTAGTCCGCTCGGGCACAATCGCACCGGCGGTATCTGCGGAGGGATAATACAACGCGCCGGGAATGAGGCCGGTGAAGCCCTTGATACGGCCCTGACGGATCAGCGTGATCTTGGTTGTGTCATCCACTGACGTATCGAGCGGATTGTCTGTGGCGGCAAATCCGGCCGGAATACAGTTGACCGTGTTCAGATCGGTTTTATACGCTTTGCCGTCGGACGGATCGATGCTCATAAGTTGGCATGCCTCGACAGTGGTTTCGCCGTTCACAGCCTGAATGTCCGGCGAATTCTGCACGTATGCCGATCCGGTGGACGCGGTGTGACTGGAAAGAAATAAGGGTTCAGTTCCCATATTGTTGTACCTTTCTTGTGAAAGTGTTGAATTCGTTTAATCAAAGAATTCCTCGGAGTTCACTCCGAGGTAGTTCATTTTTTCTTCTGCGCCGGTATGAAACGGAATTCCTGTTTACCGGCGGCAGGATGTTACCTGATGAGTCCGCGTTTTCTCATATCGGAGAGTACTTCCTTGGAGACCGCGGTTTTGAGATCGTGCGCCGTTTTGGTGTCTCTGCTCGGGGGATTGGTAGGATTGACCGTCGGTTGCTCCGGGGACGGCGGCACAAATCCAATATCCTGGAGCACGTTCGCAAGGCTTGCTCGGCCTTTTTCGATCTCGGCGGCCACATTGGCGCTGAGAACCTCCGGATCGTCCGAATACTCGATTGATTCCGGATTGATGAACCGGTCCGGCAGTGCGCCCTTTTCTCTGAACTGCTTTTGAAGCTCGCTTTGGATCGCGAGGTCGGAAATGGTTTTTTTGCGTTCGGAAAGCTTCGTCTCGAATTCCTGCGAGACATGGGCCAGCTCTTCACGGGCGGCGTTACGTTCGGCCTGGGCGGATTCAAACTTTCTGCTCAGTTCCTCGTTTTCGCTTTTCAGCCGTTTAAACGTTCCGCCGAATGATTTTTCCGTTTTCTCAACCGCTTCACTGACCATTTCCTCAACTTGTGCTTCGCTGTACATGGCGTCAGTTCCTCCGTTTGTGTTTCCTCATGGTGAATATTCGGCAGATACGGCCGTTCCGTCCGCCGTAATTAGGTGCGTTCTGGCTTCTCGAAATGAAACCTCTCTGTCACTTCGTGACATCTCCCCTGAGAGGGGAGACGAAAAAGCCACTATATCGGACATCCCTTCTAATAAGGGGACACGGCGAAGCGGAGGGGGTTAATTCTTCCGTTCTTCCGCGATCTCACTGAGCATTTTCTCCGGATCGGCGATACCGAGTTTACGCATCACCGATTTCAACGACCGTGCGCCGATCTCAAATTCGCTTTTCAGCGTGTGGATGTCCGGCGAGATCACATCGGTGTTCCAGAGCGCCCGGACTCCCATTGGGGCATGACCGAGCATAACCGCGACCTTGCCTGCGAGTTCGCAGAAGGATTCGCCATACAATCCCTGCGCCTCGCGTGTGGATTCGATAGCGTCCTGATAGAGCCGCTCGATAGCTCGTCCGCTCAGACTCCCGAGACGTGTCGCCATGTCGCCTGAAATCCGCGGCACTCCGGCGAGATTATAGAACGCGTCGAGCTTGCGGTCGTATTCCTCGAGTGCGGCGCCGAGATTGTGCTGCTGATCGAGCTTGTAGACTTTGCCCTCGCCTTTGACAACGAGTCCTTTGCCGATGGACATGTCGATTTCGCCCGACGTCGCGCCGTCGCGGGAAGCGCCCTTATCGATGTTCACATTTTGGAAAATGGTCGTCTTGTGTCCGTCATAGCGGACGATATCCACTATATCCGAGGTCAGAAGATTCAACCCGTCCTGCGCCTCAATCAGCCGCTCGACCAGCGATTCGCCGTATATCCCGCCGCCGGAATCGCCGTTCCGGATATGCACGACCGGAATGAATCCGAGATCGTGATCGGCAGAATATTCCGGTGCGTATTCGCCGTCCACAAAGCCGGTCACGCTGCGGTTGTCGATAATCTCTTTGTATGATTTTTTAACAAAGGAGCCGGGCCGTGATTCGTCGCGGTCGAAAAAATCGTACGACACAGTTACCGCATGGATATCCTCACGGTCGTGCGGATTGACCTCGAGTTCAACCGATTCGGTGTCGAGCAGAATGAGCCGGAGCGGACCGAACCGCGATTCCGGCGATGCGGGAGCGATTTTGATAAACGCGTCGCCGGTGACCTTACCGTAAAGACAGATGAGGTTCAGAAGATGCGGCCAGCGGTTTGCGCTGAAGACTTCCGAGACGTGACAGCCGGTTTCCTCGTCGTCGAACTCGAATCCGCGCCAAGAATTTACCAGCAGTCGGCGCAGGCGGTCGGTGCAGATTCTGGTGTGATTCTCGATATCCTCTATGTCCCGTTTCGGCATGGTTCCGAACCGCCGGTACAGATAGCTCCACTGACTGTCGCCTCTGACAGCATCGGCGCCGTGATAGTAAGTCCAGCGCTTGGCAATGTTTGCGCGGCGCTGGACGGCTTTATCCAGCACGGAAATACGGTTCGTGCCGTTCGGACGTTTAAACCGGTCGTGCAGCCTGCTGAACAAAAATCCCATTGTGAATCCTTTCATGTGTGTGGTGGTATGCTTTGTTCCGATGGGGGAGAGAATAATCCGCACATTATCCAAACCATGTCGGATCGTCGATAATTTCCATATATGATGTTGATGTACGGTTATAGCGCCTGACCGCGCATTCGGCGATCCAGAGCGCCATGACCGTGTCGTCATGCGTCTCGATTCCGAGCCCGATAAGCTCATTGGTGAGGATATCGGTCAACCGCACCGAATCGGCGTCGCCCCGCGGTATCCGGTATTTGCCGTTTTCAAACTGTACCGAAAGCGACGGCACCCCTTTGAAAACATCCGTTTTTTCACGTCCGGTGGTATGTCCAACAATCGGGAGGTCAGTGGTGGAAATGAGCTGCTGCTCATAGAGGCATTGAAAGAGGTTGTTTTCGATGGCGATAAGGGAGGGGTTGAACCGTGCCGCCTTTGACGTTATGACATCGATTATCTGCGCGGGTGTGATGCCCCGTTCGCGGTAGATGTCGAGGATGGTACGGGTGCCGTCGTCTCCGAGTTCGAGTGTGATGCCGACCGTAAAGTCTGAATCTTTTTCTTCGGCGCGTTCACGGTTGGCGACAAGCGATAAGTCCCAGCCGGTAAATACGGGATTCGGTCCGTTGTATCGGCCGGTGAGCCGAGCGCTGAAATTGTAGCACCGCTCGATCCATTCGCGCCTGAAAAACGTATTGGTTTCGCTGACCGGCTCGTTCTGGTATTCCTGATTGAAAATCATCGTTCCGATTTCCTCACGTTCCCGAAGGAGCCGCTCAAGCGGCCAGCGTTCCGGCCAAAGTACTGTCCGGTTGTCGGATGCAATCGCTCTGTACACGAACTGCCGATAGCGGGGATTGCTGCCAAGTTCACGGTGAAGGTCCTCGGGATGTTTGCGGGTGCCGATGACAATGATCCGGCCTGTATCGGGGTTGGCGATCGGCGTGAGCGTTTTCATAAACCAGCGGAGGGTTTTCCGGCGCTGACGGTCGTTGTCGGTGTTTTCGTCGTTCAGCGGATCGTCCACAATGATGATATCCGCGCGCCGTCCCACAATACGCTTCCCTGTGCCGCCGCAAATGATAGTCGGCTCTTTCGAGCGAAGCGGACGGCTCACTGTGATATCATGGGCTTTCCACACATTCGGCCGCCCCGATTTTGGCTTTTCCCAGAACGCGCCGAAATCCTCGATTAAACGTTCGTTCGCCTCGAGTTCATCTTTGATATTCCGCAGATAGGCCTCGGCCTGGTCGGCGGTATCCGATACGATGATGATTTTTATGTCGCGATTATTCACAATGTTCCAGATAGGATAGATGATACTGAGCCAGGTCGATTTGGCATGCCCCCGCGGCGCAAGGATTGAAATGCGGTCGTACGCGGGATTGTCTGCAATGGCGATCAGTTCACGGTGAAACGCCGCGCACGGCTGTGTGACAATATGCGAAAAATATCTGTTCCCAAAGAAGATACAGTCGTTCTGCGCTTGTTTGATGTCCGCGTTAAAACCCACAGAATAATGTCCTTTCAGATAATATGTCTGCGGAAACCCGCTCGGTCCGGCGAATAGTATTGTAAGGTTTTTCCGACCGGCGGGTCTCCGCATGATAACAGTAGTAATGCAATACAAATATAATAATAACATACGTTAGCATATAAGGCATAAAAAAATAGAGTCGTTCGGTGCGGCTCGTATTGTTTTACACACCCGTGAAGCTCGTGCATAATATAACTAACGAACGTTAGCATGTCAAGTGAAATATTTACACCTGTGTGTGCGGTCTTTGTAAATGAGTGGGGGAGAAAACGTTCCGGTGGAAAGTTTTTTTATACCTCGGACTGCGGTGTGAAAATCGTGATAATGCAATTCGTTTTTCCAGTTAAATAAGCTTGCAATCCCGGAGGACGCAGAAGACCTCAGCCTTTCATTTCCTCTCTTTGAAAAAAGAGGGGAGTATTACAGCTCCCCCTCGCCCGCCGGCGGGAGAGGGGGTAAGGGGGGTGAGGGTGGAACAAAAGCGGTTGCTGACTTAACGTGATAAGCGAATTATTTCATGCGCTATTGCTCATTCCGTTCCGCTATTCGCTGACTACCGCAATAGCGTTCGATTCCACAAGCTGCTCGGGACCGTAGAGATTTGAAATCTCAGCGAATGTCATGGCGTGAAGCCCGTTGGGGAAATATTCGCTGATAAGACGGGCGGCGACAGGATTGTAATCCCCGGCTTTATTCGAACCTGCCACTGGATCGACAAAGTTCTGCAGGAATACGACATCGTCCATCGTAGCGCCGTAATTATCCAGGATTGCTTTGATGTTTTCAAGCGTTGCGCGGAACTGCTCCTCGAAATCGCCCATGAAATATTCGGGTTGGCCGTCCGGGCCGACTTCCTGACCGTGGGCAAGCTGTCCGGCGACAAAAATCATGTTACCGGTTTTGACACCCTGGGCGTATGAGAACTCCTTTTCCCACGGGACGCCGAACCCGAATTTTTCGGGTGTGAACGACTGCGTATACATATCGACCGCTCTTTGCGCTTCTTCGCGGGCGATTTCACGGACTGTCACCTCATCGACACCGCAGCCGGCAGCGAAAAAGATAACAGCGATGACAGTGAGCATAACGGGTACAACAATGCGTTTCATGGTATCCTCCACGGAATAGGAGTTGAACATTGTTAAAAAATAACCCCTCTGTCACTTCGTGACATCTCCCCTTTTAGGGGAGACTT
>CAZCDQ010000148.1:0-8556 GCA_964497605.1 uncultured bacterium
CTCATCCTCACAATATAACCCCGGACTTAAGTCCGAGGAATCTTTTGATTGAAATGTCTTTTTGAACTTCGATTTCATTCAATTCCCGGCGAAAGCACATTTTCTATAGAAAGGTTACCCTGCGACAAGCTCATTCAGTAAGTTGTCCCAGTTCGCATTTTCAACGACGTTTCTTCGAGCGTTTTCACAAAGCGATTTATATGTTTCGCTCCCCTCTTTCTGCATTGAGATAATATCGGATATTGTGCGCTCCCATTCCTCTGGAGCATCGTCCCTCACGACATATCCCGTTTTTTCATGTATTACCAGCTCTTTAGGCCCCCCCTTATCGGTCACGACCGCTGGCAATCCGCAGGACTGTGCCTCTGCAACAACCATTCCGTAAGTATCGGTAGTACTCGGGAATACAAACAAATCGGCCCCGGAATAGATTTCGGGAAGTTTTTCACGGTCGAGTTTGCCGGTGAATATGACTGAATTGTCATCGCCGCAATACAGCTTAAGTTCGTTCAACTCGGGACCGTCGCCCGCGATAACGAGCTTTACATCCTGATGTTTTTTATTTAATATCCGGTGAATATTGATAAGAAAGCGTATATTCTTGTCTTTCGAGACTCTTCCGGCATAGAGCATGGTGAATTCACCGTTGATTCCGTATTGTTTCAGTACGTCTCTGCCGTTCGATTTCGGCGAGAACATCTCAGAATCGATGCCGCGCTTAAACACAGTCAGCTTCCGGCTTTCGTAACCTCGCCCGCTGAGTATGCGCGTATATTCTTTTGTCGGACATTTTATCTCATTCAACGACAGATAGAACCACCGTATGTAGGATTCAATAAGATTTTCCACCGTTGCATCGTCAAAAATCTCGCGCGCCTGGACAGTAAAATCGGTATGATAGATACCGATACTCTTCGTATTGAGTATTTTCGCCAACAACATACCAAATAATCCGACCGGGCCGGGTGTCGAGATGTAGATAGTATCGGGATTGTACGAATCAAGTTGTTTCATGCCGGCGAGCGGCGAGGGAAACCGAACGTGAAGCTCTTCGTAGCGCGGAAGATCAAGCTCATGGAAATAATTGAGGTTGATAACATTTGGCGGCAGGTCGTCGGTCAGTTGATCTTCCGGGAGAGAGGTTACGATCGTAATATCGACGCCCCTAATGGACGACAACCAGCCGATTTTTTTGACAATGACCGATACACCGTTCAGGTCGGTCAGCGTATCGGTGAACCACAGTATCTGCCTTGTTCGGGAAGAACCGTTTAATCCGAATTCATGTTCAAGAGAATCTATAAATTGGCTGCTGTCGGAAAAATGCTTCTGAGTCGAGAAAAACGGTATGGAAAGAAATACTCCCGGCAGCGATGAAGAAACATTCCGTAACAGCCCGAATATATCTCCCTTTTCAACATTTTCCGTTGCGGAAATTAGTAATCGATTGAAAAACTCGTCGCTGATAATCGCGAGCTTATCATAGAACGCGTCCAGCTTTTCTTCATTGGAGGCATATTCCGCATTAGACAGTTGATTCAGTAGGTCGTGATAAAGTTCATGTAAAGTGGTTTGTTCGCTTCCGCTTCGTTTCAATCTGGAGATTGCTTTCATTTTCAGCTTCGATCTGAAACTTTCTGTGCCGCTGCTGAACAACCGGTCGGTCAACTGGCTTGCAAGCGATTGCGAAAACACGCCGCTTTTCGATTTTGAAAACTCATACGCGATTTTGTAAATCGCAAATGCCAGTGAACGGTAGTTGTTGCTGATTCCCCGCGGGATGGAATGCTTGTTTCTGATATTATCGAGGATATCCTTAACTGAATTTCCCGGAACAGTCGTATAGGCTTTACCTGCAAAAAGCCCCGCATGATCGTCCGATCCGCCGGTGAAGCCTTTAATCCAGGGTGTATCGCTTATGGGTTCGATGTTATGTTTCTTCCTGAGTTCTTCAATCTTTTCTTTTGTGAGGCTTTTTAATATTTTATAAAGAGGATCGTTATTTTTCTTGCTTCTGCTGCCGTTAATAATTTCGAATGTATCGAATAACAGTACGAGTTTTTCAAAATGTGTAACGGTCAGTTTCCTGTTGACTGCATAGGTTGCATGAGCGACTGAATATGCCAGTTTTTCTTCTCTAATGAAATCTCTGATCCGATATATATCGGTTCTGAGTTCCTGAATACGGTCGAATATCTCCTGATCGATACCATAAATGAGAAGATGTATCTTGCAGTGATCCTCAGGAAAATAAACGGTTGACTCCACGCTGACAAAACACTCATCGGGATATTTTTTCTTCAGTTCAAGCGCACCTTCGATGGAATTATGATCCGTAATCGTGACAAACTGCATGTTGTTCTTTTGGGCAAGTTCGTAAATGTCCTTCGGTTCTGTATAGGATTCCTGTGCGCCGATTCGCTGGAGAAACCATTCCGAGGGGCGTTCTGAGAATTTTGAATGGATGTGAAGATCAATGTTTGCCATTTCGCCTCATATTCTTTAATAGCGATTAATTCAAACGATAACCGAGACCGTAAATTGATTGAATATGGTTACCCTCTGATCCAAGTTTTTTTCGAAGATTGTTAATATGCACATCGATCGAACGTTCTTTTATATGGGAATCTTTCTTTTTCTTAATTTCTCTCAATTTTCCAATAATTTCATTCCTTCGGAAAATGATACCTGGATGTTTCATAAGAAGCATCAGTATTTGGAATTCGGTCAGTGTCAAATCGACGAGACGTTCCTTGATCCTCACCTCGTAGGTAAGCGAATTCAAATATATATTGTGAGTGGAGTAAGAACCGTTTATGTTTCTCTCCGATCTTCTTCCGAAAAACATGTGGATTTTTGAAATGAAAATATTCGGATTCACCGGTTTCAATACATAATCGAAAACACCGATCTCAATGCCGTTCTCGATTTCATTTTCATGTTCGGAATTGACAAGCAGCATGATTGGAATATCTTTTGTCTTAATATCGCTTTTCAGGATTATGCATACATCGAGACCTCTGATATCGCGGATATCGAGATCAAGCACAATAAGTTCAAACGAGTGAGCCCTTGAAAGATCGAGCGCCTTAAGGCCGGTCGATGCGCATTTTACCCGATAATTGTTATTGAGCAGCGTTCTCTGCAGCTTGTCATTCATTTCCGCATCACTGCTTACAATAAGAATCAATTCATGCATAATAAATTGTGTTCCTTTCATATTTTTCAAATATAAAATAGACCTTCTTTGTTAAAAATGTATTTTAGAAATGTTAATTTTTTATTTAGAATCACAAAGGTTTTCTCATCGCGGACACCTTAGGAACGGAAAAATTTTTCGCATGAACATTGCAGCTAAAAATAAAAGCTCAATATTCAAACAAAAACATAACACTATTCTCATGCTACGTTAACACAAGCCACTTACATTATTACAGAATTAATAAACCCATTATAATGAGGCGGACAATGGCAAAAGAAAAAATACTTGTGGTAGACGACGAAGAAGATCTGCTTGAACTTGTCAACTATAATCTCAGTAACTACGGTTATAATGTTGTCTGTGTAATGACCGGCGAGGATGCGCTGTCGGCCATCAGGTCAAATCAACCCGATTTGATTCTATTGGATCTTATGCTTCCGGGGATCGACGGTCTCGACGTATGCCGTATTGTAAAAAACGATTCGCAAACGTCGCATATTTCGATAATAATGGTCACTGCGAAAGGTGAGGAGGCAGATATCGTTACCGGCCTTGAACTGGGTGCCGACGACTATATCACAAAACCGTTCAGCCCGCGGATTCTGCTTGCCAGAATAAAATCTGTACTCCGGAGAAGACACGAGACTGATAACACGAAAGTTTATTCAAAACACGATATTCTCATGAATGTCGATACCCATGAAGTCCGTGTAAAAAACAATCCGGTAAAGCTTACCGCGACGGAATTCAATATCCTGCTGATGTTTCTAAAACGGCCTGGATGGGTTTTCACACGTAATCAGATAATCGATACGATAAAGGGTGAAGATTATCCGGTAACCGATCGATCGATCGATGTGCAGATTGTCGGGTTAAGAAAGAAACTCGATTCGGCCGGTAAATGTATAGAAACCGTTCGGGGCGTCGGCTACAAGGTAAAGGATTAGACAGGGCGAATTGCGAATGGATATTCCAATCAATACAATCATCCCGAAATATCTATCACAATATTTATTCATCCTAACGCTATCTTAACATTCATATCGTATTATATAGGTTACTTTAATTTGTTGTAAAATGCACCTTAAACAATACAGCTCGAAACGTCGCCAACGAAAGGTGGGGCTCGCTGTGAAAATTGTCACAATCATTGCATTATCAATAATCCTAATCTTAGGAATCTCATCAGTACCTGTAGAACCGCAAACACTGAATGGCGCGGGGGCATCGTTTCCATATCCGGTATATGCGCAATGGGCGTATAGGTATCACAGCCTTACCGGAGTTAAGATTAATTACCAGTCGATTGGTTCCGGCGGAGGTATCGCACAAATTGCCGCGAAAACGGTTGATTACGGTGCTACGGATGCCCCCCTGACAAGTGAAGAGCTTGATAAATATGGGCTTATCCAGTTTCCGCTTGTGCTTGGCGGTGTGACACCCGTGGTGAATATTCGTGGCATTGATCCCTATCAACTGAAATTGACACCATCGCTCCTTGCCCAAATATACCTCGGCCATATCACCAAATGGAACGATCCGAAAATCCGGGCGATCAACACTGGACTTCCCCTGCCGGACCGTGCGATTACCGTTGTACATCGTGCTGACGGTTCCGGTACGACATGGATTTTCACCAATTACCTCGCTAAAACGTCGCCTGTATGGAAAACTAATGTCGGCATAGGCAAGGCGGTTCAATGGCCGATCGGGATCGGCGGAAAGGGGAATGAGGGCGTTGCGACCAACGTGCAGCGCATTAACGGTGCAATCGGGTATGTCGAATATGCCTATGCGCTTCAGAATAAACTGAATCAGGTGCTTTTGCAGAATAAAGAGGATAAATTTGTCGCTCCCTCCATAGAATCGTTTCTTTCCGCGGCAGCTCATGCTGACTGGGCGAATGCACCGGGATTCTATATGGAGATGACCGATCAGCCTGGTGAGGAGAGTTGGCCGATTACCGGGGCAACATTCATCCTGCTTCACAGGGATCAGCCGGATATTGAAAAAGCGAACGCGTTGTTAACGTTTTTCAAATGGTGTTTCGATCACGGCTCGGAGGTCGCAGAGAATCTTCATTATGTCCCCATGCCTGAAAACATTGTGAATTTGGTGGAACAGCAATGGCGTAATATGTTGAAAGCAAACGGCGCTCAGATTTGGGAATAGGAGTATATACGACTAACAGCGAAAGGACTGGGATCGTGCAGACACCGTGATCCCATACTTTTTTATATGGCACTGGATAAAATTACATCGAGTCATTCATTCAGCGACCGGCTGTTCAAATCGCTGACAGTACTCTGTTCGGCAATATCGTTTGCCATTATTCTCGGTATATTTATTTCACTGGTAAACGGCTCGAAACTGGCGCTGAAAGAATATGGATTAGGATTTTTGACATCTTCGGTTTGGAATCCGGTAACCCACGAATACGGCGCCCTGTCGAGTATATACGGGACACTCATATCGACCGTAATTGCAATGGCGATTGCAGTGCCTATGAGTCTTGTAATTGCACTCTTTCTTGTCGAGTTGGCCCCGCCGTTTTTACAGAAAATTGTCGGCTATGCCATCGAACTTCTGGCCGCGATACCGAGTATTATTTTCGGTATGTGGGGATTATTCGTGTTTGCACCGTTCATGGCGGAATATGTTCAGCCTGCAATCGGGAAATACCTCGGTTTTCTTCCCCTGTTCCAGGGACCTCCCATGGGTATCGGTATGCTCACTGCGGGAATCATTCTGGCGCTGATGATTCTACCGTTTGTGAGCGCGGTTATGCGGGATGTTTTTTTTATGGTACCGAAGGTAATGAAAGAGGCTGGTTTCGGTATGGGCGCAACCACCTGGGAGGTCACCAAAGATATTGTGGTTCGGTATGGGGTTCAGGGACTGATTGGCGCTTCATTCATCGGTCTCGGCCGCGCACTCGGGGAAACCATGGCGGTGACTTTTGTCATAGGAAATAACCACTCCCTATCGGCTTCGCTTTTCTCTCCGGGCAACACTATCGCCTCCACCCTCGCCAACGAATTCACCGAAGCCTCGGATCCGTTGTATTTGAATGCGCTTGTCGAGCTTGGTCTGATCCTTTTCATCATAACATTCATCATCCAGATCATCGCCCAATTATGGTTGACACGGATACACAAAAGCATGGGGAGGGACAGATGAGACCAAAGCCGGCAGCATTTAGGAAATTCACTGATATTTCTGTTAAAATACTCTCCTCCGTTTCCGCGATAATTGGAATTTTTTTTCTTGCCTGGATTCTGCTTGAGGTTTCGAAAAGGGGTATTGCCGCACTGAATATAAATTTCTTCACCAAATTACCCGCCCCCCCCGGCATGGAGGGCGGCGGCGTAGCAAACGCCATACTCGGCACAATAGCGATGACAGTTCTCGCCACGGTAATGGGAGTCCCAGTGGGCGTTATGAGCGGCGTATATCTCTCTGAATTCGGGAAAACATCGTTTTTGGGCAGGGCGGTTCGATTCACGCTCAATGTGATTATGGGTGTGCCGTCGATCATCGTCGGCCTTTTTATCTATACGCTCATTGTACTGCCTCTGGGGCATTTTTCAGGTTATGCCGGCGCTGTATCACTTGCGGTTCTCATGCTGCCGGTTGTGGCGCGAACAACAGAGGACATGCTTAATCTTGTCCCCAACGAGCTTCGCGAATCGGCGCTTGCGGTTGGCGCACCGAAATGGAAAGTAACGCTGGGAATTGTGTTTCGTGCTGCGAAAACAGGCATGATCACCGGGATTCTTCTTGCCATCGCACGGGTGAGCGGCGAGACGGCACCGCTACTGTTCACCGCGCTGAATAGCCCATACTGGCCGAAGTCTCTGAACGAACCGACTGCGAATCTCACGGTAAGCATATATAATTACGCTATGTCACCGTTTGCAGACTGGCAGCAGATCGCCTGGGGCTCCTCGTTGCTTATCATGGTAATTATACTGTTTGTGACCATTCTAACCCGCATTATAACAAAAGGGAATGCATAAATGATAAATATACCGAGACAGGACGAAATGCAATCGATTTCGGTCGACAATACGATGATCCGCAATGCCGAATCGCTGTCTGTCGATACTGGTAACCGGCCAAAAATCTCGGTAAAAAAATTGAATTTTTTTTACGATACCCATCAAGCGCTGTTCGATAATACCATCAATATTGCCGATCGGAAAGTCACCGCAATCATCGGGCCCTCGGGTTGCGGAAAATCGACTCATATTCGTGTCTATAACCGTATATATGAAATGTACCGCGACCATAAAGCCACCGGCGAAGTGCTGTTCGACGATATGAACATACTTGATCAGAACACAGACATTATCGAGCTGCGACGGAAAATCGGGATGATCTTTCAAAAACCAACGCCGTTCCCCATGACAGTGTTCGATAATATTGCCTACGGTCTTCGTCTCCACTATCATGTAAACAAGAACGAACTTGCCGCGCGGGTTGAAAAAGCGCTCAAGTCCGCGGCGCTCTGGGAGGAGGTCAAGGACGGCCTCCATAAACCCGGTACAGCACTTTCCGGGGGACAGCAGCAACGGCTCTGCCTTGCACGTGCGATTGCAATCGAGCCGGAGGTGCTGCTTATGGACGAGCCCACCTCGGCAATCGATCCTGTTGCGACTGCAAAAATCGAGGAACTGATAGAATCGCTGAAAAATCAATACACCATCGTCATTGTAACTCATAACATGCAGCAGGCGGCCCGTATCTCGGATTATACCGCATTCTTTTTCGAGGGAAGTATTATCGAATTCGGGCCAACAAAGCAGATATTCACAAAACCAAAAATCAAACAGACCGAAGATTACATTACCGGACGGTTCGGATAAACGAGGGAAACTGTCATGACAAATCGGCTGCATAAAGAAATCGAATCAATGAAAAAAAGTATCCTGAGATTCGTCGCTGAGGTCGAGGAAAATGTCCGAATATCTGTAACCGCTCTAAAAAAAAAGGATTCGAACCTTGCGCAGGAAGTTATATCCCGTGATACAGAAATCGATCGGACAGAAGTGCTGATCGAAGAAGACTGCCTTAAAATTCTCGCGCTTTATCAGCCCGTCGCCAATGACCTCAGATTTATTATCGCCGTCATGAAAATCAATAACGAGCTTGAACGGATAAGTGATCTCGCGGTCAATATCGCCGAACGCGCCATCTTTCTTTCGGTGCAGGACTCGATCAGGATTCCGTTTGATTTTAACCTCATGACTAAAAAAGTCCAGAACATGCTCAGACTTAGTATCGACTCGCTGGTAACAATGAACTACCCCGGACTGAAGTCCGGGGTATCAAATCGTGCTTAAATCAAGCCA
>CAZCDQ010000149.1:0-8020 GCA_964497605.1 uncultured bacterium
CATCAGCATTTGAATTAACAATATTTTCTAAATATTCAATTGCTTCATTATATAAGGTCATCTTTTCATAATATTCAGCAACATGAAATTTAGCATCAATATCATTTGGATATTTTACTAGATATTCCTTAAGAATTAAAATCATTTTTTCATTAAAACCATCACTAAATATTATAGTTTCCCCTTTAAAAACTTCATAAACCCATCTCACTTCATCTTTCATAAAAGCCTTAACCCATTCCTCTGCAAACTTGTCTGGGCATTTTTCTTCAAAATCAAAAAGTGCTTGTAAACCTTCATCAATTTTTCCCTGTTTAAGTTGTATGACGGCAAGGATTGGCTGTACCCAAATTGCTTCTTTCTCAGATGTCAGTTTTATTTCAGCAGCGGCAAAATCCGCATTTGAAATATCTGCAAGTACTTCATCGAAAAAAGCCTCACCATCTGTATATGACGGTGCACCGAGTACAATTTCAAGTTCACGGGCCTCACTGCTAACAGGTTGTGTGGCTTGTTGTGAAATCCCTGAAATATTGACAGCTTTTTCAAACACAATCCGGCCATAATTTTTTGTCATATAATGAGCTGAATGGTCAGGATCTTCATTCCAGATAAGACCTTTATCTGTGGTTTCTTTATCAATGCTTGTGTCCATATCGACAACTCGGGTGTTCATCCCCAATATCCGTCCCGGAGATATTGAATCCCATCCCAGAACGACAAGTGGGATTGCTATTTCAAAGTTATAACCCGTATCAAGCTGTTGAAATCCAGCTTTTACACCCCGCGATTCCCAGAAATACGGCACCTGAATCTTGAAATACGGAATCAATCCCTCAATCCACGACACACCGTCCGGCGGAGCGCCAATGACTTTCAGGTTACCGTCGTTTTCATCGAAATACGGTTTTTCAATATTTTGACAATCGCCATCAAAATAAATTGTTGTGGAATCATCCTTCCAGCCCTCGCCAAAAACTTGATTCCCGATAATGACATCGTCATCGATTACCATGAGAGCGAAATATACAAATCGATTGTCTGCGAAACATTTAAAAGAATATGAGATATCAGCAGCACCGTCGGTTTGTATAACACCACGTATATTCTGTGGAGTATCTGCAATCTGGTTAATTACGGGAACAGATTCTATGGGAATATTTTCCCAATCATCAAGTATCCCGTCAATTGTCATGGGCGCCGAACCTTCAACATAGACTGTAGATAATGTTTCAACAGCAAACGCCATGACCGGCAAGAAAAATATGAGCATACACAAAAATGGAATTACTTTTCGTTTCATGTTAACCCTCCCGCAAAATCATATTTTTCTGCAGGGGCGGTTCGCGAACCGCCCTTACAGAAATTATTTGGTTTTTCCCCCTTTATTATGGTGGCAGGGGATTTTTATTCTATAAGCATCATCCGTCGTGTTTTTAAATATGAGCCGGCTTTTAACCGGTAAAAATAAAGACCGCTTGCCACATTGAGCCCATAATCGTCGCACCCGTTCCATTGAATGGTATGAACACCGGCATCCTGAACGTCATTAACCAGTGTCCGAATAACCTGTCCGAGAGAATTATAAATGACTAATTTTGTATGTTTGCTCTCTTTAAGCGAATATTTAATGGTTGTGTGGGATTAAAAGGATTTGGAAAGTTATCATACAGCGCGTCGAATGCCTCTATGCCTACGTCATTTATCGCTTTTACATGTACGGTATAACTCCAGATATTACCCTTACTGTCCTTGAAAGAATACGGGATATCCGCGAGTGCATCGGACGGCGCTTTATCAACCTCGAATGTGATAACAAATGTGTTATCGCGCTCACCTTTGAGTATATCGAGATTGGTATCGTCATATGTGACAGAGAGCCACCGGGGCAATTACTCTTTATCGACCTCGAAAGTCAGATCGTTGATATCTCTATTCCAGATATTTGAAAGGGAAATGGTGATTTCATTTGTCCCCTCGCTCAGCACTAATGCAGGGATTTCACCCGCAACGGTATAGTGCGGCACAAGGATAGTTAGTAGAATAAAGAAGATTATTTTGATTTTCATACACACCCCCAACATAAAATTGTATAATTAGACATTATCTATTGAAATACAATAATTCTATTTGCGCGTGTAAATAATTTACTACATACATATATTCTCGTTTCAATATATACTGATTTTTTATTTTGTCAAGCATTATTTTTACCTGTGCACATAACGTCTTTTTTTTTGCTGAATTTATATTTAATCTAAAGAGGTGCATTTCTCAACACAGGATAATTATTCATTTTTTCATATTCGTTATAACTTGATTTACCGCGCTTATTTCCCTATTTTATGCTTTGCCGAAACAACTCAATAAAGCAACCAGTTCATGGAGTTAAACCATATGCTGAATGCCATCGATGTTTTTGAGCAACACGGGCTGATCGAACAGATTTCCGACGAGACCGCACTCAGAAAACAGTTTGAGAAAGAATCATTAACCGTCTATGCCGGATTCGATCCCACCGCGGACAGCCTGCATCTCGGCCATCTGCTGCCGATCCTGTGCCTTGCGCGTCTTCAGCGTCTCGGGCACACACCCATCACACTGGTCGGCGGCGCAACAGGCATGATCGGCGATCCCTCGGGAAAATCCGACGAGCGCAACCTTCTGACCCGTGAGGTAATCGAATCGAATTCTGTTGCGATAAAAGCCCAGCTCGAGCGGTTCATCGATTTCAGCGGTTCAAATGCCACGGTCATGGTAAATAATATCGACTGGACCGGCAGTTTTTCATACATCGAATGGCTTCGCGATATAGGGAAACATTTTTCGGTCAACCAGATGCTCAACAAGGAATCGGTCCGCCGCCGTATCGAGGACAACACACGGGGTATTTCGTATACCGAGTTTTCCTATATGCTCATTCAGGCGAACGATTTTCTCGAACTGTATGAACGTTACGGGTGCACGCTTCAGGTCGGCGGCAACGACCAATGGGGAAACATCACCGCCGGGATCGACCTCATTCATCGGAAACGTCAGGTACAGGCATACGGCATCACATTCCCGCTGCTGGAATCGTCATCAGGCGAGAAATTTGGAAAATCCGCCGGCAATGCGGTCTGGCTCGATCCCGACAAAACCAGCCCATATGCGCTTTACCAATATTGGCTCGGTTCGGACGATCGGGATGCGGTCCGGTACCTAAAGTATTTTACATTCGTCCCGATGGACGATATTGCCGATCTCGAGAAAGCGGTACAGGCCGAACCGGAAAAACGTGAGGCACAACGTGTCCTCGCCGAGGAATCTACCCGCATGATCCACGGTGATGACGGGCTGAAAAAAGCAGTTCGGGCATCCGAGGTACTTTTCGGTGGCGAGATCAACGATTTTACCGACAAGGAGCTTATCGATATTTTTTCGGATGTGCCGTCCTCGACGATCCCCCGCGACGAACTCAATAAGGGGATCGGTATATTGACCATGTTCAATAAAGCCGGGCTTTCCAAATCGAACGGTCAGGCGCTTCAACTCCTGAAACAGGGCGGCGTGTATGTCAACAATGTCCGCATGGATGACCCAAAGACGATGCTGTCGTCTGGGCATCTCGCCAGCGAATCGGTCATGATACTCCGCGCCGGCAAAAAACGGTATTACCTGATCAAAGTCGAGGATTGATTATTATTCAGAACACCTCCACTGAATCCGCGCATCGAAACGATTTTGAGAGACATTCTCATGAAAGACATCATATCCGCATCCCGCCGCACCGATATGCCGGCATATTATCTCGACCGCTTAACAACATTTCTTCAAAAAGGTTCTGCTGAGGTAAAAAATCCGTTCTCCGGATCTATCAACACCGTCAATCTCCGTCCCGAGCAAGTTCACACCATCGTTCTCTGGTCGAAAAACTTCGCGAAATTCCTTGAAAAAACCAAATCCGCGGCCATATTCGACAGATACAATCTTTATTTCCTTTTCACCATCAACGATATGACGTATCTTGAACCGGGGATTCCACCGCTCGCGGTACGGCTCTCCCAGCTTGATGAGCTTGCGGTGCGATACGGCCCTGAAAGGATCGCATGGCGGTTCGATCCAGTTGTGTTCACCGCAGCCGGACCGATTATGGGAAACGACACATTCCGGCGCATCGGGCAACGGGTCGTCGCATCGGGTGTGACACGGACCATATTTTCATTTCTCGATATGTATGGTAAAGTCAAAAAACGGAATAACGCATTGAACCTTCAATTGACCGATCCGCCGCCGGAAACGAAAACCGAATATGCTTCTGGACTTATGGAGATTGCAGGGGAACTGGGACTTACACTCGAATCCTGCTGCGAGGAAATAGATGATGTCGATGGGATCGAACGGTCGTCCTGCATTAACGGCACATTACTCGGTGAATTGGCCTGCGAACCCGCCCGTCGTAGTGTCGATTCCGGTCAACGTAAGATGTGCCGCTGCACGGTCAGCCGCGATATCGGTTCGTATGACGATATGCCCTGCCCCGGAGGATGTATGTACTGTTATGCCAATCCTCTAATCGATAAACACGAGGTGATATAACCGTGAATAAATACATCCAAATTATACCGGCGGTGATTGCCGCATTGCTGTTATCCTGCGGAAACGGCGGTGAAAATCCGCCTCAGCATGCACAAAGGGTACATGGTTTAGCCGCTATCGGTGAAAACGGTTCCGGAGCGGTGACATTTGCGGTGTTCGGAAATACGGGACGCGATATCAGTGACGGCGACGATTTCGACAATCTCATAAATGCCGCGAACGATCTTGATATCGATTTCTATGTCGATCTCGGCAACAGATTGCCAGACAGTGTTCCTCCGCGCGGAACGGGTGCGCTTTGGGATACCACGGAGGATTATGTGGACGTTTTCGATGCACCTGTGTATCCTGCGGTCGGGTCGAATGATGTGTTCGATTATTACAGCGATGTTGAATACTCCGAGCGTTTTGGGGCTATGTGGTATTCTTTCGAACGGGCCGGCACAATGTTTATCGTTCTGAACACGGAGGACGACGCCTACCGCTCGAAGTTCGGTAACAGCCCCCGGGTCGGCGATTCTCAGCTTGCATGGCTTTGGGAAAAACTCGACAGTAATCCTGCAAAGGTCAAAGTACTTTTCATGAACAGACCTCTCTGGGACGAGGCTCCGGAAATTTGGAATGAACGGATACTCCCGTTTATCACAGCAGGAAATGTGAAACTGATGGTGACCTGCTACGACCGCGGTCTTCACGACTGGGGAAAAATCGACAGAATCAGTGCTGTCTCGACCGGTTGTACGGGGTCAATGAACCTGAAAGCTGCCGGACTTTTTCCTCATTTTCTTATAGTAACCGTGGACAACAACAACATACGGTTTCGGGTGCTGTTGCCGGATGAAACCATACTGTCAGAGATTCCGGTCGACCGGGAATATTCTGAATCGGTTGCGGATATATCCTCTAAACTCATACTCTCTCCGGCAAAGACAGATGTTTCCTGGAATACGGCTGATGAGATGAATATTGTTGTTTCTAATCCATTCGGTACAGCATTATCCGGCGCCATTGGGTTTACAGAGTTTCCAACAACAAGCTGGAATATCGAGCCGCAGACATTGAATTTTTCTGTCGATCCGGGTGTTACGAAAATGCTGCATCTCGGCATCAGAGGGTCAGTCCCTGAACTCGGGCCGCTTCCCGAATATATCTCGACACTTCGGATAAACAAAAATATCATATTCGAGCATAACGACGAATTACGGCTTAAAATACCTCGTCCCCGAACCGGTGAAGTTATATCCGTCGAAGGTGAAATTGCCGAGTTTGTTCCCTACGCCTATGATGGCTCCACGCTGACCATTCCAATCGATATTCAAACGATCGACACCTGTGGTCGTCTCATCATCTACAACGAATCGGGAAACGGTATCTCCGACTGCGTGTATGTTTCACCTCTTCGCGATTTAAGGCTCGGTATCAATGAATTCACCTGGAACGGCCATAGTATGAATGGCCAAATATCCGAACCGTCCGAACTGATATACCGATTTTTCATCTATAACAAACAGGCGCCGGTAACATGGGTCGCCGGAGGACCTCCGAACCGTTCAGGCACATTCGAGGCCGAGCGAAAACTTTCGGGTTTGCGGGCAATAACCCACGACGGCAATGCAATCAGAACGTACCGCCTCGAGGGCTCGATTGGCATGCCCGAATCTGATATTCTGTTCGAGTTCGGAGATATTACGGACAATCTCCCTTTAACCGGCTTTTCCTGCAACGGCGACAACCGTTATTTTCTCGGTACTGAGTCGGGAATCGTAAGCGTATATTTCACAAACGGTTCGGTAACTCCCGATAGGTCGTTCGGAGACAACGGATATGTCGTATTCACCGAATACCGCGGATGCTTACTCGGTCCGCCTAAATATCATAACGGTGTAGTATATATAGGAATCGGTGGAAGCGGTGAAATGAGCGGAAACTCGCCGAAAATAATCCTTTTGGACAGCGAAACCGGCGAACGGCTGTCGGTAATGGATCTCCGTGAATTCTACGGAACGCTTCGTAACCCACCCGCAGTAAATGTTACTGAACACGGCGTATACTGCGCACATCCAAACGACGACAGTGTTGTTATGCTCGCTCATTACGGCGATGCGCTCTGGGTAAACGGGCCAGGCGACCGTATCGGCGACAAGGATGTGGATGGTAGAAGTTCAACATGGGGTATCGGCGTGGACAAATCCGGATTTTCGTATGTGAATACACCTGGATATTCGGCGCGTTGCGGTGTTCTCGGTCCGGACGGCCGCGGGCTGTTCAGAGTGATCCTCGTTCAGCTTCCGGGGCTACGTATAAGCTCTGTGTTCCCGATCATCGAGGGATTGACAAGCGACGGGCTCTATTTTGTTACACGCGGCGGCGATATACCATACGTATTTCATGTGCCCTTTACGGTAAAAACCGGCAGGATTGTTGATAAAAACACCTATCTTCGAGAATAGGCGAACATTCCAGGTAATTAAGTTTCCTAATTATTCAAACGTTTCCGCTTCATTTTCTCACTAAGTCCGTATGCAATTCTGCTTCCAATAATGAACACTGCGATAATCCCGATGAAAATATAAGGTGCGTATGGACTCGCTTTCGCGATATGGTGCTGCAGTTGGTTAAGGAAAAATGCCCAGCAAGTGGTGGCAAGGTATGTGCCCGACAACACAACAGCCATATTGAAGAACGGATTAAGACCAATCAGATATCCGATTGCGCATCCAACCATCGGCCCGGTCATCCAGAACGGTGACCAAACAAATATAAACAGCCCCACCATCCCGTATTTTCGAATCTTTTCCTGATGCTCCTCGGCCGCTTTACTGGTTTTGGCGATGATTTTTTTAAGGGCTGGTATCACAAGCAGCCTGTTCCAGCTCAAGACAAATATGGGATAAAATAAAAGCACAAGGATTGTCTCAGTGATCATAGCTATCTGTAAAACAATGCTGTGACCGAGATTCATAGAATATCCGATCGATAAACCAGCCGCACGGCCGAAAATGACATTTGTAACAGTCATGGCAATAAGAATCTGAAATTGTTCAGGCTTCCAAATCCAGCTCAATCCCAATACGGTTATTCCTGCAAATGCGGCAAATAATCCCGCGGCGAGAAAACGGCTTTCCGGGGTTTTCAATATCTGTACCCATAGATCGGCACCGTTTACATCGGCGTTAGTGTGAACTGTGTTTTTTATCTCCATAGCAGTCTTTTCCTGAAAAAAATATTTCGTGAAAATGCCTTTAATGCGGTTGTGGTAATACGACTCATGTGCTCTGCAAAAATAATAAAAAAAAGACGAGAATACAATATCATACATTAAATATTTTTTTAAAAATTTGTAGCGATGTTTCTTAAAGCATTTTTCACGATTTATATGCATGCTCACATAAATAGTATAGTGTATATTAATAATGAACTACCCCGGACTGAAGTCCGGGGT
>CAZCDQ010000150.1:0-7990 GCA_964497605.1 uncultured bacterium
TGTTCCGTGATCTTGGCTTGCCACAAGAGTTTGCACGGCCTCGAACACCCAATGACAACCCTTTTATTGAGTCCCTCTTTCGTACGGTCAAAACTGCACTTCTATATCCAGGGTGGTTTTCAAGTGACAATATAAAAATCCCACGCTCGTATTTTGAACAGTATTTTCTTTGGTATAATTTCGAACACTTTCATTCACGGATCGGATTCGTACATCCTATCGACAAGCATGAGGGGCGCGCCGAAACAATTATTGCTAAACGAAAGGAGCAATTGACAAAACAGAAGAAAAACCGTATACTTTTTTGGACAGAAACAAACTCACTCACTGGAAACGGGCTGTAGCTTATTCAAAATGTTTTTGCGACATTAACTGAAAATCACGCCGCCCTTTCGCTCAGCATCGATGTTATTATATTCAGATAAACCCATCATATTGATGCTCGTAGACTATTTTCTATTATCGAAAGCACATATAGTATCCTTATCTGCCACTAACAAAGGTGGTCCAGAAAGTGCTTATCGATGAATAGTGACTATACATAACATCACATTTTATTGTCATGTGGCTGAAACCGGATACAATTTAATACTTTATGAATAATCACAAATATATAATAGTTATATCAATATTAATTTTTCTTTACGGTGAAGATTTATGTGCAGATTCAGGTAATATCAACTCACTCTTTTCATATAACGGTACTATTACCACGCCCACCGCATATATATCGAATGCATATGTATCGTTTCATTATTCTTATTTCTCGGAATCTTTTCCAATTAATCAAAGTATTTCAGAGAAGAAATCCGATATATGGCTTTTCTCCTCCAATATCGGGCTATTACCATTTCTTGATGTATTTTTTTCGGTGTATGTAACGCCGTCAATAAATATTAATAATGAGATCGATAATTATGGGTCTGATAAATGGCGATCGGGTGGCGTGAAACTTCGCCTCACACAAGAAAAAAAAATACTACCGGCAATTTCCGCAGGAATAACAGATCCGAAAGTGGATTTTTTCGGCGCCGATATTTCTTCTCCGAATGTCATGTCTCGATATATTGTTGCGAGTAAACAATTATTGAACGAGTCGGTTGCCGTGTCGATTGGATACGGATTCAGTGATACTTTGAGACCCCGTAATTATGCTCGGCTAAAACATGTGTTCGGTGGTTGCAGTTATACATTCGGCAATAATTTTTCGTTATTATGTGATTATGATGGGTCTTTTGTGAACGGTGGATTGTGTTTGATGTATCATAACATCGATATTATGATATCGGTTACCGAGGGATCATTTTTTGCATCAAGGGTCGGGTATAATATTAACCTGCTAAAATAATAATCGGCAGCAATATCGTATATTCACACCCTTTCTTGCCCGTTTTACCGCAGATTACTTATGTCCTAACGCAAAGATTATTTTATAATCTTTTACCGGCGTATCGCCATCTGCTTTTGAGGGGCAGGTATAATCGGCGCAACCCTCGGTCACTTCATTCGGAATCTGCCGGAGTTTCCCCATAAAAATGCGTTTCAACAGTTCTTTTCCTTTCATGGTTTTTGGAATGAGATGAAATTTTACCGCTATTCGCTTAATGAGGGAGATGATTTTGCTTTTCGCCGTATCCATCGGCGCCGGGCAGCTACGATATAACTCGATATCATGAAAACCGCCGTCGGTTAGAAGTGCCTTAAGTTCTGATGCGGAAAAATATCGATAGCTGTGCGGGCTTGGGTTGAATCCCGACCAGTCTTTGTTCGCGTTACAAATAATGATGACGCCGCCCTCACGCAGCACACGATAGGATTCCGCCACAAATCTCTCCGGAAGCTCGAGATAATAAATCGCCTCGAACAGGATAACCACATCGAACGAGCAGTCCCCAAATGGCAGCGATTGTGCGTCGGCGACCTTGAGCGAGATATTCTCACGAGCTTCATACGTCCGTTGCGCAAACGCAAGATTGTTTTTGTCGATATCGCATCCTGTTATTTGCTTCGACGTTTTTAAAAGGAGTCCAAGACCCTGGCCGGCGCCGCATGCGACCTCCAGAACATCTTTGCCGCCGCAATACTCAGCCGCGAAGGTGTATCGTGTGTAGAGATTGTTTAGCTGCTCCTGTGACGCCTTGTCGTTCGGTGTTTCCGTGACAGAGGTATAATCGGTATGTTTAGGATTCATGATAATATTCCTTGATTGCGCGGGAGACATAGACAATGTGATCGTCCGAGAGCTCAGGATACAGCGGCAGCAGCATCGCCCGGTTCATAATCTGCTCCGTTCGGGGCAGCTCGAAACCACCGAGCCCCGGCAGATCGAACTGATGAACAGCTTTACCGCCCCAGGGGAGAGGAGTCTGAATGCCTTTGCCGGAGAGATGGTCAATGAGACCGTCACGGTTCTCCGCCTCGATCTCGAAATTCTGGTATACGCTGTTGTATCCATTCACATCGTCGGTATAGACAGGGAGTACGATTTCAGGCACATCGGCTAGTTCCTTACGGTAGATATCCGCAATCTCGCGGCGCCGTTCGATCCAGTCGGGAAGCAATGTAAGCTTATAGTATAGGAGCGCGGCATGAAGATTATCCATCCGGCAGTTCATGCCCCATCCAATAACACCGGCACCGTTACGGCCGTGATTTCTGAGTTTACGCAGTTTGTGGGCAAAATCGTCATCGTCTGTTACAATACCGCCTGCATCGCCGAATGTACCCAGCGATTTGGCGGGATAAAAACTGAAACAGCCAGTCAATCCGAACGTACCGGCAGATTTCCCTTTATAGGTCGCGCCGAGCGATTGGGCGGCATCCTCGATAATGACGAGATTATTCTTATCGGCGATGTCCGCGAGGATGTCCATCCCATTGCATATTTTCCCGTTCAGATGCACCGGAACGAGGGCTTTAGTTTTCGGCGTGATCGCCTGCTCGACAAGCGAGACATCCATATTGTGATCGTCGGTGATATCGACAAGAACCGGTTCGGCGCCAAGAAGTTTGATGACCTCTATGGTTGCAACAAATGTATGCGATACCGAAATGACCTCGTCGCCCGGACCGATTCCGGCGGCGAACAGCGAGAGTAAAATCGCGTCGGTGCCGTTTGAGATGCCGACCGCATGCTTTGCCTTGCAGAATGCGGCGAGATTTTCCTCGAAACGATCGAGATCCTCGCCAAGGATGTATGCCCCGCGTGAAAGCACATCCTCGATGATCTCCATGTACTTTACTTTATGAATATCAAACTGCAGCGGATAATCGAAAAATTTAACACTGTTTATCATGGGGACTCCGTCAAATATTGTTATCATTCGTTCTTCTTTATGAATGTACCACTGCTTTTACTTTCTCTGCAATATCATCTTTGCCGAAATAATAGCTTTCTTCCAGCGGGCCGCTCGATGGTGCCGGAACATCCGGAAGCGCGATCCGGCCGACAGGAGCATACAATCCATCGAAGCACTGTTCATAAATCAGCGCCGCAATCTCGGCCGAAACCCCGAACGATTTCCAGCCGCCGTCAACGACCACGGCCCGGCCAGTCTTGTTGACTGACTCGACAACCAACTCGGCATCCAGCGGTTTAACTGTTCGAAGATCGATAATTTCGACATCGATGCCATTTGATTCAAGTATCTCAGCGGCTTCAATCGAGATTTGTACCGAATAAGATATTGTTACGATGGTGACATCGTTTCCCCGCCGCCGCACAATCCCTTTCCCGATGGGAACTTCATACATTTCCTCCGGCACGTTGCCGGTCAGTTTATACAACCAACGGTCGTCGATAAAGACCACCGGATTGTCGTCACGGATTGCTGCGACCATCAGCCCTTTCGCATCGTAGGGTGTCGAGGGCATGACAACCTTGAGGCCCGGGATATGGGCAAAGAGTGCATGCAGGGTCTGTGAGTGCTGAGCCGCCTGTTCACCGCCGCGGTTTACAATGCCCCATATTACCAGCGGCACCGACGAGTTCCCGCCGGACATGTAATGCCAGTTTGCAGCCTGATTGATGATGGGGTCGAATGCATACAACATGAAATCCATACGAGGGTGCACTACGATCGGCCGCATGCCGGCGATAGCCGCACCGACGCTTGCTCCGGTCACTGCGTTTTCAGAAACGGGCGTATCGATGACCCTGTCAACTCCGAACCGCTCGAACAGTCCGGTCGCGGTGTCCCCCACATACCAGGGGCTGTTGACACCTTGCCCGAGGATGAATACCGTGTCGTCGGCTTTCATCATTTGGCTAATTGCCTCGTTGATCGCCAAGCTGAATGATAATGTTCTATGATCTGAAGACATAATGCTCCATTGTGCTTTTATCTGGATAAGGGCAATCTTCCGCAAACCGGAAAGCTGTGTCGATCTCTTTCTCAATCTCTGATTTCACCGTATCTAAATATGCGGGTACGAATATCTTGTTTTTCAGCAAGTATGTTTCAAGACGGTCGATAGGGTTCTTTGTTTTCCAATCCTCGATTTCTTCCTTGGGACGAATATCAGTATGGGTACCCTGTATGTTGTCGTCCGGCCCCACATGGCCGCGCATGCGGTAGGTCAGGCATTCGATGAACACCGGCCCCTGATGTGCCCTGCAGTGTGCCACCGCCTGTTGAGCGGTTTCATAAACCTCAATCACATTGTTGCCGTCTATTTGGTAATGCGGTATACCGAACGGTTCCGCCGCCGTGTGAATAGTATCCTTGGGACGGCACTGGTCGATGGGCAAATGGGTGGAATAGAGGTTGTTTTCGCATACGAACATGACCGGCAATTTATACAGTGCGGTAAAATTGAGCGATTCGAACAATACACCTTCACCGGTGGCACCGTCACCGAAGAAGCTTACCGACACCTGATTCTGCTTGCGGATTTTCACCGCCAACGCCGCACCGACAGCCAGTGAAATCGTCCCTCCGACTATGGGAGCGGAGCCAGAAAACCCCTTCTCAATAGCATAGACATGCATCGATCCGCCCCTTCCTCGTGAGCAGCCGCTGTCCTTGCCGTAGATTTCTGCAATCAGTGTGTTAATATTGCCGCCCATCGCGAGGTAGTGGCCATGCGAACGGTGCGTGCCGAATACGTGATCGTGCTCGTTCAAGGACGCGCATATTCCCGCCGCGACCGCTTCCTGACCCGTATAGAGATGCACCGGACATTTTACAAAGCCGTTTTGTATCGGCTTGACAAGCGCCTCTTCACACATACGGATTTTCAGCATGGTTCTATAAAAACCACCGAGCACATTCTTTGATAACACAATTGTCACCGTTTGATAATTTTTAACAACGTCTGAAAGATAATCTTAAAATCAAGAAATATCGACCGGTTACAGAGATATTCCAGTTGCAGCCGAATTTTTTCCGGCCTGATCTCTTCCAGATACGTCCTGTCCGGATCGTCGCTACCCTCAAGAAGCGCACCTTCGTCCGAGTTCCAGATGGTGGCAAGATCGGTTATCCCCGGTCTGATAGTAAGAATGAGTTTTTCCTCCTCGGTATACATGTCCGTATAAAACTTCACTTCGGGTCTCGGCCCGACAAAACTCATATCACCGAAAAGAACATTGAAAAACTGCGGCAGCTCGTCGAGCTTGCCTTTTCTTAGAATTCTGCCGATCTTCGTAATCCGCGGGTCATCGTCCGCGGTCGAGGAGCCGCCGATTTGATCTGCATTCATGACCATGGTTCTGAATTTAAAAATTTTAAACAGAGTCCCGTGTAACCCAACTCGCTCGCCGCGATAAAAAACCGGCCCGCCGTCTTCTATTTTGATTAGAATCGCGATAATGACCAATAACGGTGAAAAAATTATTAAACCGAAAAGCGAGGAGCAAATATCAAAAAGGCGTTTAATCATGAATTATAATTCCTTTTTTATAAATAGAAGCATGACTGCGCCCGCGGCAGAACCTATTCCATAAGAAATATGCAGCAATAAAAATATCAAAGGTGAAACAAAAAGCAATGATAAATCACGGTTTTTAACTGCAATATCGATCGAAAAATACATATTTAGTATCATATAAGATAATACGATCGCTATAAAAAAGAAAAATGATATCTTTGAAAATAAAGCGAGCAGGCCTGAAACCCCAAGTCCGAGAACAAACAACAACGGCACAAAATGACGCAGCGACACAGGTATGATGGATGAGTATTTAAATGGCAGAATTGCCCAAACACCGTTGGTAAAATTATGTTTAGTAAATGATATTAGAGTTGAACGGGCGTAATATCGGCTGACAATATCGGGAATAAGCAGCGTTTTTAATCCCGCTTTTTTCATGCGCAGATTGAACTCCATATCCTGGCTTCTGATTAAATCCTCATTGTACATCCCGATTTTATCAAACACCTCTTTTCTATAACAGCCGCCGAACACAGTGTCAACCCATTTTGGTTCTTTAGTGCCTGTTCTGAATGCCGAATTGCCGACACCAAATGAGGAAGAAAGGCAATGCGCGATTGCTCTTGCAACAAGCGTGTTTTTTCGGGGAAGCGTTTCCATCTTCCCGCCGACATTGTCAGCATTGTATTCATTCATATATTTAACACATTTTGAAACATACTCTTTATCATATATGGCATGTGCTCCCATGATAATAATTATATCACCTTTTGAATTTTTTATTCCCAAATTAAACGCACAAGGAGTTGTCTTTTTGGGATTTTCCAGAAGATTCAAAAAAGTGAAATTGCTAGTATATTCCCTAATGATTTCTCTTGTTCTGTCTTCGCTCATGCCATCGACAATAAAAACTTCCATACTTTCTTTCGGATAATCCTGTAAAATAATAGAATGGAGGCAATTTCCAATATAGCCTTCTTCGTTGCGGCATGGGATGATTATTGAAACAATTGGTGTTTTATTCATATTTTTTTAACGTTTTTCTTAAACCTTCTTTAAAGTTTACTTTAGGTTTATATCCTAATATTCTTTTAGCCTTATCTATATTAGCGTACGAGTATTTAATATCACCAATTCTTTTCTCGGTATATTTCGGTTTAATTTTTTTCTTAAATAAATCATTCAGTTCATATACCAATTGATTTAAGGTTATTCTACCACCACACGCACAATTTAATACAATTCCTGAATCAAAATCAGAATTTGCAGCAAGTAAATTAGCCTCTACTATGTTTGAGACATAACTAAAGTCTCTATATTGCTCACCATCACCATATATAATTGGTCTTTCATTTTTGATAAATGCTTTAATAAATTTTGGTATAACTGCTGAATATTGAGAATTTGGATTTTGATTAGGACCAAACACATTAAAATAACGCAGACAGATTGTTTTTAAACCATAAATATTATTATAAGCTTGACAATATTTCTCGGCTGCTAGTTTTGAAATAGCATATGGAGAGATAGGATTAGGCATCATATCCTCATGTAAAGGTAGATTTTCATTATTTCCATATATAGAAGAAGATGAGGCAAAAACGATTTTTTTTATATTATTTTCACGTGCTGCATCTAATATATTGAGAGTACCAACTACATTTACTTCATTTGTTGTCAACGGGTCCTTTATAGAGCGCGGTACGGATGGTAATGCAGCTTGATGTAAAATAACGTCTACATCTTTTACTGCATTATTTACAATATGATAACTTCTTATATCGCCTTCAATTAATTCAATTTTATTAAAAAACGGAACTATATTTTCGCGATATCCTGTAGAAAAATTATCAATAACTCTTACATTTTCATTTCTCCTAATTAATTCTTTTACGATATTTGAACCTATGAAACCTGCGCCGCCAGTTATTAAATAATTCAAAACCAAAACCCCTAAAATTATTGAATATAAAATATGTATATTTTAAAATTTAATTTTTAACTTTTTAAGTGACAAAAAAATAAAAAAAGGTAATGATATTAAGACAATAATTATATTTTTATATCCTTCTATACCGGCACGTACTAAATTGGGTATTTCTGCTGTAAAACATAT
>CAZCDQ010000151.1:0-7968 GCA_964497605.1 uncultured bacterium
ACTGAAAGGGAAATGGGGTGAATACATATACAAAATCACTTTTTTTTATCGTCTTCTTTATATTTTTGTTATGTTTAATAAGTTCCGAACAAAGTTATGCGCTTGAAATCGGCGGCGATTTTCCGAGTTTCTATCTGAAGACAATTGACGGGGACGATTTTTTTCTGAACGAGTATGTCGGGCCGAAAGCGACGAAAAGTCTGAACGGGATTATTTTCAGCTTCTGCGCCTCATACTGTAAACCGTGCAAACGTGAAATCCCTGAGCTTGAAAAACTGAAAAACCGGTTCACTAAGATGGGCATCGGCATTTTTATTGTCGCCATCGAGAAAGAGGAGCTTGCGCGGACGATCCTTGAGGAAACGGGCACAACAATTCCGATGCTGCTCGACCGTTATCTGGTAACACAGAAACTGATCGGATTTACCGGCATTCCGTTCACAGTGATGATCGACAGCGACCAAAAAATACGGTATATTGGCACAGCGTTCCCCGAGGGAAAAGAAGCCGAAACCATGAAGAGGCTCGATGATGCGGCGATGGATATGCTTGACGTTGATTCCGGCGGTACTGCTGGCCGGTGATACCGGTACCGAAGCACAGAGACGTGCGGCAGCCAGGATTCTGTTCACCAACAACTCGAACGGGAAACTGGTCGACTGTAACTGCCGGAACGATCCTTACGGCGGTCTGGCGGAACGTGTCGGCTTAGTACGGGAATACCGCGCTGAATATCCCGAGGCGCTGGTTCTCGATTCGGGCGGTTATTTTGGGCTTTCAAATCCGAAGGTTAAGGGGAATCTCATATTAAACCTTATGGACCTCATGGGATACGACATGGTCGGCATCGGCGATCAGGAACTTTACAACGGACTTGGAAATTTTCTCGAATCCTACGGATGGTACCGCGACAGGATTGTAAACGCCTCAATTAGGGATTTGGAGGGCGAACTGGTGTTCACACCATACAAGATCGTCCATAGAGGCGGGATAAATATCGGTGTGACAGGGATCGTATCGAAAGAAACATTTAAGTTCTTCCCCGCAGAAAGGATTGATTTTACGGTGGAAGAACCCGATTCAGTAATGGCGAGGATTCTTCCTGAACTGAAACGTTCCTGCGACTATATTGTCGTGCTGTCGCAAATGGGTGTGGACTGCGACAAAGAGATCGCCGCAAGATGGACCGACATCGATCTGATTATCGGAGGGCATTCACAGACCCTGATAGAAAAACCGATCAGAACCGGGGAAACGAGAATAGTACAGACGGGGAAAGGCGGCGGCCGGGTTGGCGAAATCGTACTGGGGTTCGGCGAATCGAATACAAATGAGTCGTTTAAATATAAATTGTTTGAGATTTCCGATAGATATACGATATTACCAGAAATTCAAACGCTTTTGGACGATGCGGTAACAGCGCAGGAACCATAGTGTGTTATGGGAGGAATAATATGCTCAAAAAAATATGCTCGCTCTATTTGGCTGTGTACTTAGTGATGCTCGGTATGACGCCGCCGATAACGGTGCAGGCGCAGAGCGACAAAGTTTCCACGATTGCGGTGCTCGACCTAATTGCAAAAGGCGTATCGCAGGTTGAGGCCGAGGTACTGTCCGAGCGGTTGCGCGCGCATATTTCACAGCAAATCACCTCACCGGAATATACCGCTCAGAAGGATAAAGATCAGTATCTCGTGGTCGAGCAGACCCAGATCGATAAGATTTTCGAGCAGTTTGAGATTCAGAACACGGGTTGTGTATCCGACTCGTGCGCTATCGAATTCGGTAGAATGCTTCAGGTGGACCGGATCGTGCTCGGTCAGATCGGCTACATCGGCAACACCTATTCGGTATCCGCGCGGATCATAGACGTCGAAAGCGGCAAATCCATCGCCTCCGCCGACCATCAGCATCGCGGCTCTATTGACGATATTATGAGCACAGTTATTAACGAAGTCGGGGACGAGCTTCTCGGCATGAAAAAGAAATCACGGCTGAAATGGTACCTTCTCGGCGGACTTCTTGTCGCCGGTGCTGGCGCGGGAGTTGCCATGATGGGCGGGGGTGAATCGACGGTAGAACCGCCGATGCTTCCGCTTCCGCCTGACAGACCATAAACGATTGACATACCGATTTATTACACCTTCAGAAAAGGAGAAATCCATGAACGGCAACAGAAATTTCGTATGTCTGACATTACTTTTTGTATGTGCCTCGCTTCTTTTCGCTGCCTGCTCAAGCATGCCGCGGTGGTACCTGAATCCGCCGAAATCGAACGATAAGTTTTACGGTGTCGGCGTTTCAGAAAATATTTCCTCAATCCAGCTCGGCCGCGATACCGCGGTTGCAAACGCACGGAACGATCTTGCGCAGAAAATCCAGGTCAATGTTCAGGGTATGATCAGAACGTTCCTGCAGCAGAGCGGCACCATGGAGGAATCGAGAGCCATGTCGTTCGCCGAATCGGTCGGCAAACAGGTTGTCAATGTGACGCTTACCGGTTCCGAAGTTTCGCAAGTCGAAGTTCGGGACGGCAATTATTATGCGCTGGTCGAAATATCCATGGACTCAATCAAGAACGCGCTTAGTACTGCGGCAAGGAATGCGGCTGCCGAATATTCGGAGCTTAAGGCGAGAAACGCGCTTCAGGACCTCGATAAAGCAATCCAGCAGATGAATGCGCAGTAAAGGACTGAAGTCCGAGGTATCAAGAATAGACCCCTTTGTCACTGCGTGACATCTCCTCTTTTGGGGAGATTATTTATACCGGCTTATCAAAAAGTTTCCACCTAAAAAGGGGGAAACCCGGCATAGCCGGAGAGGGCCATAGCCAGAATTTTACCCCCGGAGTAAACTCCGAGGGATTCTATCTATTCACACCGGTTAACGTTGTCCGGAGAATATTTTTTTATGAAAATATCCCGTATCGTTTCCATCGTTCTTTTTATGTGGATCGTATCGGCCGAGCTGTATACCGTTGTCTATGCGCAGGATAATCTGCCGCGCGCGCTGAGACGAAGATACCCGGAGGAGGACTATATCGTGCGTTTCGGCGCGGGAGAGACCGCCGAGGATGCCACTGAATCAGCGCGGTTTGAGATATCGAAGTATTTCGAGGCAAAAATCTCGGGTGAAACGATTGTCAACCAGTGGGCACAGAGTAGAACGAATAAAGGAAAAACTATTGAGGATCAGTTGACCGAAATTTCCAATTCAATCATTGTCGGGACTTCGCGGGATATTCCCGGCATCGAGGTGATATCGTCCGAATACGACAGGCGGTCAGAGTCTTATCAGGTATGGGCGGCGCTTGATAAACGCAGTTATATGGGCATCCTTCAGAACAGAATTATGGATATCGACAAAAAAATTACAAGCCGTCTCGAAACGCTGAGCGGCGAGGACCTGAGGCGCCTCAGAATCTATTCACAGATTATGAACGATCTGATCATCCGTGAAAAGGCGTTGCAGGATTTGACACTTCTGGGGTCGGGTGCGGCAACGTTTGCGAGCGAGACCGCACTGTTCGGGGTGATGTCGAGTCTGGACAGTTTGATTGCGGACGCATTCGACATCGGCCTCGTGTTCGAGAGCGATACCGACACAAGTGTCAGGGCGGGTATTGTCAAAGGTATCAACGACGCCGGACTGCGGGTGCGTGAATTTGCCGATACGCCCTCGGCGCTCTCAAGCGGGATCGATCTTTTGATGCTGGCAGAGCATTCGGTGAAAACGAGGTCGAACTCGATTACGCGTAACAACAGGGACTTCACGTTTCATTTTGCCGATTGGGTGCTTTCGATCAGGTCGATGGACCCGGAGTCGAAAGAGGTCATCGATACGCTGGTGCTGAAAGATTCAACCAACGGCGGCAACGAGGATCAGGCTCTCGAGCGGATGTTGTCGAAAATGCTCTCTGCGCAGGTTCCCGCTGTTTCAAACTGGGTGTACGATTCGATTTTCAAACCAGAAGAATTGTAACCAATTTATTCCATACCGCGATGCAGCCGCGCATTTGTTTCGGCAGGAGTTTATCCTATTTTGACAACTCGGAAACACTGACGACTGTTACATCGTTTACAGAGGTGGTGATTGATTTGAACGTTCGGAAAAGTATCTATGCTATCCTGTGTCTGCTTATCGTGTGCGCGGCATACGCAGTTTCGCAGGACACGCCTGAAAAGGTCAAGGTCGTTGTTAGGGAAGCTCAGGGTCGGTCGGGGCCGGGTTCGTTTTACAAGCTGAAAGTACTGATTCCGCAAAATACGGTACTCATGGTCATCGAAAAAAAGAAAAGCTGGTTTAAAGTAACCTATGACAAGGAAACTGTCTGGGTATCGGAAAATTCTGTATCAGCCGACACCGACACCGCAGAACAAAACGGTACGGTCACTGTCGATACGAACATGGATGCGTTTTCATCGCTCGCAACCGAAACGGTTACCTCGGCAAAAGCGTCCCCCGCAGTGCTGACCGCCGCGATTAAAGGATTCTGGACTCGTTATACCGGAGCGGATAAATCGAATCTTGTCGAGCTTCCGGTAGAAGGTTTGGACGTTCCCCCTGAGTATGTGGAATCGTTCTCAGACAAACGTGCCGCCGCAGTATCGAGAGACCGTCTGCAGCGCCGGTTCCGAATCAGCCGCCGTTACCGAAGAAGCAGCATGACATACGAGCGGGAACATTCCATCGGGTATGCGATTGCCTCCTCGATTGCCGATGCTCCGCTCATCCGCAATCAATCTCTTATCAACTACATCTCCGCGGTCGGATGGTATATTGCCGAAAGCACCGAGCGCCCGGAACTGAAATTTACATTTTATGTACTCGACACGGACCGGATAAACGCCGTATCCTGCCCCGGCGGATATATTGTACTCACCCGTGGACTTTTAGAGCTTCTCGGTGACGAATCCGAACTTGCCGCGCTTCTCGCCCATGAGATGTCGCATGTCATCGCGGGACACGCCATGCAGTCAATGGAGGAGAACGAAGTCGGTATTACTGCCTCGTCGGCATTCGATATGCTCGAGGCTGAAACTGGTCAACGTTCTGAGATCGAGGACGATCTTCTCGCGATAACCAACCGCGCGATGGCCATTGCCACAAGTCCTAAGCTCGACGAGCAGGAATTCGAGGCGGACAGAATGGCTCTGGCGTACATGGTGAGAAGCGGGTACGATGTGCGCGGCCTTACACGCATGCTGCACACGATGATGGCCCGTCACGAGCAAAACATCGACATCTTCGATCTGAACTATAAAAACCATCCCGATTTCAAAGAACGGCTCAGACGGATCGACCGTGAAATGAGAGATTACCGGCGGTACGATGGGCAAACGTTTGCATCGGATTTCAGGTCGAACATGACGTTTTAATCGTGCGCTGCCGGATCGGTACGTTCTTTTCCGGCAGCTCCGCCCGCTCGAATGAAATCGATAACGAGGAACCGATATCCACAGATGACTTCCCCGAACTTTAATGTTTCCCGAAACACTCTCCTTGTGTTTCTAATTGTTGTATTGTGTGCGATTCTGTCGGCGTCGGACATGTTCGCATATTTGAACGGAAAACTGTTCGATATCCTCATCACCAGCCGTCAACGTATACCCGAACACCGGGAGAATGTAGTATTCGTCTGTATCGACCAGAAAAGCATCGATTTTTTCGATACGACCAGAGACATCGGCTGGCCTTGGCCCCGTGAATTCTACGGACAACTACTCGGCTATCTCAAAGAAAAAGGCGCAAGGGCGGTATTTTTCGATATTGTTTTTTCGGAAGCGGATATTAACCGGTTCGACACATCCGGCAGTGACAATGTTTTCGCCGATGCCATCGAGGAGACCGGCATCGCATATCTCGCCGTATCGGGGCAATCCACCGGGTATAAGGACAGCTTTCGGTACGATTCGAAATGGTTAATAAAAGATACCGGACCGTATTCACGGTTTAGCGATCTACCTGTTTATTCTTCGGTTCTTTACCCCTTTAAGGATTTTGTACGCGGCGCGGCAGGCATGGGTATTGTCAATCTTCTCCCCGAAAATGACGGCATTCATCGTCGCTACCCGCTTGTTGCCAGACTGGGCGATCAGTTTGCGCCGTCAATTGCGCTTGCGGTTGTCCGAAACATTCTCGACAAGGAAACGTTCCGGAGAAATGTGCTTTCCGCAATATCGGATAATACGATTGTCGATAATGAGGGAAAAATCCTGCTAAACTGGTATGGTAAGGGGGGCGTCGATCCGCATGGACTGAACGATTTTGTATTCACCTATTACTCTTACCATGCGGTTTTGGTCGAATCTTTAAATGAGGGAAGTGAAAACGAGTCGATCTTTCCTGAGGATGCGTTCAAAGACAAGATTGTCATTGTCGGCTCGAACGCGCCCGGGCTTTTAGACCTCAAAGCGACGCCGTTTACCCACCAGAATCTATATCCGGGTATGGAAATTCACGCCACCGCAATCGAGAACCTGTTGACAGGAGATTATATGCACCGGGCCTCGAAATGGATTGTTATGATGCTCATTATTCTGTCAGCGGTAATTCTTCTCGGCAGTGAAAAGTATTTCAAGAATCTCACGGTTTTCATAATTATATACATCGGATTGAGCGCAGTAGTTTTTGCGGTTGTCTATGGATTGATGCGCTCGAATTATTGGATGGATTCGGCGGAAATATTTGCCACTTTAACACTTGTGTTTGTGGGGCTTACGCTAACAGGTTATTTTGCCGAAACTAAGGATAAACGTATTCTCAGAAAACAGTTCGAACGCTATGTCAACGATGCGGTTCTCAATGAAATTCTGGAAAATCCCGATTCGGTTGCGCTTAAGGGAAGGACAATGATTGCAACAGTTATGGCGACCGATATCGCCGATTTCACCACCATTTCCGAGAGCATGGGGGCGGACGAAGTTGTTTCGCGGCTTAACGACTATCTCTCCGAAGTTTCGGAATCGCTTATCGAGAACGGCGCGTTTATCAACAAATATATCGGTGACGCCATTCTTGCTGTATTCGGCGCATTCGGGGAACCTGAACATGAAAAGCACGCCTGTATCGGGGCGGTGAAAGCGGCAGAAATCGTGACCAGTCTGGTTGAGAACGCGCAAGTTGAAAACAAAACGCCGCTTATTACCCGGTTCGGTATAAATACCGGCGAGGTCACACTGGGTAATATCGGCTCGCGGCGCAAAATCGAGTATACGGTTATCGGCGACGCGGTAAATTCCGGTTTCCGTCTCGAAGGACTGAACAAGTTCTACGAAACCACCATTCTTGTAAGCGAGTATACCCGCGAAAACGCAGGAGACGAGTTCTTGTTCAGAAACCTCGACATTCTTCGGTACAAGGGGAAACTGAATCCGGTGAAAATATACGAACTTGTCGGTCTGCGAACGGATGTGAGCGTGGAAAAACTGCGGATTGTCGAGGAATTCGAGCAGGCGCTCGCGTTATACCAGTCGAAAAGTTTTAATGAAGCAATCGAGATATTTACGAAACTTGCGGATCTCGGAGATAAACCTTCGGGAGTTTTTGTCCGCCGCTGTGAGGATTTCATGCAAAATCCGCCGCCGCCCGATTGGAACGGCGTATGGGTAATGAAGCGGAAATAGGTATGAAAAAACCGAGAAATGCAGCGTAGGTATGCGTCGAGTTTTCGCCGTTTTCAGTCTAGGTCGTAATCCGGATAGAGCGCTTTTAAACATTCCGGGCATATGCTGTGGGTAAACTCGGCCTCGGAATGGGCACGTATATAATCGGCGATTTCCGCCCAGTTTCCCTGATCATCACGGATTTTTTTACAATTCGAGCAAATCGGCAGAAATCCCTCGAGTATTTTTATACGCTCCCGCATTTCGCGCTTTTCACGTTCGACCCGGCTTTTATATAGCGCAATATCGATATTCATCGACAACTGCTTGCTGTAAAACGGCTTTACGATATAACCAAACGGTT
>CAZCDQ010000152.1:0-7897 GCA_964497605.1 uncultured bacterium
CTCAACTAACTCGATAAGCTCGGGATCGTCCACCATGTCGGTCTTGTTCAGAAACACCACGATCCGGGGTACGCCGACCTGGCGCGCAAGAAGAATATGCTCGCGGGTCTGCGGCATCGGACCATCAGCCGCACTCACCACCAGTATCGCACCGTCCATTTGCGCCGCGCCGGTGATCATGTTTTTCACATAGTCAGCGTGACCCGGGCAGTCCACATGCGCATAGTGACGTGTCTCGGATTCATACTCAACATGAGCCGTCGCAATTGTGATTCCGCGCTCGCGCTCCTCCGGCGCCTTATCGATATCGTCAAACGATTGATGCGACGCAAGACCAATCCGTGACAGTACATTTGTCATGCCGCTCGTCAGCGTGGTTTTGCCATGATCCACATGCCCGATCGTTCCTACATTTACGTGAGGTTTGGTCCTCTCAAACTTCTCTTTGGCCATTGATCTTACCCCTTTTAAAAACTAAACTTAAAATTAACTTGCTTTTGTCACATGATAAGTCCCACCGAATTTACTCATAAGTTCGGTGGCTATACTATCAGATACTCTCTGATATGAATGGAATGTCATTGTGTATATCGCTCGTCCCTGGCTGACTGACCGGAGTTTTGTCGAATATCCAAACATCTCAGAAAGCGGAATAAACGCTGTAATAACCTGAGAATCAGGGCGGTTCTCGATTTTCTCGATTTTACCGCGTCTCATATTCAGGTCGCCCATGACATCGCCCGAATACTGCTGTGGCGTCACAACCTCGACCGACATGTACGGTTCAAGCAGTATCGGTACCGCTTTTTTCAGGCCGGCTTTGACCGCCATCGACATCGCAAGGCGGAACGCCAATTCCGAGGAGTCTACATCGTGAGAAGAACCGTCCAGAAGATCGACTTTAACGTCCTCAACGGGAAATCCGGCGATAACACCCGAATTCATAGCATCTCCGGCGCCCTTGCGGCATGCTCCGATAAACTCTTTCGGTATATTTCCGCCTTTCACATGATCCTCAAATACAAAACCTTCCCCTTTTTGGGCTGGTCCCATCTTAATGATTACATGACCGTACTGACCCTTTCCGCCGGACTGCTTCGCATGCTTGTATTCCGTCTCGATCTCCTTCGTGATCGTCTCGCGGTATGCTACCTGCGGCTGGCCGACATTGGCATGAACGTTGAATTCACGTTTCAGACGGTCGATGAGAATATCGAGATGAAGCTCGCCCATACCCGAAATAATTGTCTGGCCGGTTTCTTCGTTTACTTTGACAATAAACGTCGGATCCTCTTCAGCGAGTTTCGCAAGAGACAGGTCAAGCTGCTCCTGGTCAGCTTTCGTTTTCGGTTCGACCGCAATATGTATAACGGGTTTCGGAAATATCATACGTTCGAGAAGTATTGGATTCTTTATGTCGCACATTGTATCGCCAGTACCGACATTTTTCAAACCCACCGCCGCGAGAATCTGTCCGGTTGATGCGACATCCATGTCCTCGCGCTTATTTGCGTGCATACGGAGAATACGTCCCAGACGTTCCTTTCTTCCGGTGACGGGATTCAACAACGTTTCGCCTTTTTTGATCGAACCGGAATATACCCGGAAAAATATCAGTTTGCCCACATGCGGATCGGTTGCGACTTTAAACGCAAGCGCACTGAACGGCTCATCGTTGCTTGCTAACCGCTCAATATCCGCATTCGTTTTCGGATGAATGCCCTTAACCGGCGGAACATCGTCCGGTGAGGGAAGATAATTCACGACAGCATTGAGTAAAAGCCGGATACCTTTGTTTTTGAATGCGCTGCCGAGTAGAACCGGTGTGATCTGTCCCGCAATCGTCGCTTTTCTGATCGCGGTCAGGATCTGATTTTCGTCGATAGGTTTTTCTTCAAGAAAGAGTTCTAGAAGATGATCGTCGTAATCGGACACCGATTCAAGCATTTTCTCACGGTTTTCGTGTGCAACATCTTTCAAATCGTCCGGAATATCAAGCACTTCGAACGTTAGAGCCGCACCCTCGCCTTTATAAACAATCGCTTTATTTGAAATTAGATCGATGACGCCTGAGAATAATTCGCCTGAACCAATAGGGACTTGAATGGGGATGAACGTGGAGTGGAGACGGTCGTGCATCATGTCGATGACACGGAAGAAATCCGCTCCGGTACGGTCCATCTTGTTCACAAACGCAATGCGGGGAACATTGTAATCGTCAGCCTGACGCCACACTGTCTCGGACTGGGGTTCGACACCGCCAACTGCGCAAAATAGACCGATCGCACCGTCCAGCACCCGAAGGGACCGCTGAACCTCGACGGTAAAGTCAACATGACCGGGAGTATCGATGATATTAATCACATGATCGTTCCACTTACAGGTAGTCGCCGCGGACGTAATCGTAATACCGCGCTCTTTTTCCTGCGCCATCCAGTCCATCGCCGCGGCGCCGTCATGTACCTCGCCGACCCGATGCAGCTTACCTGTGTAATACAGAATACGCTCGGTAGCTGTCGTTTTGCCGGCATCGATATGCGCCATAATGCCGATGTTTCTCATGTTCTTTAATGGAACTGCCTTATTCATCAAATCCTCATATATCTTTTAAAAACAATAATTACAATATCTTATAAGTAAATATGGCTCGATACATAGCATGGCCGAGCCTTTCACCATTGCTAATAACCGCCTCGGCAGTTACAGTTCAAATCGTTGAATATTAGATTGTTATACTTCGCATGCATATCCGGCGACCGAGCAACCGTCCGCCGGGCGTATTACCAACGGTAATGAGCGAACGCCCTGTTCGCTTCGGCCATCTTATGAGTGTCTTCACGTTTCTTTATGGAAGCGCCCTGATTCTTTGCCGCAGCTTCAAGCTCGAGCGATAAACGCTCTGCCATGGTTTTTTCGGCGCGTACTTTCGCATACGAAATGATCCAGCGGATCGAAAGTGCCAGACGCCTGTCCTGCCTAATCTCGATTGGCACCTGATATGTCGCACCACCGACCCGACGGCTTTTCACCTCAACAATCGGCTTTACATTTTCGACAGCTTTCTGGAAAACCTCAAGGCCGTTTTCGCCGGTACGCTCCTCGATATAATCCATCGCGTCGTACAAAATGGCTTCCGCAGTCGATTTTTTACCGCCCTTCATAAGGTTGCTGACAAACTTGGTTACCAGCACACTCTTATATTTCGGATCGGGAGCAATTTTTCTTTTCGGAACTTTCCTTCTTCTCGGCATACTACATATAACCTTTTTTTATATTCAGTAATTGAAGTAAATACCAACACAAACAATATTTGAAAAAACGTGACGATCATATAATAATCGCCGTTATTTCGGTTTTTTCACTCCATATTTGGAACGCGATTTTGTTCGCCCCTCGACTCCAACCGTATCAAGCGTTCCGCGCACGATATGATATCTTACCGCGGGTAGATCTTTCACCCTGCCGCCGCGGACAAGCACAATCGAGTGCTCCTGCAGATTATGTCCCTCGCCCGGAATATACGCCGTAACCTCGATGCCGTTAGACAAACGAACACGGGCTATTTTCCTGAGCGCGGAATTCGGTTTTTTCGGAGTAGCGGTATAAACACGGGTACAGACCCCTCGTTTCTGAGGGCATTCTTTCAATGCGGGAGCGGAGCTTCTGCTCTTCTGTACCTTGCGGCCTTTCCTGATTAACTGATTAATAGTCGGCAAAAAAACTCTCCACTTATGAATTGTTTTTAGCTATAATTTAATGGTTTTCCAAAAATGAGATTTACAATATATCATTTTTTTCTTTCAATGTCAAATAATAATTCTAAAATTATTACATTATACCGATAGTTTATCCCACATCATCAGGGGACAGTATCTCGTCCTCGGTGATGCCCTCGGAAATATCCTCGGCCTGTTGCTCCTGTGCAAACAGCTCCTGGAATTCGTCCTCGGCACCCAGAATTTCGACATCGCTATATTTTCTCATACCGGTTCCGGCCGGAATCAGATGGCCGATAATCACGTTCTCTTTCAGACCACGAAGGTTATCGACCTTGCCCTGAATCGCCGCTTCGGTCAGTACCCGTGTGGTTTCCTGGAACGAGGCCGCCGAAATGAACGACTCGGTGAAAAGCGATGCTTTCGTGATACCGAGAAGCAGCGGCTCGTAGGTCGCCGGCTCTCCGTCTTCGGAATGAACTTTATCGTTCACCTGCGAAACAGTGAATTTATCGACCTGCTCGCCCTCAAGGAAATTCGTGTCGCCCGGATCGATAATCTGAACTTTCTGAAGCATCTGACGGACAATGATTTCAATGTGTTTGTCATTGATTTTCACACCCTGCAAACGATATACTTCCTGAATCTCGTTCAGCAGATATTCCTGGACACGGTGAATACCGTTGATTTTCAGAATATCATGCGGAATAACCGATCCCTCGGTCAAGCGCTCGCCTGCGCGCACATAATCGTTGTCGAAAACCAAAAGGTGCTTGCCGTACGGGATGAGATATTCGCGCTCAACATTGTGTTCGCCGCGAACAATAACCTTCCGGGAACCTCGTACAAGTCCCCCAATTTCGACAACACCTTCAATCTCCGAGATAATCGCGGGATCTTTGGGCTTTCTCGCCTCGAAAAGCTCAGCAACACGGGGAAGACCACTGGTGATATCGCGCGTTTTGAACCGCTCATTGACCAGCATCGCCAGCGTTTCACCCGCCCTGAGTTCGTCGCCGTCGTTGATAACAATCCGCGCACCGACCGACAGGAAATACGACCGGATCTTGTTTCCGTCCTTATCGTAAATATCGATATGCGGGGTGATCGTTCTGTTCCTCTGATCAATGACGAAACGCTGCTGGTGTCCGGTTTCGCTGTCGACCTCGTACCGGAACGTCACATTTTCGATAATATTTTCGAATTTGGCCGTTCCCGCCGAATCAGTGACAATCAGCGTATGGTTCGGATCCCAATTATAGATGACCGAATCGTCCTCAATCTCCTGCCCGTTTTTTACACGCAGTTTTGCGCCGTAGGGAACTTCGTAAGTGTTAATTGTGCGGCCGCTCTTATCTTCTATCACAATTTCACCATTTCGGCCGGTAACCACATCGATATTCTTGTCGTATTCGACCGTTTTAAGCCCCTCGCCGTAAACAACTTTCCCGCCTTTTTTAACAGAAATCTCAGACTGAAGTGCAAACCGAGATCCGGCGCCGCCGATGTGGAACGTTCGCAATGTAAGCTGGGTGCCCGGCTCGCCGATTGACTGGGCGGCAATCACACCAACCGCCTCGCCAATATTGACTTTCTTGCCTTTTGCAAGGTTCAGACCATAGCACTTCGCGCAGATACCGTTCTGTGTCTCGCATGTTAAAACCGATCTTATCAGAATAGATTCGATTGTAGAATCGTTGATCTTTTTCACCATCTCATCGGTAATCAGTTCGTCGGCTTTGCATATTATCTCGCCCGTTTCGGGTTCGACAATATCCTCGAGCGGCAGACGTCCAAACACACGGTCACCGAGATGCTCAACGATCTGTTCACCTTCTTTAAGTGCGGTCATAACATTACCGATGATCGTGCCGCAGTCTTCTTCGGTAATAATCGCATCCTGCGCCACATCGACCAGCCGGCGGGTGAGATATCCCGCTTCTGCTGTCTTAAGCGCGGTATCCGCTAATCCTTTACGTGAACCATGGGTCGAAATAAAATACTCGAGTACACTAAGCCCCTCACGGAAATTAGAGGTAATCGGCGCTTCGATAAAATCGCCGTGCCCGCCGGTAATCTTCTTCTGCGGTTTCTGCATGAGTCCGCGTATACCTGCAAGCTGTTTAATCTGGTCCTGCGATCCTCTCGCGCCCGAATCCGCCATAACATAGAGCGAATTGAATCCGTCCTCCGCCTGTCTTAGTTTATCGAACACCGTCATCGCTACGCGAGATGTTGTATGCGACCATTCGTCGATGGTTTTGTTCGCACGCTCACCGTCCGAAATGATACCCATATTGTACTGTTCGCGAATCTTGTTGACTCGTTCGGTGGCATCCTCGACCAGCTTGTATTTCTCACCGGGTATGATGACATCCTCGATACCGATGGAAATGCCCGAATACGTGGCGAACCGGAATCCCATATCTTTGAGTTTATCAAGAAACACCACCGTCTGCTGACAACCGAAATCACGGTAAAGATCACCGACGATTTTTTTCAGAATGCCGGTATTGATAGTAACATTAACAAATTTATGACCCTCGGGAAGGATATTATTGAATTTAATGCGCCCGTACGTTGTATGATAAACTGTGCCGTTTATACGAACCTTTATCTTCGTGTTGATCGAGATCGAACCGCTTTCACAGGCAATCATCGCCTCATTCTCATTCGAAAATATTTTACCCTCGCCGCGAGTATCTCCGGATGGTTTTGTCAGATAATAGATACCGAGAATAATACACTGTGGCTTGTCCACAACGATCGGTTTCCCCGACGCAGGCGAAAGGATGTTTTGGCTTGCAAGCATAAGCACATTGGCCTCGATCTGCGCCTCATACGAAAGAGGTAGATGAACGGCAATTTGATCACCGTCGAAATCGGCGTTGAATGCCGCGCAGACAAGCGGATGAAGTTGCAACGCCTTGCCTTCGATCAGGGTGGGTAGAAATGCCTGAATACCGAGGCGGTGAAGGGTCGGTGCACGGTTCAGAAGCACGAAATGATCTTTGCACAGCTCCTCGATAATATCCCATACCTCGAGTGACGCCCGTTCAACAAGTTTTTTGGCGTGTTTGATGGTGATCTTATCGTCACGCTGGGTCAACTTTCTAATAATAAACGGTTTGAATAGCTCGAGCGCCATGGATTTGGGAAGACCGCATTGATGAATTTTCAACTCCGGACCGACTACGATAACCGAACGGCCGGAATAATCGACACGTTTTCCAAGCAAATTCTGGCGAAACCGTCCCTGTTTTCCTTTCAGCAGATCGGACAGGCTTTTGAGCGCACGGTTGCCGTCACCCCGGACTGCGCGGGTACGTCTGCCGTTATCGAACAGCGCATCCACCGCTTCCTGAAGCATACGTTTCTCATTTCTGAGAATGACATCAGGGGCTTTGATATCTATGAGTTTTTTCAGTCGGTTATTACGGTTGATGACCCGGCGGTAAAGATCGTTCAGGTCTGAGGTTGCAAACCGTCCGCCTTCGAGTGGAACAAGCGGCCTTAGGTCGGGAGGAATAATCGGAATAACATCAAGACACATCCATTCCGGATTGTTCTCCGACTGACGGAACGCCTCGACCACTTTGAGTCGTTTCAGCTTTTCTTTTTTGAGCTGGACGGACGTTTCGATTTTCACCTGGGCACGAAGATTTGCCGAAAGCTCACCTACATCTAAGGCGCCGAGAAGCTTTTTGATAGCGATGGCGCCCATGCCAGCCTCAAATGTCAGTTCCTGTTCTTCGAGTTCGTTGTATTCTTCATCGGTGAGAAGATCTCCGACCTCTTTTCCCGAGTCTCCGGGATCGGTGACGACATAAGACTCATAATATATAATCCGCTCGATGTCCCGGACACGTATATCTAAAAGATAGGAAATCCTTGAGGGAAGACTTTTCAGATACCATATATGTGCGACAGGCACTGCCAGTTCAATGCTTCCCATGCGGTCGCGGCGCACTTTTGATTGCGTAACCTCCACTCCGCACTGGCCGCATACGATACCGCGGTACCTGATGCGTTTATATTTTCCGCACTGGCACTCCCAATCCTTTACCGGGCCGAAAATCCGTTCGCAGAACAATCCGTCCCTTTCGGGTTTGAACGACCGGTAATTAATCGTCTCAGGCTTTGTCACTTCGCCATAAGACCATTCCCGTATTCTCGAAGGT
>CAZCDQ010000153.1:0-7843 GCA_964497605.1 uncultured bacterium
GATGTGTTCAATTGACTTTTATTTTACATTTGAGAACTTTTGACTGTCGAGTAAAGAAAGAGTATTATTTTAAAATTGAAATAAACGCACCCTCCGCAGAAAGCAGGCAAATTCAATTCGACGCCGAATGCTGTTGGAGAAAATCAAACGATTATATAGATTTTTACAATTGCGGTTTTAAATTCACAAAAATCGACACCGAATACATCGGCGAAATTGAATATATTATCGAACAATTCTGTATCGATGATTATATATAAGGAATTCCTGCTAAGATAGTGTCATTCTCCACCGATAGCTCCTTTGAACGACTCGGTCATTCCGATAAAACTCTCCGTCAACATATATAAGCCGGTATCAGATATCTTCAGCCGTTGAGGGTTTCATTGTCATCGCGTCTTTGGACGGTCTCCGGGTATGTGATACCCCTTTTCACCGTACGGCTCGAGTTTGTCGAACCAGAGTCCGAACAATTCATTCACATCAGCCGCAGTTACTTCAGTCGCATTTTTTTCCGGGTCAAGCGTATCCAGAATTTCTATTTCGAACGAATCGGCGCCGTACGTGCGCCAATCTTTCTGCAGAGCAGTATTTATATGGCTGCCAAAGTTCAATTCCGCCTTGCTTCTGTTGACAAGCGCATCAACGTCCACACTTGCCGCGATGAACATCTTACCGTTGATCGTATTCCTGACACTAAAAATACCCGCAATACGGGGCGTCCGCTTATAGGTTTCGCGTATTTCTTTTTTTCGACCTTTATCCATCGTCGATTGTCATCCAGTCTGTAAATTTTATTTATCGGTTATCCCGTTAGCTCAGCAATCGCCAAAGTATACCCTCACCCTCCCTGCTCCCTCTCCCGCGAGCGGGCGAGGGAGGGCCAATATACCTACATCAATCTCACATTTTGCGCTTTGTCCGTAACGCACCCTCTCCTTTTAAGGAGAGGGAATCAAAGGGTGAGGTCGTTTTATTCTTTGACTCCTTGAATATCAAGCTGATTTAACGGGATAACCGTATTGATTTTAAGCAATGCTTGCCGTCATAGTTTCGAGCGCATTACCGATTCGAAAGATCGTCACCCCAGTTTATCACCTTGTGAACGCCCTTTTCCATCGCCGCGGAAATAACCAATAATTCGATATCTTGATTGGAATTGTTATACAGTCCGTGGGAATCGTGAAGCGTGCACGGTATGGCATCGCCGGCTTTGACATCGGTTGTCACATCGTTGACAGTCATCCGTCCGCTACCCGACATAAGATAGTATACTTCCTCGATTCCGTTGTGCTGGTGATATCCGATCGAGGTGCCGGGCGGGAGGACACAGTGATCGATGAATTCCCAATTTGTTTGGAACGATTCGTTCGACCAGAGCCGCCTGAACAGAATGGCGCCTTTACCGCCGTGAGCCTTGTTCGCAGGTTTCATCAGACGGCGGTCGAAATTCTCCCATTTGAATGGCGCGGGGTATTTGATTTCCGCATCGACAAGATCGTCATTGTAATCGATGTTGTCGTATGAACCTTTCGTCTTCGTGACACCGATATTGATATAGTTTATCTCCCTGTCGGTATCGTTATACATGCCGTGCGAGGAACCCATGCTGCAGAGCACCGATGAACCGGGCGGCAGTTCGGTCGTTTGACCGTTCACCGTATGACGGACATTACCGTCGAAGGTGATATACATCTCCTCCATAGTTCGGTGAAGATGCTCGCCGATGCCGCTTTTCGGGAGCATGACACCGCGGTGTATAAATAGAAGGTTTGTCTCGAACACCTGCCTGTCGCCCTCGCCGAGAAGAGACATGTACCGGAGCATTCCCGCCCCGCCGTGACATTCTTTCGATTCAAAATACTCTTCCGGATTTGTGTGTGCAATCAGAGGTGTCCCTTCCTGCTCGGCAAGCGAAATGCCGGGGATGCATACTACCGCCGTAACACCGATAAAAACGATCGTACATACAAGGTTCCTCATTTGTCACTCCTCCTCCTTATATTTACCGGGAAATTTTTATATATCCGAACATAATCAACACTCCCGTATTTCACAATACATTTTTATCCGTTATCCGGTATCGGATAGTATATCGAATGCATTTCAGAAACAGTACAGACATCAGGCAATTATTCAGATCGGACTCAGGTAGTCTTAAATAATTGGCGAGATGAAATTATTATTAAACCAATCCTTATGATACGTCGTCAAAAGGTATAATGTTAGTTTTTATTTAATGAGTTTTTTTTACTGTTAATCAGACGTTTTTTTTTGTATATTATCAACCTTAGTAAGTTATGCTTTTTCTCTTTTATTACCTTCAAAATTCTATATCCCAATTCTCGGGATTCTTTGAATTTTCCTTTGTGAAAAATTTTTTATACATAGCGAAAAAGGAGACAATCCTATGAAAGCGCTGTCAAAAAATCTTTTGATACTAACAATTGTATTATCGGTTTCGTCATTATGCGGCGTCGTCCGAGTTTCGGGGGAAAATATCGACCTCACACTGGAATCGGCTGTCGATATCGCAATGTCGAACAGTTACAGGATTCAGCAGCTCAAACTCGGTATCGTACGGACACGCTATTATCTTGAGGCGCGGCGGGCAGGTCTGAAATCGCGCGTATATATGAATCTGCAGGCGCCGGAACTTAATTCGACCTCCGAATTCAAATGGAATTCGACGCTTGGGAAAGACGAACTGGTTCGTGAAAACACACGGCGGTGGCAGATGGATTTATCTGTTCGGCAGCCGGTTATGCTGTTCGGCATTCCCACGAATGGTTATTTGTCGCTGAACAATAGAATGTACCAGTATCAGCAGAAAAAAAACGGTACCACGGATATCAATTATTACAACAGATATTTCATCAGTTTTGAGCAACCGCTTTTCCAACCGAACAATTTGAAAAACGATATCGAACGAGCCGAGCTCGACCTTCAAGATGAAGAACTCAGCTATATCAACGATCTTGTCCGTCAGATCGACCGGATCGCCGACGATTATTATGATATCTTTGAGACTGCATATGAAAACGACACACTTAGACACCGGATAGCCAATCTTCAACGGGTAACCGAGATTCTCGACAGAGCATCGAGCGGAAATGACGAGCAATCGATTGAGGCAATACAGGCGCAGGTTGAGCTTGCAAACGTGCAGGAACGTCTGAACGGTAATCAGAGCGATATGCGTATCCAATCGGCGCGGCTGATACAGGTGCTCAGGCTCGATCCCGATGATTCACTTATTGTCAAACCCGAAATTAACATAACACCGATTGAAATCGATGTGGATCAGGCGGTCATTTACGGCCTCAATCTTCGTCCAAGTATGCAGCAGCTCGCTATTCGAAGACGGAGAAATGAAATTAATCTTGACAACGAAAAGGGCAGAAACTCGTTCCGGGTGAATTTGAACATGACTTACGGCTTTGAGAAAAAAGATGATGACTACGATCAATTGCTTCATGATCATGACACCAGCTATTCTACATCGGTGAACGCGTATATCCCCATATGGGACTGGGGGCAGCGAAAAGCAAATATTGCGGCCGATGAGATTTCAATCCAGCAGACCGATCTTTACATAGAAGAAAACAGAAATGAAATTAAATCCGAGATTATCAATGCTGTCGCGAATCTTGAAGAATATCAGCAGCGGGCGCTCAGCATGAAAAATAATTTGGATGTCGCAGTTGATCTGACCGAACGCAGTCTCGCACAGTTCGAGGAACAGAGAATTTCCATTCAGGATATACTTCAGATTATCCAACGCCAGGAAGAAACCGAAAATAATTTCCTTGAAGCCTATCTCGGCTACCGGCAATCACTTTTGAGGCTCCTTATCAATACCCATTACGATTATGAAAAGGATGCATCTGTGCTCGATATTTTCAGATCGCAAATGTACGAAGGTATTGAAGAAAACGGCAATATGACGAAAACGACAGACAATGAAGTTGCAAGTATCGGGCTTAAAATGCCGCAGTTTCAAAGCGGTATGTAACCGAACGAATTCGAAAACAGTTATAATATAAATGGTAAACACATGAAAATTTGCATTATATACATTCGATGTATACTGGCGGTAATAATAACCGGCCTTTTAACTGGCGGGATTACCCAGTCCCGGACCATCGATTTCACTCTCCAGGAGGCAATCGATACCGCTCTTGCGAACAGCTATCAGATCAAGCGTCTTGAGCTGGATATCGAGCGAAACAAATTATTCCTGAAAGCACGCGAGGCGGGTTTAAAATCGAGAGTGGATTTAAGGCTTCGGTCGCCGGAGATGAAGCTTTTATCCGATTACAAATGGAATTCAACGCTCGGACGGGATGTAATTGTCCGCGAGAATACTCTTCGTTGGCAGTCGGACCTTTCGGTACGCCAGCCGATCATTCTTTTCGGATATCCGACAAATGGCTATTTATCGCTCAACAACACCATTTATCAATACAATCAGAAATTCGACGACGAGGATGATACAAGTTATTACAGCAGATTTTTTCTCAGATTCGATCAGCCGCTTTTGCAGCCCAATTACCTGAAAAACAATTATGAACGAGCGCAGCTCGATCTTGAGCGGTATGAACTAAATTATAATAGCGACCGTGCCTGGCTCGTCGACAGAACGTCGTACACCTATTATAATTTATTCGAAATGTCGTATATGATTAAAATAAACGAGAACTATATCAGAAACCTCGAAGAAGCAGAACAGGTCATAAACGAGATATCCGCAACCGACACCACACGCGCCATCGAGAAAATACAAATTCAGGTTGAACTCTCGAACATACGCGAGAAACTTCTCGAAAACCAGAGCAATCTACGGCTCCAGAAAGCGCGGGTCAAACAGAACCTCAGAATCGATCCCGAAGATTCGCTTGATGTTAAAACTGATATCGACATCGTTCCGGTTACTGTGAACCTCGATCAGGCGATCAAATACGGGTATAATCTCCGTCCTACATTGCGATTATACGATATCTATAAACGCAGAAGCGAGATATCGCTTGAAGAAGTGAAAGCCAGCGGGGCTTTTCATATGAACCTTTCGATGACATTCGGTTTGGAAAAACATGAGGACAGGTATTACGGACTATGGGAAGACAACGACAACAGTTACTCAATATCGATCAGGGCATATATCCCGATTTGGGACTGGGGTCGGAGAAAAGCAAATATCGCCGCGCAGAAAACCTATCTGAGACAGAACGACCTCAGCATCGAGGAAAACAGAAACAGTATCAAATCTGAGATCACAAATTCCGTTGAAAATGTTGAGGAATATGAACGGCGGGCGTTTACTATGCTGGAGAATATGAATACGTCACAAAAACTATCCGAGGCAAGTATGGAACAATACCGCAACAACGAAATATCGACACAGGATATACTGAAAACGCTCGAGCGGAATATGCAAACCGAACAGGGATTTCTCGACGCCTATCTTGGTTATAAACGATCGCTCATCAGGCTTATGGTCAATACCCATTACGATTTTGAAAATAAGGTTACGCTTCTTGATAAATTCGAAAATGGCACATAACCGACCTCCCAAATAATCCGCGTAATATCCAGATTATCCATCCGATTCGAGATGCAGCAGCGTCTCGCCGAGTAGCATCCAGTAACATGTTATCATGATTACTCCGGACGGCGGAATAATGTCCGTATCGTAATCGGCGATCCCGACAACCGCATCGCCGTGTTTCCAGTATGGATCGATATAGATATCGATTTTATCCATATCCGGAGCGACCGGCGCTCCCTCACCGAGTTCAACCGGCCCGGGTGTAAACACGCAGACTGTTTTAACTCCAATCCGGTCTGCATAATCGAGTTCACGCTGCGGAGTATACGAATACCCAATATGAAGCCAGACATCATTGCTTTCAAGGATTCCCTCGAGATGTTTGCTACCGTATTCGTTGTCGCGTATGGTGAAAATATTCCGGTACTCCGGCATCCACTGCTGTGACAACATGAAATGACCGATCAGGCTTGCGACAACCTCGCCTCCGCCCGAGATTGTACCCGCGCAGAGTTTTCCCGCTGCTGCGAATTTTGTTAGTTCATTCGATTCGATATTCTCCAAATAGGTTTTTAGCGCCGTAAGATACTGCATTCCAAGGTCGTGCGGTTCAATGGGCATGATACGCATATTCGAGTGGAACAGATGCTCGCCGAGCGGTTCGTTACGCGCCGCTGCACCTGGCACGAACATACTTTGCCACATTGTCGGCATCGCCCCCTGACGGGTCACCGCGGCGACATACTCGGCAGTGAACGTCCACATGTTTATAACATTCGCAATCCCTGCAACAGGCCCTGTTATCCCCTGCCCCGGAATGTCCATGACCGTTACGGTTCCCGGTTCGAGACCGTTCGGGATGCAATAGTCCGCGATCTTGGCCGCCGGGGATTGTATCGACCCAAACACGATCACCAGTGCTCCGTCATCTTTATATCCGGAAAGCTGTTCAAGCTGAGCATCGATATTCAGGTCAAGCGTTCCGGCGAGCACAACGTCGTTTTCATTGAGAGTCCCGTTGACCGGTACCGGCTGAATATGTCGCAACCCGCCTGCACGGTCGCATGCCTCGGCGACAAATCCGCCCCAGTCGTCATGCATGGGATAGGCATATCCGCCGCCCTCGACGAATGTTGTTTCTTCAGTTCCGGTTCTGAATATTGTCTCATCGTCGGTTACATATATTCGTCCGCCTTCCATAATGCGCGTCGCGGCGGCATTCGCTGCAGGTATCATATTGCCGATGATGCCGGTTGAGCGGTTGACACAGTCAAGCACTGCTGAAAGGTATGATTTTGAGGGTGTCAATCCGGTTGTGCCGGCAGTGTTTCCGTTTCCGCAGCCGGTTATTGTGAATGTCATTGCAGTTACAAGAATAAACACGTTTTTCATATTTCCGATTTCCTCTCAAAATGGAAAGCATAAATATTTTTTCGAAGTTTCAATATCCTAAATTGAGCGATTCTTGTGTAGGGGCAAACCCTTGCGGTTGCCCAAGAACGTATAAGAAACAGGCAGAGGCAAGCCATGCCACTACGGAAAAGGCATAAACCATTTGGTTCATATTCTTATTCGGATAATATCAATAATAACAATATGATATATGTTTTAATTATAACATATCGCTCAATTTAGGAATATTATATATCTCACGTCTGGAAGTTTTGCAATGTAGTATAGTGAAGGTGCGCATAATTTTCCAGAATTTTTTATACCGGCATACGTCCACGCGCATCCGGAACTCATAAGAAAGACGCTTGCATAGCGGTGATATTATAAATAACTTAAACTGGATATTGGCAAAAATCGGGGAAATCACAAGGTTCTCAGCGCTTTCAATTTCTCGAAAGTAAGGACGTTTTTATGAAAAAAGACAGGAGGAAATCGCAGATGTTCATATCCACGATTATCATGGCGGTGCTGGCACTTATTTTGAGTTATTTCGCGTACAGGAACGGCCAGGGACAGCATATTACCGGTTTCAAATCGGCATTCTCGGCTGGCAATTCACCGCGATCCGGCTTGCGAGCACACTCGTGTTTCCGCCCATCGCCGGTATAATCGCACATGTTATAGTTAAAGCGGTGTAAACAGTTTTAAAAACTACTCATATATAAAAAAGGAAGCGAAATGAAACATATAATCAGATACCGGACGATGGGTGCATTTCTTATATGCGGATTATGCTGCATTATCGTTCTGACAGGATGCGCGCCAGAGGAACCGGATAGCAAAGGGATTTATTTCCCCGAACTCGGCAACTATGCCGACCTCTATCTCCGGGTGTCCTATGAC
>CAZCDQ010000154.1:0-7796 GCA_964497605.1 uncultured bacterium
GAACTGATGAAAACCGGCGCAACCGGATTCCGCGAGCAGGCGCATCTGAACTGGTTTAACTATTACGACCGTTTTCTCGACGAAAGCGGATTCAGGAAATTTTTCCCCACAGTGGACGATCTCAATCTGAGCATGTCAAAAAAATTCCATTATTTTCACGGCCGTGTACTGGAAAATGTCCGGCTCGGCAATATTTCTGACGGTTACAATCTCAACGGATGGGCGGCGCCGGAAACCGCAGAGGACATTGTCGGCGTCTACCGTTATCCCACCGCCGAGCCCTCAATTCTGTCATACTATGCGCAGCCGCTGTATGTGGCGGTGAAACTGCGCGACAAGGTCATGCCTGCGGGGACCGCTCCGGTTGCCGATTTCTTCATTATCAACGAGGCAGATCTCAAGGGCCGTCACATGCTCGATATCGAATTCGTCGATCCCTCCGGTACGGCGATTTTCACGAAATCGTTTACAGTGACAGTCAAAGGCGGCGAGGATTTCGGGCAGCTTTTAGTTGAGAACGTCATACTGCCGCCGGTCACCGACGGTGGATACTATAAACTGAATGCCGTGCTGCGCAAAGGCTCGACAGTCAATGCGACCGGCTCGGACGATGTGTTCGCGGCGGACTACCGCGGCGGCATCGAACTGGACGGCACTGCGGTTGTCATCGACACCTCAGGTGTGATCAACGAGTTCCTTAGCGAGACATGCGGATTCACCCTGCCTGCGTTCGATATCGAGGCACCCGATCCGGATATCATCGTTATCGGCGCGCACAATTTCCGCGAGGTCAGCGCTCCCCCTAAAAACCGTTATATCAATGCTGTGCTTGATCGTGTACACAACGGCACTACGCTGATCATTCTCGATCAGGCAGATCGGTGGGCGGAACTTATGAGCGATTTGTACCGTAACCCGTCTGTCGAGTTCAGACGGCGGATCGGATGGGGCAATGACGGACATCTGTTCGCCGGAAAGAATAAAGTTCTCGAAGGTCTGCCGCAGAGGCAGGGCATGAACTGGGAATATCAGGTCTTTCACCGCGGCGATGTTTGGGGCATCGATATGGGACGCCTCGGACCGGAACTGATTGTCGGGCTTGCCTGCGAAAACCGCAAGGAGATAGTCAGCGCCCTGAGCAGAGTTCCCTACGGAAACGGCAGCATCTATCTCAATACACTCAATATTTTTCGAGAACTGTCGTCCGATACGCCGCAGTCTTCGGTAGCGAAAAAAATGTTTCTGAATATGATCGAGAAATCGTTGGAATAATAAAGGAGATGCCGCAGTGATAAAATGTAATAGACTATATGCGAAATGTTGTTTGCTATTTTTAATTGCAATTGCAGTAAGAGGGGCCCTTGCCTATGCAGAACCGGGGCGCTGGGAGCAGGATCTGTCCGGAAGCGGCTGGAACCTCTGGCTCGATCGCGAGGCCGACTGGAAACAGGACACGGTGTATCTTCCGCCGGTGGATGTAAGCATGCTTCCGGTCAATCCGCCGACCTGCGGATGGGAGCGTCTCGATATTGTCAGAGGTCGGAAGGATGTCACGGTACCCGGAACGGTCGAGGGATATTTCTGGAGCGCGAACAGTAATCCCAACGGCACTGCGGGTGATTACCGCGGTGTGTCGTGGTGGAGCAGGACATTTACGCTCGATCGTGCGCTTGCGGGGAAACTGATTACGCTTGCGTTTGATTCGGTCAATCTCCGTGCGGAGGTATTTGTCAACGGAAAACTCGTCGGCTACGATGTTATCGGGAATACGCCGTTCGATGTTGACATCACGGATGCGGTCGATCTCGGCGGAGAAAACCGTCTCGATGTTCGGGTCACCGATCCGGTTGGAACGTTCAGTTGGGATGACGAGAATATGCTGAGATGGGGGAACAATACGGTACCCTCGGTTCACGGTTTCGGGGGAATTACCGGTAAGGTCGTTGTCCGGGCTATGGACGGCGTTCATATCGACGACATTTATGTGCAGAACCGTGAGAAGGCGAATTCTGTCAATGTATTTGTCACGCTCGCGAATACTGCGGGACTGCCGCAGCAGGGGAACGTGACACTCGAAATCGCTGAGCGGAATAATCCGGGCGAGGTCGTCTATTTAAGGTCTGTTTCTGAAGACGTTTCCACCACAGGCGCACTTGTTTCATTCAGAGTGAACGAGCCGCATGCGAAGATGTGGGATGTAGGTGAGCCAAATCTGTATGTCGCGAGCGTGCAATTCGTAAGCGATGACGGCGCCATTCGTGATTCGGCGTCGCAACGGTTTGGTTTCCGGTGGTTCGAGGTTGGAGAGAGGGACGGCGACAAGCGGTTCTACCTGAACGGCAGACGGGTTTTTCTGTTCGCCGCTATGACACGGGGATTCTGGCCGAAAAAGGGTATGGTGCCCACGCAGGAGATGGCGGTCCGCGACATGAAAACCGCAATCGACATGGGATTCAATATGATGCTCTATCATCGTGCAATCGGCCAGCCGATATCGATGGATGTCGCCGACGAAATGGGTGTTCTCTCATACGAGGAACCGGGGGGATATATGTGCAATCCTGCGCCGAACGAATTCACTCAACGGTGGCGAAAGGAAAAACTGAGACGTATGGTTGTGCGCGACCGGTCGCGGCCCTCGCTGGTTATTATCAATATGGACGATCTCTCCAAACATCCGCCGACGGATTGGGATTTTGAAAATCTGCGTATGATACACGATCTCGATCCCTCCCGGATCAAAACGTTCAACTGTATTAATCCGCCCCACGCGCCGAATATCAAGGACGATCCGTTCAAGCTTCACATGCTGCCCTATGACGATACGATGTATTATCACGGCTGGATTGCGCCGTACCACTTTTTCGAGCAGGCGGGATATGTGGACAAGTACTACAACAATCCCCGCTATTACCTACGATATATACTCGACAATTCCTCACGGGCAATGGGTGATTCGCTCTATCCGGTCGAGAAAGATGAGATTATTTTCTACGGCGAGGAGGGCGGGTTCGGTACGATGATGCGTCTCGAGAAGATCAAAAACGAACTGGCGGTAACCGGTGCGGACGGCTGGCGCGAGGGTGAGCATCTCGACTGGTTCGAGACCTACGACGCGTTTCTGGACGAAAGCGGTTTCAGGCGGATTTTCCCCACGGTGGACCATCTGACGCTGGCGCTTGGAGAGACTATGCACTATGTTCACGGCCGAACTATTGAGAACACGCGCATCTCGAATAAGTCGGACGCTTATGTCATCAACGGTTGGGCCTCGGCGATGACCCATACCGATATTGTGGATACATACCGCAATCCTACCGCTGATATCGGAATTTTAAAGCATTATATGCAGCCGCTGTATCTCGCGGTGAAAATCCGCGATAAGGTTATGCCTGCGGGGCTTCGAAGCATCGGGATCGCAGACATTTTCATTGTAAACGAGGAGAATCTGAGAGGCCGTCACACACTCAAACTCACATTCACCGGCCCCTCCGGCGATGTCATTCATAGCGAAACGGTCGATGTCCGTGTCGAAGGCGGCGAGGAGTACGGCCAGCTTTTGCTCGAGGAACTGGTGCTTCCGCCAGTGACTGAGAATGGCGCCCATATATTGAATGCGGAACTGCGCGATAACAGTGGCACGATTCGTGCAACCGGATATGATAAAATTTTTACCGCGGACTATATGAGTGGCCCAGGTATTACCGGTCATGTCGCGGTGATCGACACGAGCGGGGCGATTAACGCGCTTGTCCGCGAAGCGCGCGGAGTGACACTCGAACCGTTCGATCCGTTCGGCTATGAGCCGGATATAATCGTTGTCGGCGCGCACAACTATAACCGTGTCAGACAGCTTGGCGTCGTTGAGGGAACGCGGTCGATGTGGCCGATCATGGATATGGTGGCAAACGGCACAACGCTTATTGTGCTTGCAAACGCTGAGCAATGGGCTGAGCAAATGAGTGCATACTATCATAAATCGATTAAATATACCGATAGAAAAAGTTTCGGCGATAGTGGTCGGCTGTTTGTAGGCGACAGCGTGCTTTTCACCGGCCTTCCGCAATGCTGCGCAATGAACTGGGAATATCAGATTTTCTACGACCGGAATGTCATCGGTCTCGGAATCGGCAAGAAAGGTGTCGAGACGGTCGTTGGTATATCCTGCCAGAATACGGACGCGATTCACAATGCGCTTACACGGGTACCGTACGGCGAGGGTGAGATTATTCTGTCAACACTGAACCTGCTGCCGGAACTGACTTCCGAGCGGCCGCAGGCTGCAGTGGCGAAAAAACTGTTTCTGAATATGCTTGAATATGCGCGGACAGAAAAATAGCAGCCTTTGAAACCGAGAGTATCATGCCATGAAAAGAATATTTTGTACGATGTGATGCATCCTGCTTGTTATAGCGTCGTGTTCGGGCGGGCAGCAGGACATGAACGATGAGCCCAATCTCGACTCAATTGAAACCATGCTCGAGGAACTGACATACGAGTGCGCAGCAAGGATATCGATTTCATTACCGGCACCTGGGCGCATGACGAGGATATTATGATCTGAGATGTGATGGAGAAGCCCCTAACGGTCTGAAAAGAAGCTATCTCAATACATTTGCCTCGAATAAGGAGATGGGCTTCTCGGTGTCCGATGTCATGGTAAAGGTTGCCCGTGACGGCAACAGCGTAGTGATAAACTACTATGTGAACTTCTTGTTTATCGGGAATTATAGTTCGACCGAAACGATGACAACGCGGGTCGGGGTTGTTAGTGAACGTTGCGAAGACAAGTAGACGATTGTATATTCAGATGTGTCGTACAGTGTCGATATAGGACGTCAACAAGGATGTGCGAATGAACACTCTATTGCAGATATGTCTTGGGCGAATTCATATAAAAATATTACTATCGGGTAATCATATAAAAAATGACATAAAACCAGCCAAAAAATCCGTGGATAATCGCCAGTAATATCGATTGGTTAAGGGACCATGAGATAATCATGGCAAGGCAGGAACCGAAGCCGATGCCTGCCTTTGCCGCACCTTTCATCTGTTCAGAGCTTTTTTCGCTCAAACGAAATACCTCCGTCGAAAAATAACATCAAAAATATGGTTAACCGTACCATGCACTGTGTTTCCACCGCTACATCGAAGATTCTCGGTTAACGAGGCCCTCTCCTCTCGCCCGGAATACCGAAATGCGTTCCGACGATTGGTTCGTCATACATAGTCGTCGGTTCGAAATATCCGGGAAGGATCAGATGCTCTTTCACCACTTCGTCGTTTAGCTCAACACCAATACCGGGAGTCTCAGTCACCGTATACATACCGTTCTCGATGATCGGTTTATGTATACCGGTAACAAGATCGCCCCACCAGTCAACATCGACCGCGTGATTTTCCATGCTGACAAAATCATCAACCAGACATGCGCAGTGCAGACTTGCCGCGCAACCGACAGGTGAACCGGCAAAATGGAACATGACTCGTATCCCGTGAAGATTCGCATAATCTGCAATCTTCTTTGTCTCGATAATACCGCCCGAGGTTTCCATATCGGGATGAATCATATCAACCGCGTGATTATCAATCCATGGCATGAATGTCTCGAAACCGAACAAATCTTCGCCGTGAAGCGTCGGCGTAGGTGATCTGTCTGTGATCATTTTATTTAGCATAATAGAATTCGGCCGTCTATAGCTGATCACATCCTCAATATATGCCATGCTGTACTTCTCCATAGCTTTCCCGAGACGGATACCGTCATCAACAGTGAGATAACCGTAATGGTCTGATCCGAGCACATTTTCCCATCCGATGATGTCACGAACCGCTTGGACATATTCGCCCCAGTATTCGAGTCCTTTATCTGTAGGGGATTCACCCGAAACTGCCCCGGGTTTATTCTGGATCAATCTTTTATAAAGGTCCATCTTAAAATTTTTAAATCCAAGGTCAAAACGCTTTTTCATTTTTTCTTGCGTATCTTTTGGATCATCTGTTATAACGGTGTCGCAGTATGCCGGAATCTGACTTCTACGTTTCGAGCCGAGAAGACGGTATGCGGGAATGCCCAAAACCTTGCCGGCAATATCACAGAGCGCCATATCAATTGCGCTGTAACCGCCGCCGCAGCGGCTTTGACCGGCCAACTCCTTGATCCTTCTTAGAACACCCTCTATGTTCATCGGATTTTGTCCAACAATATGAGATTTTAAAACAAATGCCTGGCCGAGACGGGCGCTGTCGCGGACCTCGCCGAGACCATACACATCCTGATTGGTATAGATTTTTATGATTGGGTAGTTCTCTCCGCCGGCGCGGACGGTGCATCCCCGAATATCGGTTATCCTGAGGTCGGCCGGCGCCGAGTATGTTTCTGCTGGATTAAATGCCAGACCGGTTGCCGTCATGCCTGCCAGTCCTGTGGAATGCTTTAAAAATAAACGTCGATTCATGGGTATATTCCTTGGTTTAAAGATGAATGTAATTGGAGCATATGACTGTTCTGAGAAAGTATATACTCGTGCCGAATTGGTAATGATCTCATTGTTGAACGTTAGATTGTGGCACATGCCTATTTTTTATTTGAGCGGTGAACGTGCCGGATAGTTTAAAATAATATATGGTTATCGAAATAACTCCGCAAGTAATCGATAAGCGCTTGAACTTTTACAGACGATGTTCGTGTAGGGGTTTGATTAATCAAACCCCTACATATGCAATAACAGTTTCAAAAGAGCCAATTGCAAAAGTCGGGATATTGCCTGAAAGAGAGCCTTGACGTGCTCCCTTCGATAAGTGGGTATCTTCGTAAGTCATTGATTTATATGATCTCACTGTCCTTCTGGCATCCCTCGTGTTAAAGGGGATATGTTTAGAAATCGGTCGAAATTGCGACGTTTGCAATTGGTTCAATAGTCAGATTAATTTTATCAATGTAACGTAAATATTATTTTTGATTTGTTGTACTGATTAACATGGTTTCTTTTGGGTTTGGGGAAAATTCCTCGGAAAATATTGACCGTTTTTTGTCATTTCAAACTTGTCCGCGCCGATTCTGCGTATTATACTATGAACTATGAAAAGGAATTATATAAACCATATACGCATTGGGAGGATATTACTCATGGCTCATAAAAAAAACTTTTGGCTGCTGCTTATGTTGGTCATTCTCATGGTAACTCTTGCATCCTGCGCCACCGTCGGCCGTCAATTCCCCACCGGCGATGTTCAACGTATTGAAATCGGTAAAACAACAAAACAGGCTGTCACCGATATTTTCGGCCCGCCCTGGCGGATTGGTCTCGAGGACGGCGTTCGGACATGGACCTACGGGTATTACAAATACCGTCTGTTCGGCGAAACGACCACGTACGATCTGGTGGTAAGGTTCAATAATAACGGCGTTGTTACCTCGTTCTCATTCAATACGACCGAGATTGCGGAAGACATGCAATAGACGGCCGAAACAATTTGTCTTTCAATCTAAGTCAATGACCGCCGAAGTTTTTTTAAATTGCGGCGGTTTCTTCGTTGAAGTGATTTTATGCTACTTCATCTTATCTATCAGCGTATGATAGATCATCGCACACATTTCATGCAGGATTTCCATTTTCCCTGAATCAGGAACAAGAACACGCCGACAATACTTCCTCCCGATTCAGATTCAGTATTTGTTACCGATATCGTCACAGAACGCCGTATTTTTTTTATAAAATGATACCTAAATTGATCCATATGTTATAATTAAAACATATATAATATTGTTATTATTGATATTATCCGAATAA
>CAZCDQ010000155.1:0-7768 GCA_964497605.1 uncultured bacterium
GATATTCGGCCCGTTATTCAGCATTGGCCTGGAGGGGGGAATCCAACAGGTTGAAGGGAAAACATGGATAACCGACACTGCAAACAAATATTACGGTGCTCATCCGTATAAAACGACGATCATGCCGGGAGGATTGTTTGCCAGACTCCGTTTCCCTGGTACGGCCGTTCAGCCCTACGTGGAGGGCGGCGGAGGAATTGCTTTCTGGATGCCAGAGAATGAAGGAGATTCTTATCGCATACCAATGGATAAAAAGGTTATCTATTCTGTCGATCCCTACGGTAGTTTCGGCGGAGGTGTATTTATCAGCCTCAGTGAAAAATGGGGACTCGATTTCAGTGCGCGAAGCCGGTTCTTCCTGAGCGATAACCTTGACAATATCAACGGTGAGCATCTCACGGGCAGCGCAAATGCCAGCGATTTTACCGTGCAGGGCGGTATTTCGCTGATCTACAGATTCGGCGCGGGAGACAAGACAGCAAAAACGGACAAGCCGGTTATAAAAACACAAATCCAGGAGACTGTGCCGCCTTCCGAACCGGTAAAAGCGGCCCCTATTCCCGACAGCGATATGGACGGTATCCCCGATTCTGATGACAGAGCGCCCTATGAGCCTGAGGATTTCGACGGTTTTCAGGACGCGGACGGCGTACCGGATCCGGATAATGATAACGACGGTATTCCCGATGTAAGCGACGGCGCTCCGATCGAGCCGGAAGATATGGACAATTTCGAGGACGATGACGGTATTCCCGATCTGGACAACGACGAGGACGGCATTATCGACGCTGACGATCCGTTCCCGAATATTCCGGAGCGTCAGGAGGCGGACTATGAAAATATGCCGTATTCCATTCATGTCTCCTCGTATCGGTCGATGGGCGGTGCAGAACATGATGTAAAGGAATACCTGAACCGCGGATACGAGTCGTTCAGTATTCTTCATTCCATTTCCGACATCGGGAATATGGTTCGCGTCTATGTGGGACATTTCAGCACAAAAGACGAGGCATCGGCAATTGCAACGGAACTGTTAAACAGGGGATACACTGAATATGCCAGCGTTGTCATGCTCGGTGAGGATGAAAGCAGTCAGGCATCAACGCAGTTCAATTACTTCGTCCACGTCTCCTCATTCAGGGATCAAAACGATGCCGCAGTTGAGGCTCAGGCATATAACATGTCCGGATTCCAGGTGAAGATAGCCAGAGTCGACCTTGGAGAAAAAGGAATATGGTATCGGGTGCTTTTAGGGCCGTATATGTCCCATACAGAGGCACAGCAGACGGTCGACTACATTAATGAAGCCGATCTTTCCGATTATACGGCGATTATTTCAGAGGAAATCGAATAAACGGTTCAGGGAGGTTTCGTTTATTAGACAGGATATGTGAGAAATTGTATTTATCATGTATCCCGATTTGGATTGGAAACTGTGGACGGTCATTAAAATAGCGTGTACAAAATCTGCATAGAAAAAGCCGGTGATGTTAATGTTCACCGGCTTTTTCATTATGTTCGGTTATACTTTAATAATATATCGAACGGATCAGACACCGCCCTGACCGTGCTCGACCCATGACTGGGTGCATCTCGTCTTGACCGATTTCTTGGTGTATTTATAGGAAATCGTGATCGTAACGGTCGTACTGCCGACATCGATATTCAGTGTAATCGACTCGGTTGTTACTTTGTCGACAACGACCAATTTACAGGTTTGTTTCCAGGGTTCGGTTTTTTCAGCTGAAAGAGGCGATGCGACCTTGGCCACCGGTTTACTGACCGACGGAAGCTCAAGTTTTACTTTTCTCGATGCGCCAATGGTAATGCCTTTCATTTTTTCAATCAACGAAAGCGCGTATTCCTGCGAAACGCCATTGGGAAGATCGGTCAGCTCGACCTCGTCGGTTACCTCGGCCTCCACAACTGTTTGACCCTCTGCAATATCGGACTCTTCACCCTCGGTTTCCTCCGGCTCGCTCGCCTGCTGATCAACTGTCACTTTTGGCTGTACCGCAATCTGGCCGAACTCGGTCACTTTCGCGTCCGCACCGAGGCCGGTAGCGTCGATTGTTGCACTGCCGACGTCTTTCCACGCGCCGTTCTCATATTTTTTAACAGGAATGCTAAGTCCTGCGGGAAGTTGGATTTCAACGGGAAGCTTCACATCGACTTCTTTGTCGAACTTCGCATCAGCGGGCTCAAATATCGCAGCGCCCATCGGCATTTCATCCTCTGGAGGCGGCGGTACCTCGTCGACATCCATCGGAGTGACTGCGAGAGAAACATCGTCGGTCTGAACGACATCGTTTATAGTAATAACCGTTTCGGAAGGAATCGAAGCGGATGCAACCTTCGATTTCTTTTCGGTTGCACCAGAACCTGTACTGATATTAGATTCGACCGAAGAACTGACCGATGCGCCCAACGTCTGGATTGTGTCAGCGGAAAAAACCTCCTCGACACGCTCGGTTTTCGTTGCAAGCGTTTTTATCACAATGTTGGAAACAATCGCGCCTTCTTCGGTGATATCTGCAACTGTGCGTCCGAATGTATACCCGGATTTAGACGCATCAATCGTGTACTCACCAATAATTAAATCGGTAAACCGGTAATTCCCGCTCGCATCGGTTGTTGCCTGACCAGTCGCAGAGCCGCTGGTATAGCTTATAGATACGTCCGGTACCGCAGCGCCGTTTTCATCGACAACAGAGCCGCTTAAATTGTATTTGATAACGATATCTGTCTGGCCGCTGTCTTTTTCTTCGTCTTCCGAGCATCCGAATGCAAGGAAAACGGTCATGACTAACGTAAAAACGATAATACAAAAGCGTTTCTTGTACATCTTTGTCTCCTTCTTTTGATCAGGTGAGTACACCATTACGAAAAATTGTTATAAGAATGATTCATATAGCCGATAAGAAATATTATGATTTTCAAAGGTGCAGCTATATATAAAAAACCGTTTCCAATATAAATATACGTTAAATTGAATTAAATTACAAAGAAACATTGAATAACAAATATGAACAATTTTTTACAAAAGTCAATAACTTTTTATCAATTATTTATTACATTAATCATTTTCTCACATATTATTGAATCGGAGCGTTAATAAAAATGCGACGAAAATATGAACAGGAGGCTTCGGGCTTCATTAATAATCGGATATTATTCCGGCGTATTGGATATCTGCGGAAAAGACTTGTTAAAAACCAATACATGTAATATTTTTGTATTGATAGATTCCGTTCAATACTGAATATATAGAAAGGTTGTCATGAAAAAGTATCGCAATATTTTACCGCTTATTGTGATTGTTATTGGACTGTTAGTGCAATTACATATGCCCGGTATCGTTTTAGGTCAAACGTCTTCGGCAGATTCATTGTCCCGGAGTCTTTCCCGCAGTCATCTTGACTTGCTCCAGTCGCAGGGGATAGATTTGTCTGATACCGAAACGGCGGTTCAGAAAGCCCGCGATCTCGGAATTCCAGAGAGAACAATAAAGGACGCGCTGGAAGAATACAAGTCTGAGACAAATATAAGAACCCTGCCATCTGCTGTGGATTCGCTTGTTCCTGCGGAAAGAGGTGTACTATTTCAGAGTGGCCGTGAAGATACGACGGAAACGGAATCCCCGGAAGAATCGTTAGAAGAAATAGAAACAATAGAACCGGAATTTCCGGCTGCCACCGATACTACGGCGGTGACTGAGGAAGAGACCGATAAATTTACCGGAACAGGTAGATGGTACGGTCTGCGATATTACGGATATGATATTTTTACGTCTGAGGGTGAGAGGGTTGGGCCTATCGAGATCGGTCCTGTCGACCCGGGTTATCCGGTGGGCAGCGGCGATGAACTACGGTTGGTCGTTTGGGGCGCATCGGAATTTCAATATATACTCGAGGTTGATAAAGAAGGGAAAATCATTATCCCACAGGCCGGACAGGTATTTGTTGCGGGAACACGGCTTGAAAATCTCCGGGAAACGCTGAAAAACTATCTTTCGAAATTTTATTCCGGTCTCACGGCCGATCCGCCGACAACATTTATGGATTTGACACTGTCGCGGCTTCGGACAAATCAGGTCTATATAATGGGCGAGGTCGGAACACCAGGCGCGAATGCGGTTTCAAGCTATGCGACCGCGTTTAATGTAATGTATGCAGTCGGCGGTCCAACGATTACCGGAAGCCTGCGCGATGTCAGGATTTTACGGGAGGGTAAAATCGCTGCGCGGATCGATATGTACGATTACATTCTAAAGGGCAATTCAACCGACGACCGTCGTCTTCAGAATAACGACATCGTATTTGTTCCGCCCCGTTTGTCCACCGTCGGCATTAAAGGGGAAATTTTAAGACCGGGAATCTATGAAACATTGAAAGACGAAACCTTAAAAGACTTGATAACGCTTGCGGGCGGACTCAAGCAGACCGCGTATTCGTTCCGCGCTCAGATCGACCGTATTGTGCCGTTCGAGGAGCGAAAACGCGGCGATTCCGACCGAAAGCTGATCGATGTAGACATCTATAAGATTATGACCGGTCAAAGCAATATTGCGCTTATGGACGGAGATATCGTAACGGTTTTTCCGATAAACAATATTGTTGAAAATTATGTCGATATTGAAGGCGGCGGTATCGAACGTCCGGGACGGTATATGCTCGATGAACGCATCGTTCAGCTTTCAGATTTGATAACTGAGGCGGACGGCCTCACAGGTGACGCGTATACGGTAAAGGCTGATATTGTCAGGACACGCGACGATTTTACCGAGGAAATGATTACGGTGAATCTGCAGAATGTCCTGATGAACCGGCCGGGCTCGGATATCGAGTTGAAAAGATGGGATCGGGTTCATGTATATTCCAAAACAGAAATGACCGACAACCCCACTGTCACACTCGGCGGATTTGTAAAAAATCCGGGAACGTATCCGTATTACGAAAATTCGACCGTATACGATCTTCTGTTTAAATACTCAGGTCTTCAGGATAGCCTGCGATATGCAAGAACATTTATGGGTCACGGCGATATATTCAGACTCCGCGAGGATGGGAAAACGCGCTATCTGATGCGTTTTAATATTTACGACGAGTGGAATCGATTGACCGAGGCAAGCCTCCCTCTTGAACCTGAAGATGAGGTATTTGTGTATAGTAATGAAGTGAAAGATATTATAGAACAAACAGTACATTTGCACGGTGAAGTCAAGAATCCCGGAGAATTCAGATGGGAAGACAACCTGACCGTAAATGATCTCATACTCAAAGGCGGCGGTTTTACCGATCGTGCATGGTTTCTTGAGGTCGAAATATCGCGTGTTCCGCTTGCTGGATTGAGAGGAGAACATATTTCACAGACAACCAAAGTGAAACTGTACGACGGTAACGAATATCCCGATAATCCAGAGGATGCAATACATAAGATTCTGAATGGTTCCGATACAGAAGGATCGTTTAAGCTTGAGGCGGGTGATCATGTATTCGTACGTACGAATCCCGATTATAAACCGATAAGAGTGGTATCGATTTCAGGTGAAATCAGATATCCCGGAGCGTATAATCTGATAAGTGAAAATGAAAGCCTAAGCTCGGTCATTCAACGGGCGGGAGGACTCACCGAAAGCGCATCGATACAGGGCGGTCAGCTTTATCGAGACGGGGAACGTGTGTTTATCGATTTTTCACGGCTTATCAACCGTCGGAACAGTAAAGAAGATATTGTGCTTCTCGACGGCGATGAAGTCGTTATCCCGCAGAAAATCAGTACGGTCATGGTAACTGGGGAGGTTTTTAATCCGGGGTATTACAAATATGTCGCCGGTATGCGGGCGAAAGACTATCTCAGTCAGTCGGGCGGACGAACCGAAAACTCGGGTGATGTGTTTATCACACAGCCCACAGGCCGCACCTATCAACTCGGATTTTTTAGAAATCCGCAAGCGATGGAGGGTGCGGTCATTACCGTAAATACAAAACCGCCTGAAGAGGAAAGTGACATAGACTGGTCTGAAACAGTGATCGACACGTTCTCGGTACTATCGGGCGCGATGACGATCGTATATCTGGCATATTCTATCAATCAATGACAGTATGCCGAGAAAGAGTTATAAAACACATCAAACCATATATAGAGACAGGAGTGTGATATGGGATATCCATTCGACAGTATCATGGGATTAAGCAGACGTGAATTCCTGCGCCGTTTCAGTATAGGGCTTCCGGCTGTGGCGGCCGCGGGAAGTATGATAAGCGGATGCTCAACGGGATTGAGCGGCGCTCATACGACACAGGGGCAGTTTGTCGGAGAGGCCCCGGGGGCGAGCGTATGTCTGGTAAAAGGAACTGACCGCCGACAGATGATCACCGACACTCTTCAACCCTATAAGGACGACATCGCAAATGCTATAGCGGGTAAGAAAATACTTATTAAAATCAACTGTAACCGCCCCGATGAACAGCTTATCAAAACACATCCCGACGCGGTCAGGGGTGTGCTTGACGTGATCAGCCCCATATATGACGGCACGGAACCTATCATGGTCGGCGAGTCGACCGCATTCAACGTTCCAACCAGGGAATGTTTCGATCATTTCGGCTACTATGCTCTCGAGGACGAATACCGGGTGAAAATGGTCGAACTGAACGAGGATAATATCACCCCGTTCTGGATTCTGAACCGCGATCTTTTCCCGGAGCGTATACGGCTCATTAATTCGTTTGTCGATCCGAACGTGTATGTAATTTCGGTTGCGCCGATAAAAACGCACGACTCGGTCATTGCAACGCTTACCCTGAAAAACGTAGTTATGGGCGTACCGCTCAGAAATCCGAAAAACAAACGTGACAGCGACAAAGGGCGGATGCACGGCTACGGCGCAACGGGCTCGCCAAATTATGCCGGCAGCCCGAAACTGCTGAATTTCAATATGTTCAAGGTCGCTCATGTCGCGAAACCTGATTTGGGCGTGTTGGACGGTCTTATAGGCGCAGAGGGCGACGGACCCAATAGATGTGATCCGGTCGATCACGGTGTGGCGCTTGCAGGAACCGATTTTGTCGCTGTGGACAGAATCGGCACCGAACTCATGGGTATTCCCTGGGAAAAAATGGGATATTTACAATATTGCGCGCTCGGCGGACTCGGTCAGGGCGACCGCGATAAAATCAGCATTATCGGCGAGAATCCCCGCGATCATGTGAAAGAGTACCGCTTGCATTCACGCGTTGAATGGCAGAAAGAATGGGATGTCCCCATCGATTGGAGCCTGATACACTCGGACCATTAATGAAATACGGTTCTCGTAAACAGAAATATAACAGCGGAAGCATATCCGAGATGAGATTTCCGGTAATTGCGTCCGATTAATGTATTTTGTGTTTTATCGAAGGAATTCATGGGAGCAGATAAGAGTATCATAGATACTTATCGATAAAAGCTGATTGATTGAATATAATTACATTATTACTGAATTAAAGGGATAGCCAAAAATGTAATACTATATTGCGCACTGCACAATTGTAAAATTTCCATCCATGATATAAAAATATTGTGGAATGATATTGAAATAAGACGTAAAAGCAATTTATTTTGTTCGTTCGCAATTATCCCCAACACTGCTCAAAGTATCGAATCTTGTTAAAGAAGAAAAAACGGCACGGAAAATTGCTTCGATTCTGTGCATTTTCGAGAATAGAGTGAAACGGTACAAACAATAGCTGCGTATTAAACTCGGTATTACGAACACAAAAACCAA
>CAZCDQ010000156.1:0-7730 GCA_964497605.1 uncultured bacterium
TGACTGACAATCATTGTTATTGTTGTACGGCAGGCGCCGGTTCGTCCTGCCAGGGCGCGTTGGAAGTTTAAAATTATATTGAAACACAGTTTCAGATCAATCGGACATGTTCTGTCAAGTTACATAAGGAATCCCAGTGAACGCGGAGAAAAAAGACTCAGAGAAATTCACGTTGAAAATATTCCCTGGCGGAAATGGGGACCTTATCTCACGGAGCGTCAATGGGGAACGGTCAGGGAGGATTACAGCCCCACTGGGACTGCATGGAAATATATTTCCAATGACATGGCTCGAAGCAAGGCATACCGCTGGGGTGAAGAGGGCATTGCCGGCGGTGCTCAGCGCATTGACTGCAGCCTGTATTGTCGTATAATCACCCCCACCAGCTGAATCAACAATCTTTGTTTGCGCAAAACCACTCATTAAATTCTCCTTTTATCATTTTAGATACATCAGCTTCCCAGTATTCATCTCATCTCCAACTTTCAATTGATAAAAATACATCCCGCTAGGATAATCGTTTCCGTTCCATTGGATGTTGTACAATCCTTTTTGTTGAAATTTATCCACAATCGTAGTTATTCTTTGGCCATATATATTATAAATGTAGAGGGTAACATTAGAATCCTGAAAAAGCTGATATGAAATAGTAACGGATGAATTAAAAGGATTTGGGTAAGGGGAATGTAGAGAAAAAGCTTTTGGCTGAATTGGATCGTCTGTAACTGATGTGTCGATCGTTAAATTCATTTTTATAAAAAAAATATTATTTTCACTGAATAATCCGTTTTCGGATATAATATCATTACCTGTACGCCATAAGAATATTTCATCGTTATTACTTAAAGCCAAACCTCGGCTCGTACCTCTTCCGATATACGTTGAGTAAATTAAATTCTTACCATAGGTATCAATGACTGATAAGAAAAAACCATTTCCGCTTTCTTCCCCAGGCATAACAGGATAATTTAATGAACGAGTATAACCAGTTATAAATGTGTTGCCGGAATCGTCTGTTTGAATACCAAAAGCTTGGTCATAATCATTTCCGCCAATAAGCTTTGACCATATTAAATTGCCGTTTTTATCAATTTTTAATATATAATAATCAGTCTTTCCTCCATGATACCCCGAACCATCTGTTGTAAAGAAATCTTCTGATTTAGTATAGCCTGAAATATAAATATTATTTTCATTATCAATACTCATATCAGTTAAATATTCATGTTTATTGCCACCGATTAAATTAGACTTTACATACGAATAGTCTTTAGAAAAAATTGTATAGTAAACATCAAAATAGTAATCATCAAGTAATTCAACATTACTATATACTTCGGATGCAGAAAAATCTTTTGAACTGGTTAACCCTACAATAACAATGTTACCAAATGAATCTTGTTTAAGATCAATTCCTTCGTCCCAATTACTTCCGCCAAAATACGTGGAATATTCGAGATCACTTCCTTCAATATTAATAACAGATAAAAACATATCTTGATGTTCGAAAGTATTTCTACTATATGCATTATTCGTTGTCGGGAAATCGGGTGATCGTGTGCGCCCAGTTACAAGAGATTTCTCTTCAGATGTAACTTGTATTGCGTTAATAACATTATCACCAGAACCACCTAATAATGAGGAATATATTATTTCTCTCCCCGAATCGTTCAATTTCAATACAAATCCTTTAACATATTCACCCTGAATTGTATCAAATGCATTCTCGGTTAAAGGAAATCCGGTTTTTGCAGCAATACCTGTAAGGTATAGATTCTTCTGAGAATCAATCTCAATCTCTTCCAGCGAACCATCCCCAAAATACGTCAGATATTCCCACCCATCCCTTTCCGGATTGAGTTTCATCGCAAAAAGCGTATTGAGTTCATTTTCTCTTCTTTTATATTCAACCTCTCCTGCAACATACGCGCATCCCACTTCATCGACCGCCACATCCGCGACCTCAGTTGTATGCTTAAACGCAATCAGCGGTGAATCAAACATATCGAGTTTGATATATATGTCTTTACCCGTTTCATTAATCCCCATATCAAATCCGATGTAGTCTATCCTGAGATTAGGATTGTCATCAATCCTGGCATCTCCCTCCGTAAACGTAAACGATATCGGATATGTTACTTCTTTACCATCGGTTATCTGAAATGGAGATATAGCTTTTCTGCTATACCATATCCAATGAATATCGGGCTTAAAGTCGAGTTTTTGACCACTCACACTCGTGCCGGAAACACCAAAAATATATCCGTCGAAATCGCAGAAACGTATCTGCGATCCGTCCGCACCCGGTGTGATCACAAGCAAATATTCGACGTCACGGTCGTTCGTACGGAACAGCAGATCGATCCCCGGATATATATCGTGAAGCCGAGCTGTTCGGTAGTTCGGAATATCCGTATGCTAGTTTTCGGAATCGCTACCGATAAAATAGTTACTGTTCCAGGATACCGGGTCATCGAAAGAGACCTCGGGATCCAAATTCGCGTTCACGAACTGCAGATTGATCTTTTCGTTAAAATCCATATTATCCGACGACGGTGACCATGGCCCGATGGTATCGTCACCCTCGAGCTGAAATACAGCGCCGTAACTTGCCTCGAGGCCATTCCCATCATTCCCCTCCACCACAAACGCAATCGTCGAATCAAACTGCCCAATATTCGGGACAAGTGTCACCGGCACATTGTCATAGGATTCGTCGATGGTGTATGTTGTCTCGGCTGAGACACGCACAGGAAAGAGAAAAAGCACAAGAATAAACGCGAAAATATTTGATTTCATGTTGATGTATCCTTATAAAGAGGCACAAACAATATATTTTTAGTGAACAAAATAAATATACATGGGTATTTTTAGATGTCAAGAGTATTTATTCACCTCATAAAATTCATGGCTTTCAGCATGTAACAATAACACCTTTCCACTTTCACAAAAACCATGTGGAAATCGAGCTGAAAAAATATTATCTTGATATACAGAGCATAATAGATTGTAAATATTCGTTAAATACAATAAATCAAAACAGAGGAGCCGGTATAAATATGAAAAACGACACGACAGCTACATCGCAGCTTCTGTTCGCCGATGCGGCGGTCGAGGCGCTCGAGGAACAGAAAACACTTCCCGCAAAATTCAAACGGATACTGAAACGTTTGAAACTCGCTGAGAAAGTCGGGGGTAAAACGGTCGCAATCAAAATGCATCTCGGCGACAATATCGGATTCACTACCATTCATCCGCTTTTTGTGCGTATTCTTGTGCAGGCGGTATGGGATGCCGGCGCGAAATCGGTGAAAATCATCGATGACAAAGTGGCCTCAAATGACCCCAATGTGGGTCTCGCGCGCGGATACACTAACGAGGTCCTCGGCTGCCCGGTGATGTCATGTTTCGGGCAGGGAAGAGGATATTATTATAATGTGGATATCGGTTATAAAGGGCTTGATACAGCGCAGATGTCCGGTGAGGCGCTGGATTCGGATTTCTTCCTCGACTTGTCACATGTCAAGGGACACGGCGCATGCGGATTCGGCGGCGCGCTTAAAAACATCGCCATGGGGCTTGTCACCCGCGAAACCCGTCAGAAGCTGCACGGTCTCGAGGGCGGCCTTACCATCGATCATGATAAATGCAAATACTGCCTTAAATGTTTCAAGGCATGCCCAAACGAGGCAATTCAGAAGGATGATGAAAATAAGGAAATCTCGTTCTTCTTCCATCATTGCACCTATTGCCAGCATTGTGTCATGATATGTCCGGAGGAGGCAATTACCATGGAAAACCGCAAGTTCGACGATTTCTCCATGGGCATGGCGCAGGTAACCGCGGCGTTTCTGAAACGGTTCACGCCGGATAACATGCTGTTCATCAATTTCCTGACCAACATAACCATGTACTGCGATTGTTGGGGATTCAGTTCACCTTCGCTTGTGCCCGATATCGGTATACTTGCGGGGACTGACATCGCCGCGATCGATATCGCCTCGCTCGACATGGTAAAAACGGAGAATCTCCTCCCCAACGGCCTGCCGAAAAACCGCAGCAAACTCGGCGAGGGGGAACACCTGTTCGAGAAAATTCACGGCAAGAATCCCTATACCATGATCGAATATCTGAAAGACTATTACGACTGTAATCCAGCATATGAAATTAAAGAAGTAAAATAATTCCGGCAATCGTTATCATTCATCTCTTAATAATGAGGTATTGTAATGCAGGATAAAATCTCAAGACGGTCATTCATCGGCGGCACGGCTGCGCTCGGGTTATCCGTGGCGTCGGAATTGTATCCCCGGGAATCTCACGCGCTCGGGAAAGTACCGGACTTAGATTCCTGCGCTACCGACAAATGTTTTATGGATCAGTATTATGACGGTATCCTCGATATTACCCGCGGGATCAAAGACACCCAGATCGGGAATATATCCGCGGCGATGGAAAAAGCATATGAACTCAGGCGGTCCGGTGGAACGATCTATTCGCAGATGACCTATGGCCATTACGCCATGTTCGCCGGTAGCCCCGACCGCCCCGGCCAGCCAAGTGTGCTGCCGCAGTCCAGCATCAACCCGACGGATGAAGAGTTCGATGCCATGGGGAAAGGCGACATTCTGCTCACGAACCGCATCGATAACGGTGCGATCGAGGCGCGGAAACGCGGACTGTATATTGTCGGTATCACCAACAACTACAACAAATTCTACAAAACGCCGCCGGATGGTCTCCGTCCCGAGAGGATGAAAATTGCGACCGAGGATATTTCCGATCTGGTTATCGACAGTCAGGTCCCCTGGGACAACGGGCTTGTCTATTCCCCGGCGATCCCGCATTTCAAACTCTGCCCCTCATCTGGCATTACCCAGTTTTTGGTTTACTGGGCCTGCACCGCATCGCTGGCGAATCTTATAGGCACAAACGGCCGCGGATCGAGCGCCGAGCCTACCGAGCGGTTCTTAGGCATGGCATACGATCGTTTTCTGATGATCGGCACCGACCGCGCCAAGATCGATCATGTTGCCGAAAAATGGGCCGATCGCGTCCTCGAACAGCAAGCCCGCCTGCTTGTCCACGGTCACCGTCAGGATGTCGAAATCTACGGCCCCACCGGAACCGGCAATATGTTTGTGAACGATGCATGCATCTGCTCGTCGAGCACCATGATCGCGGAACCATACGAACTGAAAAAGAATGAGGTTCGTTCGAGCGACATCGTCCTCATCGGCGCGTTCACCTCCGACAATGCGGACGAGATCGCCGCTGCACGGAATGCTCGCCGCGCCGGAGCATACACAACCGCGTTCTGCCCGTTTATGACCGATGGGGACGCTTCCGGCGACCGGTTGTATAAGGAGGTGGACGATGCGTTCAACTCATACAGCGACGAGCGCGCCGGGGTGATCGAGGTGCCGGGGTTTGCAGAAATGGTCTCGCCCCTTGCGGGACTGACCGGCAATCTTATTCACTGGATGCTCACCGCGCAATGGACCGACCACATGTACCGCCGCGGCGAAATGCCCTACTACTGGAAGGGATACCACGAGAACGGCGGACAGGAATACGATAACGAGGTTCATCCGAAATTCCTCGAACGCGGTTATTGAAATTATATTGAGACATCCGCATTCACCATGTTTCATTGAAACTTGACTTTATTTGCTGATATACACTGTAATCAGAGGTCGTCGAGCATCCCCTGAAGGATATATGTAACGACTTTTTTGTATTCAGGCGCAAATTCGATACGCGTTCCCTCTGTACCGGTTAGCTCGATCGCTCTTTTCTGCTTTTCGGTTACGTGCGCCATCGGAAATAGTCCGATTGCAGCTGCCATCTGAAGCGATAGGAAATTGACCGCACGATCCGCGGTCAAAGAATGAAATAGTCTGCACAGGATACCTGTCACACGCGTGATACTTTCTTTCAGGGACTGTTTGAAATCGATAAGGTTTTGAAGCGTGGCGTTTTTTTCGAGGGTTGTAAATAGAATCGGTATCATGCCCAACAACCGCGGATGACGGATAAACGTATCGACCCATTTACCGGCAAATTCCCCTATGGTAATCTCATCGTACCGCCGATACACCGTTTCCAGATCGCCTGACCAAAGATCAATATCCCGTTTAATAAGCTCAAGGAATATTTCCTCTTTTGTGCTGAAATATTTGTACAGATTCGAGCGGGTGAACTGAGCCTCTTTCGCGATGGAGACAAGGGTGATCGATCCATAATCCGCCGTATCGAATAGACGTTCGGCCGCGGAAAGTATTTCCGATATACGTACTTGTTTCTGTTCGTCGGTGCGTGCTCTCTGCCAGATCATCGTACCGTTCCTATCTTACTGAACTTGATATTGGGCGAACACACAGGTTCGAGTCAACCCAAGAAATAATCTGAGAAATCATTTAATCTGTGTCAATCTGCGGTTCAGACTTTCTCTGTGTAAATAAGCGGTCAAATCTCAATAAGCGAATAATCCGCCGATCCCAGCCCAATTTTCTCGGCATATCCGAATGCTTTCGAGCCTCTGAATTTTTTTCCTCTCTCTTTCGACATATCGTAACACACCTTGTCGATAGCAACCGGATCGGTCGATATGAATATTCCAAAATCGTCCATAACCGGTTTCATTTTTCTCGGTTCGCAGTCGCAGCCGGGAGTTATGTTCATGGCGAAATTCATATAGATATTCTTTTTTCCGACTTGAGCCGCATACGCCCCCTCGATCAGTTTTTCGATGAATGAATTCCCGATCCCGATAAATTTCACAAGACTTTTTACCGAAAATACCGAAATAGCATTATGGGGGCATATCGCCATGCAGGCAACGCATCCCAAACATTTCGAGTGATCGATCCACGATTTTTTTCCGATATTGAGCGCATCGACATTGCACCGGGTTGTGCAGAGTTCGCACTGCGTGCATTTTCGGTTTCTGATATGAGGTTTTTCGCCGAGATGCATGGCTATCTTCCCGCCTTTTGCGGCATGACCCATCGAGAGCTGTTTCAGCGCACCGCCGAATCCCGCAAGCATGTGCCCTTTGAAATGCGAAAGCACGATTACCTGATTGTAATCGAGGAACGCCCTGCCGATTTTAAACGTCTGAAAATGCTTCTTGTTAATTTCCACCTCTGCGAAATCCTCGCCGTGCCCGCCGTCCGCAAAGACAACCGGAAGCTGGTTGAATCCGTGACCAGCGGCGGTCTTTTCATGCAGTTCTTTTTTAAACCGCTGCCCGCCGTAGAGAGCGCTTGTCTCGATATAGCAGGATTCTATGTCTCTCTCTTTTAGATAATCGATAATGCCCTTATATTTCTCCGGCTTGAGGAACGTAACATTTTTGTGTTCCCCGAAATGGACTTTAAGCGGTATACGTTTTTCAAGTGTGAGGTTTTCTTTCTTGATAAGCGCATCAAGAAGCTTTTTAGTAATCTCCTGAATTGTACCGACAGTTGTTGATGAATCGATTTTCTTATAAAAGACTTTCGATTTCATGTATACTCCAATTATTTCGTTTAATCGAAAGAATTCCCCGTAGCTTGCTAAGGGGATAGTCAACTTCCAAGAATTTCTTTATTATTTAATGCTTTTCATGTTTAAGCAGCAAACAAAAATATGCCGTATCAAAAGCGCCAAAATTCAAACTTATATCGATTATTTCCGGAGGTATCTCGATAATCGAAATAATATTTTACAGTGAAAACTTCGCTCTC
>CAZCDQ010000157.1:0-7687 GCA_964497605.1 uncultured bacterium
GAACCTTATCTCATTGCAACTTAACACTATACAACAACTCGGAAAGTTGAGTTAGAAATAAATTTAATCATTAATTATTGGAAGAGTAAAAATTGTTAAATTTAGATTGTTTATAACTTGACCGGGGGTTGTTCTGAAAGGTTTTGCAACTTCTCCTGGCTTATCCCTCCACCATTTAAAATTACCTGTATGCGCGATTAAAATATATTCAGCTTTACCGCTTGAAGGTAAAATCATCTCGAATGAGCCATCATCTTTTGTCTGAACATTAAATCGTTTATCTCCAGTTAGCGGATTACCGCTGCGACCTAAAAACGGAGAAACGGTTGCACCGGCTAAGGCTTTACTATTGGTATCAAAAACCCACCCTCTTATTTTTACATTTCTTTCTCCAAAAATTTCAACAGGCTCCATACCTTTGTATAATTCAAAATAAGGATTTTCAATATTAATTTGCCAACCATCCGATCCGAATACTTCTATCCGTCCTTGTGCATTTGTAGCATCTTCAGATAACCAGCGAGTATAATCATCCGAATCAATTTGTAATTGAATGGAGCCGGGAAGTAATTCCGTTATCTCAATGATTCCGTCTTTATCCGATACACATTCAATACCATCGAATTGTTGGAGATATACGTAAATATTCTGAATCGGTTTATTTGTTTCTCTATCAATAAATTTTGCTCGAAAATCGACACCCTCATCGAGAGAAACATTTATAAATCTTGGTTCATCTTTCTTGATTATTTCATCAGAGTAATATGCCGCGCCGATACCCGGAATTCGTACATATATATCGTATGTATTGGATTCGATATTAATATAAAAACTGCCATCATCTTTGCTATAAGTTTCAAACAACGTTGAAACATTAATACCACTCTTCAGTTGGTTTGTACTACCTTTAAACCGTATTAAAGCGTTATCGACAGGATTCCCTCCAAAATCCTTGACATATCCTGAAATCTGACCGAAACATACAGTCGAGATTAATAAAATATTAATAAATATTGTACAAATTCTTTTTCTCATTTTATTTCATACCCATTGTATTTCACCAGTATCCATCTAACTAATCCCGCGAAATCCACTCACGCCCATAAAAACGAAATAAAGCATGCATGGTACATATGTTAAACTCATTCAGACTTTTTTAGTTTTATTGCATCGGCAATAACAATTTTAGCATTTGTTTTATCGGTGATTTGAATAACCGCGGTTGTATCCGCGAATGAATATGTTCCCACAAGTGCCCAATCTCCATTAGCATTTCTTATATCACAGACATCTTCATGAATACCATCTTCGGTAAACACACGGACAGTTGTTTCACCAAGATCACCCGATTGTAGAAGAGGTAGAAGGTTGGCTTCGAGCTGATCCCTGTTCGGATAACTGAGGAATACCTGATAATTCCCAGGTTCTGGAATCCCAACTGCATATTCTATTGCGGAATTACCGTCACCTGCTTTTGTATAATAGCAGCTGCTGAATTGTCCATAGAATTCATTTCTGCCCAATAGCTCAGCACTAGATTTTGTTAAAATCCAAACATCGGGAGCATCCTCCAATCCTTTGAATTTTGTGAAATTTCTGAACCCTTTCCCCCGGGCATGCCGTTCAACTAAACTCTTAAGAAAAATTTTTTTGGGAGGATTTATGATCCGGCATTCGTCATCGAGATTGTCGATTACCACCTCAAACGGTGCTGTTCCGCTTTCAACAACACGGATATCATCGAAAAGCTCAATCCGTTCTGAATCTAAAACTGATCCGTTAAACTTTATCCGTCTTTGATCTTTTACGCTAAAAGGGAACCATGAATATACTATCTCGGATATCTCGGTAACGTCGTCTAAGGTAACAAGCCCGACTTCTTTTTGTGTAAATGGCTCAAGGACAAAATATTTACTCGTATATTTCCATGTTGTGCCCCCCGGTGTTTCATACGACGGGCCATGTATACTACAACTTACATACCCGACATACGGAGTAGGATTGCTGATTTTATAACGGGCATTGTGGTAAATGTGGTTATTAAGAATGTGCTTGGAAACGGTTATATCGGATATTTCATAATGCGCTTTCGTCATATAATTTGAAAAATCATTGAATATCTCGAGTACATCTGCTCCGCACATATGTGAAAGCTCATCGGCAAGATCATTTCCGGGTGATTGTAATCCATCATATATGGCATCCTCAATATCGGTTCTGTCCGTATCGGTTGTCATTGAAATAAAATTGAATAAACACCGAGGTGCTATATTTAAGATATCCAATGATTCGAAATGATATTTTTCATCAAATATGATATCATTGAGACTTTTGGAAGAAATAAATAGATATTCGGCACGGTCGATAGAAACGTTTTCGGGATTAACCGGATCGAATACTTGTACTGTATGATACTCAATTCTGGACCTTAACCAGTTTACCGCCATCAAATTGAAATAATCATCCGTGGACAGTTTATTCCTCGAAAAAACAATATATTGAGTAAACATTGAGCCGTAATCCGCGAACGGATCTGTTGCAAAATCCCTTAGCCCGATATATGAGGTCGGATTTATCTTACTTTCAATAAAATTACTATTTGCCACCGTTTTGCAGAAAGTAAGATCGAGATAGCTTCTGAGTTGTGACATTACATTAATAGATTCAATAAAATCATCCGAAGTATACCTTCTCACAGGAACCATTAGCGTATCCAGGTTAAACGGCAGCTCTGAGACAAAGCTAACTTCCGGCTGGTCATACGCACCGCTCATTTCTAACGCGGAATTGTATCCGAAATAATGAACCGGTGTCTGAACAATTTGGAATCTTTTAAAGGGATATGATATTTTAAGCGAGCTTTCAACCCTATTCTTACATGAGGTTATTGCATCAATCACATCTTTTTCAGTGACATCTGCTCTTCCAACAAAATCCTTTTCAAGCCAGTGATACGAATACTCAACACTGTCAGCAGTGACGGCAAGCTTTTTATATTCGCCGATTGTCAGCGATACCTGTGTCAATGCCGTCTCCGGTGTAAAACTGAATACACCGGAACCTTTTTCAGTCATTTCTCCCTGAAAAATTGGTGTCAGTCCCTCGCGGGTGGAGACGTCGAGTGAAAATGTAGTAAGATCGCGCTGAAGATACCCGGGTTCGGTGATCTGATAAGGATGAACCGCTGACGGATACCAGTTCACCTCCGCGGGGAGGATCACATAGTTCGGCTCGATAAACGCGACCTGTTTCCCGACCACGGTCAGGCCGGTTCGGTGATTTCGCTCACGAAAACTCTCTGGTATATGAAGATATGTAGCTTCCTTATCGACCGAACCGTTGTATGCGATTTCAAGTTCGATGTGTTCGTTAGGCCGGAGAAGAGAATCAAGTGTAATTTCAATCGTATTGAGTTCACGTTTGAAATCGCTGACAAGTTTGGCCGGAGTAATTTCTTTCACCTTAAAACCGGGATTGAGATTGAGAAAGAACTGCGAAAGTGATGTTGAGTTCGGATTTGAAACGGTGATTTCGGCAATAACATCAATCGAACTCTTGTTGTGAGAAACATCGAGATGGCAAGAATCGATATGAATGTGCGGATCGCTCGCGAGCGTGTTCTGGTGCACCCGAAGTGTATCGCGTAATGCTATACCGTCTCTGACAGGTTTTTGATCGAGCAGGGCAAATCCGGCCGAGGCAATGAAACATACTGCGATGAGAAGCCCGGAGATTACATTCATTTTTTTATGAAATGAGTGCCGGACAGTTTCCATTATCAGGCTTGCGCTTATTACAAAACCGATCCCGGCGAAGACAAATATGAGCCGTTGAATTATCAGAAGCTTAACATTATAAAATCCCGTAACCGCCGAATATGCAAGCGGGATAGTCAATGCGCCGAGATCGAGAAACCGTTTGCTTTCAACATCCTGCAGCGGAAGAAATACCAGTACCATGACTATGGGCATCAGATATACGAGATGATACCGTATCCGAGCCGCAAACGCGTTCATCCCAAATACAAAAATACTCAATGGAATTGTAATGATAATTGGGTATAAAAGATAAGGCCAGAGAGTGGAAGAATAATTGTAATTGAGTAAATAATATATATACAACACGAACATAAAGAAATAATCGGTCACAAGCATCACACTGGTAAAACCAAACATTTTACCGAACATATAGCTCAGATTATAAAATGGGCGTGGACTAAGGGCTTCATACGAATCGTTCTTGCTATCTTCATATATGAAAACCGGCGATAGGAACGGTGAAAGAAGAATTTTTAAAATGGAAAAGAAGAAAAAGCAATTTGCCGCCTGCATTCCCGGAAGAAATGAGTCGTAACTCCACATACCATATTGCGGGAAGAAAACGATAAACACGATACTTAATAATGATATTAACCAGAATATCTTTATTGTTATTGACCGTCTTAGCAGTTTCGCCTCAACTTTTGCGACGGTGAATATGTGATGTAGGTTTGGCATTTTTTTCTCAGCAATGCCTGAGAGGGTAATCATTTTTATATTGGGAGTATAAGCATGAAGGGAAATATTGTCAAGGAGTAAAATAAATATTTCTCTTTGCAAATAATAAGGGGAGATGATATTAAGAACAAAGCAAGACGGATAAAACATTATCCGTCTTGCTTTCTGTTGATGTGTTATTTAATTACCCAATCGCCTCGTTTCCGGTTTCGCCGGTTCGGATTCTGATACATTGCTCAAGATTGGTAACGAAAATTTTACCGTCACCGATCTCGCCGGTGCGAGCGCCTTTGATGATGGCATCGACGGTCGGTTTGACATACTTGGCATTGACCGCGATCTCGAGCCGGACTTTTTTCAGAAGGTTGACCTCGATATCGACTCCGCGATACGATTCGTGATAGCCTTTCTGCTGTCCGCAGCCGAGGGCGTTGGTCACTGAAATCTTAAAAACTTCAGCTTCGTAAAGAGACTGTTTGACAGCCGTGAGTTTTTCCGGCTGAATGTATGCGACAATGAGTTTCATAGTCCGCTCCTCTTTTCTATTATTCGATATTTGAACGGTTTCGGCTTACTGGGTAATAAATATCTGGAATCCGTTATAGGCTTCCATACCGTGCTCGCCGATATCGAGACCGCTCAATTCCTCGGATTCCGATACCCGCAGTCCGAGCATGCTCTTAATAAGCGCAAACATTGCAAATGCAACGATGAAACATAACGGGCCGACCGATATAATACCGATAAGCTGTGCGCCAACATTCACGCCCTCGCCGAAAAGTCCGGCCGCCAGCGTGCCCCAGACACCGCAGACAAGGTGAACGGAGGTTGCGCCGACCGGATCGTCGAGCTTCAGCTTCTGGTCGATGAAAAGAACTGCAAAGACAACGATTACACCGGCGATGCCGCCGATAATCATGGCGTCAAGGGGGGTGATGACATCCGCTCCTGCGGTGATACCGACTAAACCGGCTAGCGAGCCGTTCAGAACCATGGAAAGGTCGGGCTTTTTCTGTACAATCCAGGAGGTCGCCATGGCGGTAATAACACCGGCGGCCGCGCCGAGAGAGGTGGTGACAAAGACAAGCGATACCAGTTCCGCATCGGCGGAAAGAACCGATCCGCCGTTGAACCCGTACCAGCCGAACCAAAGGAGAAACACACCGATTGTAGCAAGCGGGATGCTGTGTGCGGGAAATGGTCTGCTTTTTCCGTTTACATACTTCCCGCTTCGCGGACCGAGTACGATAATGCCGGCAAGCGCCGCCCAGCCGCCGACCGAGTGGACGAAAGTCGAACCGGCGAAATCGTGAAATCCGAGCTCGGCAAGCCAGCCGCCGCCCCAACCCCACATCCCGACAAACGGGTAGACGAATGCGATATAAAGCGCTGCAAAGAGAAGGAAACTTGACAATCTGATTCGCTCGGCAACCGCGCCCGATACAATGGTTGCGGCAGTTGCGGCAAACATGCCCTGGAAGATGAAACTTGTCCAGTAGGTGACCGTACCGTAGGAACTGGTCATCCCGTCAGCCGGCGGATTAAGCCCAAAACCGAGAAATCCGAAAAAACCGCCAGCAAAGGATTCCCCGGGGAACATCATGCTGAAACCGATCGCCGCGTAGGCAATGAGGCCAATAGCGACAATGAGGACGTTTTTGAACAGAATGTTCACAGTGTTTTTCGTTCTGGTGAGTCCCGCCTCGAGCGTTGCAAAACCGGGGTGCATGATAAACACTAACGCGGCCGCAATCAATACCCATAGATTGTCGACCGCGAATCGGACATCGGCTGCGGTGTTGTCCGCAGCAATGACCGGGCAAGCAAAGAACATGACTGTCAGGATGGTGGATATTACCAAGGGCATGACAGATCGTTTCATGTGATCTCCTTTTAGTATGTAAGCCGTGTTGTTAGTAACATAGGAAAACAGGGGCAGGCTACGGCGGGCCTGCCCCGTTTTCAGATTATCGGTCTGTTGTTTTATCCGATAGCATCGTTTCCGGTTTCGCCGGTTCTTATTCTGATACAATCATCGAGATTGGTCACGAATATTTTACCATCACCGATTTCGCCGGTTCGCGCGCCTTTGATGATAGCGTCGATTGTCGCCTGTACGTATTTGTCGTTGACCGCGATCTCGAGCCTCACTTTTTTTAGAAGGTTAACCTCGATATCCACACCGCGGTAGGATTCGTGATAACCTTTCTGCTGTCCGCAGCCGAGTGCGTTGGTAACTGATAGTTTAAAAATTTCCGACTCGTACAACGATTGTTTGACTGCTGTCAGCTTTTCAGGCTGTATATATGCGACAATGAGTTTCATTTGAATTACTCCTTATTCTATATGAATTTTCCGGTTCTTTATTGAGTTGTAAAAATCTGGAAACTCGGGTAGGCTTCGTTTCCGTGCTCAGAAATATCGAGTCCGCGGAGTTCTTCCTCTTCGCCCACTCTGAGGCCGACCGTGTATTTTAAAACATTGAACAGTATCAGCCCGAGACCGAACGCCCAAGCAAACATGGCGCCAATTCCGATAAGCTGCGTTATTACGGAACCGCCGTCAACATATCCCGGGGTACCCGGAGCGTTCATGACACCCGCCATAAGCGTTCCGAATGCGCCGCAAACGCCGTGCACACTGACTGCACCGACCGGATCGTCGACTTTGAGAACTTTGTCTATAATTTCTACGGCAATAACAACCAGAATACCGGCAAGCGCCCCGATTAAAAGCGCGCCGCCCATAGTGACATTTGCGCATCCGGCGGTAATAGCGACCAGACCGGCCAGAACACCGTTCAAGCTCATGGAAACATCCGGCTTTTTGAACCGTATCCAGGAGGTTATCATGGCGAGAATCGCACCGGCCGCAGCAGCGAGTGTTGTGGTCATGGCGATGTAACCGATATCGACCGATCCGGCGGTTGTGCTTCCGGCATTGAATCCGTACCATCCGAACCAGAGAATAAAAACACCGAGAGCTGCAAGCGGAATGTTATGGCCCGGAATTGCGTTCGATTTGCCGTCGGGATTGTATTTCCCTTTACGGGCGCCGAGCGTGATTGCACCGGCAAGGGCGAGCCACCCGCCTGCGCTGTGAACGACGGTCGAACCGGCGAAATCGATGAAATTCATGTCGGCAAGCCAGCCGCTTCCGCTGCTCGAAAGCGTTCCCCATGCCCAGTGTCC
>CAZCDQ010000158.1:0-7665 GCA_964497605.1 uncultured bacterium
GTTCATTACATACCCTTTACCGGCCATTCGATAAAGTGAGCTGCGGCGTTTGATAATTTCGAGAACAAACCGTATCTGATCGCCCGGCTCAACCGGTTTGCGGAATTTAGCTTTATCTATGCCCATGAAAAATATTAGTTTACCTTCTGTTTCAGTATCGGCGCTGTCGAGCATTAGAATACCGCCAACCTGTGCCATGGCTTCGATCTGAAGCACGCCCGGCATGACCGGCCGTTCCGGGAAATGCCCCTGAAAAAAAGGTTCATTCACTGTGACATTTTTGATACCTACGACTTTTTTACCGGGGATAAGGTCAATGATGCGGTCGACGAGCAGAAATGGGTACCGGTGTGGCATAATCTTTTTTATGGCGTTAATATCGAGAAGATAACCGTCGGTCTTCCTGTCCTGATATTTCATTTTAATACGGCGTTTTTGCCAGTAGGCGTTGATTTTTTTCACAAGTTCAATGTTTGCCTTGTGCCCGGACCGCGCCGCCATAATATGGCCTTTAATCGGATGTCCGAGGAGATACAGATCGCCGATGACATCGAGTGTTTTATGACGAGCAAATTCGTTAGGGTAACGGACTTTTGTGCCGTTCAGAATGCCGTTGTCGCCTTTGGTAACCGCCATATTTTCATCGAAAAGCCCTTTTAAATATTCAACCTCTTCATCATTCCAGGGTTTGTCGATGACCACGAGGGAATTCTCCGGTGTGCCGCCCTTCGCAAGCCCCGCTTCTTTAAGCTGCTCGACCTCGCTCAAAAAACAGAATGTCCGGGATGAGGCATATTCCTCCTCGAATTCGTCGATGGAATACATGGATGTATATTGGGTGCCGATCGCGGGATTACCGTAATCGATCATGAGCGTGATACGGAATTCATCAGACGGTAGCGCAATAAGCTCGACACCTTCACCTTTCACAGCATCGTAAATGATATTTTCCTCGATAATAATATAATCGCGTGGAGAGTCCTGCTCGATAATGCCTGCTTTTTTGAGCGCTTTGACAAATTCGATAGATGAACCGTCGCAAACAGGCGGTTCGATACCGTGGATATCGACATACACATTGTCGAGCCGCAGACCGGCCATCGCGGCCAGAACATGTTCGACCGTATAGACCTTTGCTTTCCCGTTCCCAAGCGTTGTGCCGCGGCTGATGTCAACCACATAATCAATGTGTGCGGGAATCTCGGGTGTTCCCTCGATATCGATCCTGCGGAAAATGATTCCCGTATTGATCGGAGCAGGTTTGAATGTAACTTCGCTTGTCGTACCGGTGTGAAGACCGACTCCATTTATAGTTACCTCGGACGAAATGGTCCTTTGATTATCAATCATACATACACCTTAGCTCTTAGTATTGTTCTCATCGTTCGTAATGCTATTTTCAATATTTTTAACCTTTTTGATCAGATAGGGAAGGTTTCTCAGCGCCGCTTCAAGCCGCATCGCTTTCACGTGGTTTTTCGCCGGATAGCCCGATACCGTTTCGCCGGCTGGAACGTCTTTGGTCACACCCGCCTGGGCGCCAATTTTTGAACCGTCGCCGATATCCAGATGCCCGGCAAATCCTGCCTGGCCGCCGATTTGAACGCCGCTGCCTATAGATGTCGAACCTGAAATTCCTACCTGCGACGCGATAACCGTGTAACACCCGATGCGCACGTTATGGGCAATTTGAACCAGATTGTCGATTTTCGTGCCGCTTGCGACAACGGTCTCGCCGAATGCCGCACGGTCGATACAGGTGTTTGCGCCGATCTCAACATCGTCGCCGATCACAACCGTGCCGATTTGGGGTATTTTATGCAGCCTGCCGTCATGCGGTGCGAATCCGAAACCGTCCGAACCGATCACTGCGCCGGCGTGAATAATGACATGGTTTCCGATGACGATACCGTCCATGACTGAGACATTGGGGTAGAGTATACAGTTTTCACCGATGACACTGTCTTTCATGATAACTGAGCCGGGACCGATTGTGGAACCGCTGCCGATATGCACCCCTGGGCCGATGGTTGCACATGCCCCGATGGAGACATTTTTGCCGATAACGGCCGCGGAATCGATTACTGCGCTCGCATGCATTCCCTGTGTGATATCGGCGGACGTTCGTGTATTAAACAGTTCGAGCACTTTCAGGAACGCAAAATACGGATCGTCGATCTGAAGCGAAATGACAGAATCGGGAACGCGGGTGTTTTTCCCGTGAATAACCGCCATTGCTTTTGTGGAAGCGAGGAATCGGCGGTATTTTGGATTCGAGATAAAAGTCAAATCACCGGCGCCGGCTTTTTCGATATTTGCCAGACCGGTGATTTTAACGTTTTCCGCATTCGGAGGAACATCCGCTCCAATAATCTCACATATTTTTTTCAGTGCGATTTCCGAATTTTTTTTTGTCATTGACTGGCGATTCCCTTATTGAGTTCCTCTAAAACATATTCGGAGATATCGTATGCCTCGTTGGCGTAGAGTACTCCTCCCTCCTCGGGATTCAGAATGAAGTCGTATTCCTGTTCCTCGCCGATTCGGTTAAGAATGGTGTTGATTTCCTCGATGATGGGAGCTATCATTTCTTTTTGTTTCTGCGCCAGACTTCCGGTTTCCTGATTGTAGAGATCATCGTAGGCCCTGTCAAGCGCATCGCGCTGAGTTTCGAGTTCCTGCTGTTTTGCCGCCCGCATTTCATCGCTCATGAGCGCCTGTTGTTTTTGAGCGTTTTCGTAATTCTGTTTCAGTTTATCACCTTCTTGCTGAAGCTTGGAGACTTCAGACTGCTCAAACTCGCGGATTTTCTTCTCAGCCTCGAGATATGGCTGATATTGGCTGAAAATAACCGACGGCTGGACATATCCGATCTTAAGCTCTGCCGACACCGCAGCGCTGAACGTACAAATCAGCAGACATGCCGTGAATAAAGTGAGAATTGATTTTTTTGAAAATGACATTCGTTTTGCTCCTTTCAAAACTATGAAAACATTTACCATTGTTGTCCAAATTGAAAATGTGTTCTCCAGCCGCCAACCTTGTCAGACCCTTCAATCTTATCGAATCCGTATCCCAAATCAAATCCCATGAGACCCATGCCGGGAATAAATACTCTTCCACCGATTCCGGCAGAGCGTTTCGAGTCGAACGGATTCGTTTCGGAGAGATTACGCCAGGCATTTCCGAAATCGTAAAATACGATACCGTACAGTGTCTGAGCGACAACGGGTATCTGCAGCTCGATATTGTTGACAAGCATTGTCTCGCCTCCGATCTCTTCGCCGTTGAGACGAGGGGATACCTGACGGTTCGGGTATCCACGGACGATACCGTCATAACTGATACCGCCGGGCATGAATCGTTCGGAGTAGGGGACAAACCTGTTTTCCTTGTAACCTTTCAGAAATCCGATACGGGTTTGAAGAGAAAGCGATATTTTCCAGAAAATCGGCGTGTGTATTTCGTTATTTAATAAATACCGGTAATACGACAAATCGCCGCCGAGTGGGCCGCCCGCAATCTCAACGATCGCCGAGGTCCGTCCGCCCTCGGTCGCAAACTGCGGCAGGTCGCGTGAGTCGCGAATGAAATTGAAACTGAGCGACGATGTTTTGCCGGTCAGGAGATAGTTGCTGTAATAGAGCGATGCGTTCGAATAATCGATATCTTCGAGCCGGTATGTCAGATATGCCCGCGAATAATCCGGCCATTTCAGCCGGCGGCCGAATCGGAGCGTCGCACCGCGTCGTTTTTCCTGATCAAAAGCGGTTGTATAATCGCTTCGGACCATATCGTAAATATTGAAATAAAAACTGGTGGGTGTATCGAAAAGCCAGGGCTCGCCGAATCCGATGTCGAACCGTTTCCGTCTCGTGCCCTGCTCCCAGTTGAAGCTGATGGACTGACCGTTTCCGAAAAGATTCTGATTTGAGAACGAGAGTGAGCCGACAAGTTTGTCGCGCTCGGAATACCCAGCGCCCATCGACGCGACACCGGTCTGCTTTTCAGTCACCGAATAGTTAATATTCACATCGTCAGAATCAGACACGGGTTCATACGTGTAATTCACATCCTGGAAATAGTTGAGAGCCATAATATCGCGCTTTGAGCGGTCGAGCTTGCTTCGGTTGAACGGTTCCCCCGGATACAGCGTTATTTCCCGACGTATAACTTTCTCGATCGTTTTAGTGTTTCCCTCTATATTGATTTTTGCGATATTCGATATAAGTCCTTCGGCAATATCGATGGTAACATCTATACTGTCACCGCGAACGATTTGGACAGGATTTATCATGGTTTTAAGATATCCGGCATCGTTATAGAGCGTAAGAATCCCGTTATAACCGGCGGTTGCCTCGCTGCCGTACACTGAAATCATGAGTTCATTTTCGTTAAATGTATCGCCCTCTTCATAGCGTATTTTTTCGAGCAGTTCCTCATCGGTGAAAAAGGTATTACCCTCGATTGTTGTTTTACCGAATTTATAGAGCTGCCCCTCATTGATGAACATGGTTAGGTCACGGGTCTGGGTTTCTTCATCATAGTAAAGGCTGTCGCGGTAGATGGACGCATCCCGGAATCCTTCGGTCATATAAAGCGCAATAACTTTTTTCTTGTCTTCCTCATACACTTCCTCTTTGAATTCCCCGGAGCGGTACCAGCGGTTTTCTTTGGTATCCATGACCTTTTTGATTTGTTTATCGGATATTTCCTCATTGCCGACAATGTTAATTGTTTTGAGTTTAACCTTATTTCCCTCGTTTACAGTAACTTTCAAATCGACTTTGGTTGAATCTTCCGGCAACGGTGTCAATTCGAAATCGACCTCGGCGTCGAGAAATCCCTTTTCATCATAGAGACCATTAATAATTTGTCTGAGTGAGGCGAGTTTACGCTCGCCAATAACGTTGCCACGTATTATTTTCATCGCGGCCAGTAGTTCATCTTCATTGTATTCATCGAGCCCTTCGAAAGTAATGTCATTAAGCTGCGGAAGTATTGAGACATAGAAATGAATCCGCACACCGTTTTCAAGCTGTTGCTCAGTGATTTGTACATCCTCGAATATGTTAAGGCCCCAAAGAATGCGGATTGCATTTGCGATCGTTTCTGTAGACCGCGGATTGCCAACCTGTAAACCGCTCTGATCTATAACAAGCTGTTTGACTCCCTCCACATTGGGATTGTTTTCCCGGTTGGTATGGACAACGATATCACGGACGATATTCGACTGCTGAGCCGGCGACTGCAATGGAAAAACCCCGGCAAAAAGCAGTACGATAAAGGCTATTTGAATCGTTTTGGTTGTCATAGTGTTTGCAACGTTCCGTTTCATTTGAAAAAATCCCACGATAGTATTTAAATATATATAAATTACACGATAAATTCAAAGTCTAAAAGCGTTAAAATTCAAAATCGTATCGAAATTCAATAATTTTATCATCACGATTGATTATGTCGTCGTTCTCGTAGCGGAGTTGGAGCCGTATATTTCTGTCGATAAAATATTGCAGTTCGAGATTGTGATTGAATCCTTTCTCTCGCCGGTACAGAAAATCCCTGCTGACACCGTATTGACCGATATACCTCAGAAAAAAGTCTCTCGAAAGCCGCTCACCGAGCATAATACGACTTCGGTCGAACAGAAGATATTCCGTTCCCGGATCGAAACTCCGCGACCGCGATAGACTCTTTTGAGCGAAATTTCCAAGCACCGAGGGTGTGATGCGTACCGTATCGAGCCCGAACATCCGTTTCAGCCTGTTCTCGAACGGTTGGAGAAGCGGATTCAGATAATAACTGTCGATGCCCGCGGTAAATGCCCGTGTCGCTGCCGCTCCGAGATTCTGAAAAGAAAAACCGAGCCGGGCCATGATTTTTGCCTGTGTGTCGTCCGAGGGATTATTGCTTGTGAACCGGATTTCTATGATACCGAGCTGACCTGCGTCGAACCGTGTCTCTGGACGGTTCGGATCGTAATAGTTTTCTCCCTCAGTGCCGACTCTACCGCGGCGGGCCTCGGTGATTTGGCCTGATTCACGGTCAACAAACGCCACATGCAGCGATATTTCGGTTTCTGCGCCGGTGGAATCGTCATAAACAATGGTATTTGCCCGGCCAGTGAGAATTGCCGGTTTCGCCGTATTTGCCGTGTCGATTTCCAGTTCCGCCCATTCGATATCGAATTGATAGCCGTAATAAATAACATAGCCGGAGGTGGAATATGCATTACCCGTTACACGGAACGAACCGTCAGACAGCCTTCCGAAAACGGTAAATATCGATTTTTCGCTGAGTTTGATCTCGTTTTGCCAAAGCGTGGTTCCTGCGAATCCACCGATTTCGAAATTCTTTTCATTGACATAATTAACATTCGCGCCGTTGAATATTTCCAAATCCCAAAAAATATCAGATATAAAACCTGGTTCGGTCTCGCCGGTATCCTCTGATTCTGCTGAGGACGATATTAAAGGATAATGTATATCACCCGAAAGAACGGTTATTCTTCCGGAAATATACGGAGTTTGTTCGTCTCCATCATTAGACACCCCGATGAGGAGTTTGTTTCCGTTTATTCCGGAAAGTTCGAATATACCCGTTTGTTTCGGCTCCATAAATCCGGGTATGTGCATCTCAAAAGAACCGTCACGATTTTTCACCGGCACGACGGCGCCGGTGAGAACACCGAAATCGAGATAAATACTTTCGTTAACGATACCGATAAGTCCGGGGCGTTTTATATTTTCCCACTCGGGATCGCCGACATGGATATTGCCGACATCCAGATGGGTGCCGTTGAAAATAACTGATGCCTCACTGACCCTGACCGCCTGCAGACCGCTTCCGGTCTCAAATCCGGGATCAATCCTCAATACGGCATTCACGTCGGTTACACGTTCGGAAATAATGGACGGTTTGAACTGGCCGTTCGCCACAGAAAGTTCGCCTCCGTACACAACCGGTTCCTGCCAAGTCCCGCCGAATTCGAGTTCAGCGCGGCATTCCCCCGAGGCTGCATCCAGCATTTCAGTTACCTTCGGAAGCGCACGCACGAGATCGCCGTCCAGCGACAGATTCAGATGGAGTCCCGGCTCTTCGGTTCTATCAAACCAGAAATATCCGCTTTCCGCCGTCCCTGTGCCGCTGTAAACACCGTCATTCTCAATTTCAAAACCGGTTACTTTAAATCCGGACGATCCGCCGCTCATGATGCCTGATGCCCTGTCGAACGGGATGTCATAAAATATACCGTTCTCAATGGAAAAATCGCCGTCGATGGTACCGTCTTTTCTGGTAAATGCCATGGTAACCGCATAATTTGCCGTTCCCTCGGTAAGCCTTGTACTGCTGATCATGTCGCCGATTGCACCGAGTTCGACATCGCTGCCGCGGCCCTCGAGAATAAACGGCGTCCCACTTTTCCATCTTCCGTCGGCATGAAGGATATGAATATTTTTGCGGCTGATGTTGGCGTTAAGAAAATTCAGTTCGCCCGGTCTGCCGGAAACATAAACAGTGCCTTGAAGCATGTCCATTCCTGCCAGGGACATATCGGTGACTGTGAGATCGTCGGGGGTCTCGAAGTACGGATTAGATATAGTACCACCGATTGTGGCGTAACCGGTGATTTTCCCCTGATGGTTGAAATCGTTGATGAGGAAT
>CAZCDQ010000159.1:0-7662 GCA_964497605.1 uncultured bacterium
ATCAATAATAACAATATGATATATGTTTTAATTATAACATATCGCTCAATTTAGGTATTAAAAAATTCTAAATAGCTGTATTTTTGATTGGAGAAAACAATGAAACGAAGAAAAGCTATCGGCATGTCGGCGGGAATCGCCGGCATCACAGGTCTCGGAGCTTCAAATGTTCACGCCGCAAATCCCGAACGGTTCGGTGATACGATCATCCCTCCCGAAAAAGAATCCGGACAGGAAAAGCATGTCCCGATAATCACAGCGCCGATGAGTGTGGGTAAGGGAGAACCATTTGAGGTAACAGTCGAAGTCGGTAAAACGGTTCCTCATCCCAACACTGTTGAGCATCATATTGTGATGATCCAGCTTTATGCGCTGTCCGAGGATTCAATGTATGCGGTGCATGTCGGAACGGTTCACCTCGGACCGACAGTTGCGTCGCCGAAAGTTACGATACCGGTGATGCTTCAGCAGAATTCGACACTTTATGCACTTGAGCACTGCAACATTCACGGTGTTTGGGATTACTCTGTCGAAGTTAAAGTGAGCTGATGCAATAAAATTTTGTAGGTAATATTTTGTAAATCGAATTATTTCGATTATATTGCGAAGCGTAGAAGGTTTGATAATCCTTTTAAAAGGAGAGAGCGATGGGAGTTACTTTTAACGCCGATGAAATCTTTGAAATGGCAGAGCAGATTGAGCGTAACGGCGCCAAATTCTACCGGACCGCAGCAGCACAGCATGCAGACGACGAGAAAGCGAACGAAATGCTTTTAAGCCTTGCTGCCATGGAAGATGAGCACGAAAAAACATTTGCGGCGATCAGGGCGGAAGTTGTTGCTGGGCCGCCGGTTGAGAACGTGTACGATCCTGATGATGTGGCTGCATTATATCTTCAGGCGATTGCGGACGGTCGTGTATTCGACATGAAGAAAGATCCGTCCGACATAATCGCTGATGGTAAATCGCTCGAGGAGATTTTCAAAATCGCGATCTCGCTTGAAAAAGATTCAATTATATTTTATAATAGTTTCAGAAATATGGTTCCGGGTCAAAGCGGGAAAGAAAAAATCGATTACATAATAAACGAGGAAAAGAAGCATATTGTCGAGCTGAGCAATCAGCTCACCGAGCAGAGAAAATAGTCAAAGTGAAGGTGTGTTATGGAAACGGTCTATGAAGCGGTAAAAATTAACGATTACATCCATTGGGTTGGGGCTATTGACTGGACTACCCGTGATTTTCACGGGTATTCGACAAATCGCGGTACGACATATAACGCTTATCTGATTTTTGCCGATAAGATAACACTGATCGATACGGTGAAAGAACCGTACAAAAACGAGTTCTTATCCAGAATATCGTCGATTATCGATCCCGGCGAGATTTCATACATTATTTCGAATCACTCCGAAATGGATCATTCGGGGTGTCTGCCCGAAATCATCGATATGGTGAAACCGGAAAAGGTGTTTGCGTCCAAAATGGGCGTAAAAGCCTTAAACGAGCATTTCCATAATCTAATCGATCTCATAGAGGTCAAAGACGGCGATAGTATCAGTCTCGGAAACATGGATGTTAATTTCTTCGAGACCAAAATGCTTCACTGGCCGGACAGCATGTTCAGCTATCTTCCGGCGGACAAGCTGCTTTTCTCGAATGACGCATTTGGTATGCATCTTGCCTCGAACGAGCGGTATGCGGACGAAATTGAGGATTATATCCTCAAATACGAAGCGGAGAAATATTATGCGAACATCCTCCTGCCGTATTCGCCGCTTATAAAGAAACTCCTTGACAAGGTCGCATCGCTCGGTCTCGAGTTCGATATGATAATGCCCGATCATGGTCCTATCTGGCGGACAAAAGAGGATATCGCAAAAATAATCGGTTTTTACGGAGAATGGGCCGAACAGCAACCGGCTAAGAAAGCGGTTATCCTGTTCGACACGATGTGGAACAGCACCGAAAAAATGGCTCATGTTATTTCGGAGGGACTGGTCAACAACGGTATCGAGACGCAACTCATGCCGATGAAAACCACCCACCGAAGCGATGCAGTGAAAGAAGTATTCGATAGCGGCGCGTTGATTGTCGGCAGTCCGACACTGAACAACAACATTTTCCCCACCATGGCGGATGTGATGACCTATATGAAAGGTCTCCGGCCGCAAAATCTGATCGGGGCCTCGTTCGGTTCGTATGGCTGGAGCGGTGAGTCGGTCGATATGCTGGAAAACATGCTCATGGAAATGGGTGTCGAGATTGTCGGCAAAAGCGTAAAAGCACACTATGTGCCGAATGCCGACGAACTTGCCCAATGTTTCAATCTCGGAAAAACCATAGCTGAAAAACTGAATAAAATCGTATAGTTCGTTCATTTTAACATGGAGAAGCATATGCAGAAATACAAATGCGATTTATGCGGGTATGTCTACGATCCCGCAGCGGGCGATCCCGATAACGGTATCGATCCTGAAACATCGTTCGAATCTTTGCCCGACGACTGGGTATGTCCCATATGCGGCGCAGAGAAAAGTGATTTTTCACCAGTCTGAAAAATGTACCGTAATAATTGAATGTGAACTGGAATAAAAGCGCCGGACAGTATTCTGTCCGGTGTTTTTTTATGGTGTCGCACAAGAACTGAAGAACCAATCCCGGCAGTATGCGTTAAAGTGTATAGAAAATTGATTGAAAGACGATTATTTTCTCAGATGAGGTAATATTCATATAGCTTCATTGAGAATTTATTCTTATATTTTTAGATAATATTATCGAATGAAAATATTACGTGTATCAGAATCGAAACGGAACTTTTGAAAAGATGGATTACCTCGAACCGACTGAAAAACAACCTAAAAAGAGAAAAGGAATCGGCTCGTTCAAATTATTCTCGATCTATTTTATTCTCAGCCTCGTCTTTATTCTCGCCGCGGGTTATGCCGGATATAAACGCCTGTCGCATAATCTTCCCGACCTGAAAGCCCTTGAAAACATCTACGAGGATCAGGATCTCAGCACAATCATCTATTCCGCGGACGGCGAGGTGCTTCGCTCTATAGCGAAAGAGAAAAAACGCTTCTGGGTGACCTACGACCGGATTCCGCAGTGCATGATCGATGCTGTTGTCGCTATCGAGGACCAGCGCTTTTTCAAACACTGGGGCATTTCTCTGCCCGATATTGCCCGGGCGGCGCTTGTCGATCTGAGGCATATGGCGTTTGTACAGGGCGGTTCGACAATCACCCAGCAGCTTGCTAAAATACTATACTTCTCCTCAGAGAAAAAGATGATCCGCAAACTGCAGGAAATGATTACCACTATTCAGATCGAACGGACATACACCAAGGCCGAGATTCTCGAGATGTATCTGAACAAGATGGAACTCGGGAACAACACATACGGTATCCAGGCCGCCGCTCAATTATATTTCGGTAAGAACGCCGAGGAACTCACTGTGCCAGAGGCTGCTCTTTTTGCCGGTATGTTCCAGAACAGTTCTGTGCACAATCCGCGATCGTCTTTGGAATGGAAACGTGAATCGGCGAAAGAAAGACGCGATCTGGTGCTTCGGGTTATGGCGAGATCCGGTAAAATCAGCTATGCCACAGCCCTGTATGAAATATCGCAGCCTATCGAGCTTGCCGAGAGTAGCGATCCCGCTCTCGGAAAGGCCTATCATTTTACTCGATATGTCCGCGATGAACTCAATAAAAAATTCGGCAGCGATTATGTTGAAACCGAGGGACTCAGCGTCCTCACAACCCTCGACTACCGGCTTCAGCGCGTTGCCGAGGATTCTCTCCGTGCGCATGTTGATTATATCCAGGAAAACTATGCGGACAGAGTGCTGCGCTACAAACGTCCGCCCGGACTGACAGATGCCGAGGCGGTTCAGGATTCGATTAATAAAACCGTTGTCCAGGGAGCGCTTATCGCGATGGATGTGAAATCGGGTGCGATTCTTGCCATGGTTGGCGGCGTTGGGGACGAAGATCGGAACTTTTTCAACCGCACGACTCAGGCGGTCCGCCAGGCCGGGTCGATATTCAAACCGATTGTCTATGCCGCCGCGCTCGATAACGGCTGGCGGTGTTCGGATACGATTCTGAACGGATATGTAAAATACGATAATGTTGATGGCCAGGGTACGATTTGGCAGCCGAAGAATTTTAATGACAAATATTTAGGACAAATAATGTCGCTTCGGGACGGTTTCAAACTGAGTGAAAACATCATCGCCACACGGTTAGTGAACGATGTAGAAAACCGCGGAATCGGCCGTAAGATGGTTGTTCAATACGCCCGTCAATTCGGTTTGACAACGCCGCTCGACGAAGTTCATAGTATTGCCATCGGAACGGGGCATGTCAAGCTGATCGAAATGGTATCGGCGTTTACAATATTCCCGAATTTGGGGATAAAGACCGAGAATTTCACTATCAGCAATGTGTACGACAAGAACGATAAATTACTCTTTACTCAGCCGAATCGGCGAGGGCGGCGAAACGAAGTTCTCAATCCCGCGGTGGCGTCCCTTATGATAACCATGATGGAAAGCGTGACCAAGGAGGGAACCGCTTCGAACATCATCAGAGCAAAAGGTCTCAGCTATCTTCCCTGCGCTGGCAAGACCGGAACCGGCAACGAATATAAGGATGCCTGGTTCATCGGGTATACGCCCCATATCGTCTGCGGTGTCTGGGTCGGATTCGATTCCGAGGAGACCACTCTCGGCGGCAATGCCTACGGAACCGGCGCGACAGCCGCGCTGCCGGTGTGGGTTGGATTTATGCGTGAGGCGAACAATATCCTCGGATACGGCGCGGAAAATTTCAAATATGAGGGCATAACCACCCAGAGGGTATGTAAAGAATCCTATGCGAAAGCGACTCCGAGCTGCCCGGAGTCGTCGGTCTATACCGAATATTACCTCCCCGGAACAGAGCTCGATATTTCATGTCACATACACGGACGGCCGCGGAGAGGATTTTAATAGATATAATTCACCAGAGTTTACTCTAAGGTAACGCTCTGTCTAAGCCTCCCACCGGCTATGCCGGTTCCCCACCTTTTACAAGGGAGGACTTTTGGGTAAGCCGGTATCAAAATAGTCTTCCCTAAAAGGGGAGATGTCACGGAGTGACAGAGGGGTCTATTCTTGGTACACCGGACTTCAATGCGGGGTTAGTTGATCCGCGCGGTTAGGTACCCGATTTAAGGAGAATGCCGATTGAACAGAATTATCCGGATTGCACCGCTCATAAGCGGTATTTTCATTTGCATTGCGTTATTTATTGCAAACTGTTCGCCCGACGTTCCCTCGAGTTATGAGGAACTGGAGCGCGAGGGCAGAGTCGAATCCTTTGCGCGCGAAATGCATAAAGATTTTTTCGCAGCCCTGCAGAATTACGAAACGGCATATTCCGCACCGGAGATCTCGCCGGTTGACAGCACGCTGCGAATCGCACTTTCGGCCCAGACCGACATTCTTATCGAAGAAATCGACCGGTTCCCGGCAACCGTCGAATCCCGCATCGCCCTGGACGCCCTTTCGTACGGCGCAAAAGAGCTTACCGAATCGCCGGGGATGACAAACACCGACATTTCGATGTTCTGGGAATACGGATTAATGTATCCGCTTTTTACGTTTGCGGTGGACTATGCAAATTCGGGAGAAGTAAACGACAGCGCCCATCTCCAGCTCATAAAAGCGCTCAGGCGCGGAATGGGCTCGAATGCTACCGACCAGATGGTGGTCGATTGTATCGCTATCGTCGGCGTCAAACCCTCGGATGAGGTCATGGCATACTGCGAAACCGATTCGCTCGTATTTAAGAAAGTTCACGATCTGGTTATTTATTCACGGAGTCTTCAGAAAACAGATCCCCCCTCATGGATGCTTTCGGGAGACTGGTTCCTGTCAATCGAATTCGATGGGTTGCCGACGCTGTTCATTGCGCTCAGGCCGGACATGATCGACGATGTCCCGTATCTTGCGTTTAAGGATTTTACGCAGGGAGAGGTTTACGCCGCGGTGTTTGAGGATCCTGTGCCGGAGAATAAGGATAAATGGGAGGCATGGCTTGCGCGGGCGGACGCGGTGATGCGTAACGCCGAATTCGACGGTTCAATCGCCGAACGAGTCCGCACAAGCGGGCTTTCAACAAACGATGCGCATAATTTTTACTCCGATTATCTGTTTCACACCGAGGCCGATACGACAGGAAATGCCTTTCACATGAGCTTGGTTCGTCAGAAAGACCAAATAAGCGCGTTCGAATTTGCCGGAATGGACAGTATTACGATCATTATGAGCGCGTCGGATTTTCACGATCAGGAAACAAATGTCCGAGAAATGACGGTAACGCGCATTATCGGAGCGTCCATGACCGAAAACGGCTATATTCCCCGTAAGAATTTTTTAGGCAGAGCGTTTATGATGCCGCTCGGCGCTCACGACCAGAACCGGGTAGTGGAATACCAGGAATCGAAACAGCCCGAAATCGATATCAGCGTGAATTGAACGTGAATAACGCTTCGCTTATCCGTACAGCGCTCCGTATATCCCCATGAAAAGCGGAATGGTCAGAATGCTGACAAGCGACGTTATCAAAATAGCCCCGGCGATTGACTTCTGAGAGGGGCTGTCGTTTGGTGTCACAAGCGCGATTAGGATTGCAGAGGGCATCACCGCTTCGAGGATTGTTAACAGCGCGACAAATTCCGGCGGCCTGAATGCGATGACAAAGGCTGCTGCGACGAGCGGGAGCGCGACGCATTTCAGCGCAGCGGCTTTGACCGGTTCGAGCCAGTCCTCAGGTTTCGCTTTCGGTAGGTTGGTCACAATAATTCCCCCGATAAACAGCGTCGAGAGCGGCCCGGTCAGCGACCCAAGCGATTCTATCGGCCTAATCATCCATCCCGGAACAAATCCCGACATCCCCGTGAACACGAACAGGCAGCTTACTGCAGTCGCAACAATCGGCGGACTGAATGCGTCTCTTAGCCGGAAACCGACACCCGTCGAAGTTCGAATAATCCATACGCCGAGTGAAAAAAATGTCGGTATGGACAGCAGGTTATACAGAAAGAGCATATTGAGAAATGTCGGCAGTTTGTCAGGCCCGAACAACGCCGGTGCGAATGCAAGCGGAAGGAATATCCCGTTCTGAAACGCAACAAGCGCCATGAATTCTCCCTTGAACTTTACCGTTTTGTCGAAAAAAAGATACACTTTCGCGAGGAGCGCGCCGGTGATGTTGATCCCCACCGCAAGCAGCGGGAACACCCACCAATAGTTCATATCGCCGGGATCGAATTTGCCCAGCATATTGGACACGATGAGGCAGGGAAGCGAAATCCTGATCACGATTTTGGTGATATAATCCAGAAACGCCGCCCCGGGAGCAACGCCGGCGATAATGATATAGCCGAGGATGCCGACGATGAATACCTCGAGGATGCCGTGCAACGACGCAAACATCAATTCGAAAAACACATGAGCCGCCTTTGTCAGGGCAAAAAGCCTGTTACGTGGAAATGATTCACCTACCGGATACAAAATACACCATCGGGAACTTTTTTTCAAGCCGGAAAGAATTTATACTGGCGACCCCCCATTTTTTAGCCTCCCTGTAAAGCAAGAGATAACTGCAC
>CAZCDQ010000160.1:0-7651 GCA_964497605.1 uncultured bacterium
TCTCTTGCTTTACAGGGAGGCTAAAAAATGGGGGGTCGCCAGCAGCAGCTTTTTTGCCTTGACTTCGCAAATGGAACGTTTTATATTTCAATGTTATAATAAATTTCAATTCCAGGAGAAGTTTGATGAAAGAAGGAATACACCCGGCATACAAGGACAGCGCTATCACATGCGTGTGCGGAAACAAGATCAAAACAAAATCGACAAAAGGCGATATCCATGTGGAGATATGTTCTTCCTGCCATCCGTTCTATACCGGCAAACAGAATATTGTCGACACGGCCGGACGGGTTGAGCGTTTCCGTAAAAAATACGGTATCAAAGACGAATCCGAATCCGATAAATAGTTTTTTCTATTCGAAAGAAAGACAAGGCCTTTCCGTATCGAACGGACTGGCCTTATTTTGTTTTTACTATTCTTGTAACCTATTAATTATATTGAGAATATGACAAATCTCAACGAACATGCTTCCGAAGATTCAGTCAGCGGATCAAGCCTGGAATCATCGGTCGATATCAATGTTGGCGGTCAGGCGGTTATCGAGGGTGTAATGATGCGTTCACCGCAATACATCGCCACCGCGGTCAGGCTGCCCGACGGAACCATTGAGCTGAGTAAAAAGCCGTTCAAATCGTTTATCACCCGTTACAAATTTCTGAATATCCCAATCGTCCGCGGCGCCATCAATTTTGTTGAAATGCTTATCATCGGCCTTGATACGCTCAATTGGTCGGCCGACATCCAAATGAAATACGAGGATAAAAAACAGGGAATCGAGGACTCGAAAGTCAAACGCTTACGCGATTCCCTCATAATGGGAGCGACCATGGTGTTCGCCTTTACTGTTGCGATGCTCCTTTTTTTTATGCTGCCGATTTATCTTGCGACACTCATGGGACTTGCCAAAGGCGCGCTTCTGTTCAATCTTGTGGCGGGTGCGATCAGATTGCTGCTCTTTCTCGCATATATTCTGCTTATATCGAAAATGGAGGATATACGGCGGATATTCCGGTATCACGGCGCGGAGCACATGAGCATTTTCACCCATGAGTCCTCCGAGGAGCTGACGTTGGAGTCCGCTCGGACAAAAAGCCGGTTTCATCCACGGTGCGGCACCTCGTTCATTCTGATCGTTGTCCTGTTCAGTATCTTGTTTCTGGGTATCGCCGACTCGTTGTTTCCGATGGTATTCGGACATATGCAAAGCATACCCGAACGGTTTGCAACCCATCTTGCGCTGCTGCCGGTTATCGCCGGGATATCGTATGAGCTTTTAAAACTCTCTGGGAAATTCCGCTCCAACCGGTTTGTGAAAATGTTGATTCTTCCCGGATTATGGCTCCAGAAACTGACTACGGGGCATCCCGACGACGAAATGCTTGAGGTCGCGCTGTGTGCGCTCACCGCGGCTCTCGATACCGAGGAGGCATAACGGTGAGCTCTTCAATTATCGACAACATGGAAAAGATTGCACGCCGCTATGACGAGCTTGAAACGCAGCTCTCATCCCATGACGTGCTTGCCGATCCTGTACGCATTACTGCAATTGCCAAAGAGCGCGCCGAACTTGAGCCGAAAATGCAGGCGTACGAGAAATATAAAGACCTGCTGACACAGCTCGAGGATGCAAAATCCCTTGCGGCAGAGGAATCAGATGAGGAAATGATCGAACTCGCGAATCAGGAGATCGATGATCTCGAATCCGAATGCGAAACGCTTGAAGAAGAGCTGAAAATCATGCTGATTCCTCAATCGCCACTCGATGAAAAAAACATTATGATGGAAATCCGTGCGGGTACGGGCGGCGAGGAGGCCGCGCTGTTCGCGGGTGAACTCTACCGGATGTATAGCCATTACGCCGACATGAAAGGCTGGAAAACCGAAATCATGTCGACGCATCCCTCGGAAATGGGCGGTTTCATAGAAAGCGTGGTTTCGATAGCCGGCCCAGGGTATATTCTCACCTGAAATACGAAAGCGGCATTCATCGTGTCCAGCGGGTGCCCGCAACCGAATCCTCGGGACGTATTCACACATCAGCAGCATCGGTTGTTGTCATGCCAGAGGCCGACGAAATCAACATTGATATCAATCCAAACGACTTGAAAATAGATGTATATCGATCAAGCGGTCCCGGTGGCCAAAGCGTCAACACGACAGATTCCGCAGTGCGCATAACCCATATTCCTACCGGAATCATTGTAACCTGTCAGGACGAGAAAAGCCAGCTTAAGAATAAAAATAAAGCCTTGAAAGTGCTTCGGGCGAAACTGTTCGATCAGGCGAATGAAGCACAGCAGAATTCACGAAGCGCGGCACGGAAGACCATGGTCGGCTCCGGCGACAGGTCGCAGAAAATACGCACCTATAACTTTCCTCAGGGCAGGGTAACCGATCACCGCATTAATCTGACCCTTCATCGACTCGAAGGTATTCTTGCGGGCGATCTGGACGAACTTCTCCACAAAATCAGGATGGAAGACCAGAAAGCGGCGATCGAGGAGCAGGCACAAGAGTCGGTACCATAAATGTCCGAACGTATGCGGGTTATCGATTTAATCACGGCGGCGGCCGAGCATCTGGAAAAGAGCGGATTCGAAAATTCGCGGCTTGAGGTGGAGCGTATGCTTGGGAGCGTGCTCGACTGCACACGTATTGAGCTTTATATGAGTTTCGAGCGCCCGCTCTCCACTGCCGAACGCGACGCGTTCCGAGGATTGGTCAGGCGGAGGTTGAATCATGAGCCGCTTCAGCACATTCTGGGAAAATCGGGATTTAAAGAGATTACAGTGAAATCCGACCAACGGGCTCTTGTGCCGCGGCCGGAGACCGAACTGCTGGTCGAGAACGCGCTCGAACATCTCGCTGGTATTGCGGCACCCTATATCGCAGATATCGGCACGGGAAGTGGTGTGATTGCGCTCAGTATCGCCCATGAGATACTCGATGCTAACGTTGTCGCGACGGACATATCGGAGGCGGCGCTTTCTCTCGCGAGAGAAAATGCGGGATTGATTGGTGTTGCTGATCGTGTACGGTTTGTGACCGGCGACATGCTGGACGGCCTGAACAGGCTCGGAGGATTCGACGCCATACTGTCGAATCCTCCGTATGTCGAAAGCGGGATTATAGAAACCCTTAGTCCCGAGGTTAGAAATTACGATCCCGGGATTGCGCTGGACGGCGGCGGCGACGGACTGAGATACCTGACGGTACTGGCTGAAAACTCGCACCGATATTTAAAATCCGGCGGTCTTGTACTCCTTGAATGCGGAGACACTCAGGCGGAAAGAATATACGAAACGTTCGATATGACCGGACGTTATTCAAGCATCGAAATTATTAAGGATTTATCGAAGAAAAACAGAATTGTGAAATCTGTTTTGGGAAGACAGGGGGAAATATGAGAGTTTACTCGCTTTCAATTCATGAGCAGGATTTTCTCGGCATTCATACGGATGACGGTGACGGTGCGCTTATTGATCTTACGAGAGCGCTTTCTTTTTACGAAGTTGCGGTATGCAATTATACCTCCGCACCGGTCAGATATGTGGAGGAACTGCTCTGGGACGACAAATTCAACGAGGGTTTTCTCGGCGATGTGATGTCCGCCGTCTCGAAATACGGTCTTATTGAAGATTTCACTCTGACAGGAACATACACAAAGAATCCGCCGGTCATGCCCGGCAAAATCATCGCCCTCGGCAACAATTATTATGAGCATGTAAAGGAAATGAACCATACGGTTCCCGGAGAGCCGATTCTGTTCGGCAAATGGCCGTCATGTGTGATCGGGCATGAGGACGCTATTGTGAAACCCGCTGGGATCGGCCGCATGGATTACGAAGCCGAACTCGCCGTGATTATCGGAAGCGCCGCGAAAAATGTGGCCAAAGAAAACGCGATGAGTCATGTCTGCGGGTATACCTGCATGAACGATGTCTCCGCACGCGATGTCCAGCAGACGGATATTGCCAAAGCGCTTCCCTGGATGCCCTCCAAAAATTACGACACATTCGCCCCGATGGGGCCGTGTATTCTTCTTTCCGAATCCGTACCAGAACCGGTATCGATTCAGATTCAAAGCTCGCTGAACGGAGAATCGAAACAAAACGGCAATACGGCGGATTTCATCTTTGATATTCCGACTATTATTGAATATATTACAAATATTATGACACTTGAGACGGGCGACGTTATTACGACCGGAACGCCGGTTGGCGTCGGTCCGCTTGAACCGGGTAACGTCATCGACATAACCTGCGGTGGAATCGGCACTCTGTCGAATTCCGTGGTTTCATCGGAAACATAATTTTTTTTGGTTATCCCGTTAGCTAAGCATATTACAATATGATGTATGAATTTCCTGAAAAAGTATACTTATTCTTGTATCTTGCTTATTAAAGGGGATAATTGGGTATTTTTTTATATAACTTTCGGAGGATTTAATGGAGACAAAAAAGCAGCGCAAAATACTCCTTATCAATATGACACTGGTTGCATGCGTGTTTATTGTGACCATGTTTTTTGTCGAATCGATGGGATTGGCCGGCAGGACGTACAGCCAACTCAGTGAAGGAATCGATCTCTTTAATAATGTTTTCTCAAGGGTTCGGAGCTATTATTATGAGCAAACGGATGATTTGGAATTATCAAAGAATGCAATAAACGGGATCATCGAATCGCTCGATCCATATTCCGATTTTCTCGAACTGGTTGACTATGAGCAGCTTAGGGACGATACCAAAGGCGAATTCGGCGGACTCGGCATTGCCATATCCATACAGAACGATTATCCTACTATTATGGAATATCCCATCGAGGACACACCTGCAGACAGGTATAAACTGAGAGCCGGCGACGCGATTGTCGAGGTCGACGGTATCAGCACATTTGAGAAACCCCTCAATGAGGTTGTCGGCATGCTTCGCGGTGAAGTCGGCACCGAAGTAACAATCAAAATCAAACGGGGCAGTCATCCTGATCTGCTCGAATTTACAATCACTCGCGCAACAATTCCGCTGCATAATATTTCTTATGCAGGCGAGATCGAAGACGGCATCGGCTATATCAAACTGCGGCGGTTCAATCAGGAGGCGGCGCATGAACTCGATGATGCGCTCGACACGATGAGCGGCAGCCAGTATAAAGGCGTTATTCTCGATCTCCGCGGCAATCCGGGCGGCCTGCTGCTCGCGGCACAGGAAATTGCAAACAGATTCCTGCCGAAAGGTTCGCTGATCGTGTTCACACGCGACCGGCTTGACAACAAACGCCCGTTCAGAGCAGAAAACTCACCTAAAATGCCCAACAAGCCGCTCGTTGTGCTGGTAAACAGGGCGAGCGCATCTGCATCCGAGATTGTCGCCGGTGCGATTCAGGATCACGATAGAGGCGTTTTGGTCGGCGAGACAACGTTTGGTAAGGGTTCGGTGCAGACAGTGTTCGACGATATTGCGGACGGATACGGATTGAAGCTCACGACCGCTCATTATTTTACCCCCTCGAGCCGCAGCATTCACAAAGAGCGCACGATGGAAGAGCTTTATGCGGAGAGCGATATTGAAGATAACATTTCCGCCGATGAGGACAGCCTCGAAAACCGTGAGGAATTCGAAACCAGTAACGGCCGCATCGTATACGGCGGCGGCGGGATTACGCCGGATATTATTGTAAGGGACAGGATTACGGGCAATATTGTGGTTCAGCTTGTGTATCAGGGCGCGTTTTTCGAATTTGCGATCGAATACACCGAAAATCATCCGGACATCGAACTCGGATTCGAGATTACCGACGATATTTTAAACGCGTTCAGGGAATATATCGCCAACGAGGATAATTTCGAATACAAATTCCCCGGGGAGACCTATTTCGACGATTTCAAAGAGCGTGTCGAAAGTGAAGAATACAACGGCGATGTAACCGATATGCTCGACAATATCGAGACGATGCTGATGAACAAACGCAACGACGATTTCGATAACAACATAGAAGCGATCAAGCGGTTCCTCAAACAGGAAATCACCGCGGCGAATTTTGGATCTGCAGAGCGGACAATCGCTTCGAAAAACTGGGATCTTCCGCTTCAGAAAGCGATCGAGATACTGAACGATAGCGAGTATTACAACACGATTCTTTCACCCGGTTTCGAGACCGGTGTCGTGAAAGCGGAATAATCGGGAAAGGGAGCTAAACTGGCTTTTCCGGATGTCATTTCATTGCTGCTGACAGGGGCGCTGGCAGGGCTCACGGCGGGCTACATTGGTTTAGGCGGCGGAGCTGTGCTGACGCCTCTTTGCGTTGTGATATACCCTGCGCTCGGCATCGTATCAGACGACCTAATTAAGATCATATTCGGCACCAACATGCTGCTGGTGACCGTGTTCTCCATATCTGCGGTCTGGAAACATCACCGTAACGGAAATATCATTTGGCGTACATTGCTTATTATGGGCCCCCTTGCTGTGGTCGGTTCGCTGACAGGATCGTGGCTGGCGTCCATAGCCGATACCGGTGACATGAAACGCGCATTCGCTATCGTCCTTCTGATATCGTCGCTCCTGATAATCACACGAAAACCAACGGATCCAGCCGGCGGCAGCAAACGCTCGAAACCGGTTGTGTCTCTGAATTTTCTTCCCCTGCTTGGATTTGTCGCTGGAGTCGCCGGGTCGTTTCTCGGTATCGGCGGCGGGGTTATTATGATAACGCCGCTCATACTCCTTTTCAAGTATCCTATTGAAAAAGTCGCCGGAACCTCAAGCTCTGTTATCATTTTCATAGGGCTGGCCGGAACGATCGGCTATATGTATCACGGACACGGTATTATCGAACTGCCGGGATGGTCGCAGGGGTATGTTTGGCTGTCTGCGGCCATTCCGCTTATGATCGGCGGTGTGCCGATGGCTCAGGTCGGCGCGTGGCTGAACTCGATAACCAGAACAACGCTTTTGAAAAAGATATTCGGCGCGGTGCTGTTTGTGATTGCGATTAAGATGTTCTTCTGAAAGCCGGAGATTTTCAATGGACACACAATCGACCTCCCTGTTTGCAGCAGGGGCGCTGTTCGGTTATATCGGGGGCTACGCCGGAATCGGCGGCGCTCCTTTTTTAATTTCGTTTTTGGTAATCGTGCTCGGTCTTTCGCAGTACGAGGCACAGGGCACGATTCTCGCGGTCATGCTCGGCCCGATGACTCTGTTTTCGGTGATTGTTATGCGCGACCGGGTCATGATACTGAAAAAATATATCCTCGCGGGCGTGCTGAGTTACATGGTTTTTTCATATTTCGGCGCCGTATGCGCATATGCCGTCGGTGAATTTTCGCTGAAAATTCTTTTCGGATTCTTGCTTTTATCTGTTGGAATCGTTAATTTATATGTGTCGAAAACCGATTCCGGAAACGGCTGTCCGCTACACCCGGACGTTATAATGGTATCCGATTCGACTATTCCGGTAAACATCTATACAATTACAGGTTTAGGCATTATTGCCGGTGTTTTCGGCGGTTTTTTCGGTATCGGGGCAGGCGTGTTGTTGATGCCGGCGCTCATCGGCTTATTCGGTATGCACAAAGATGATGCCCGTGCACTCTCACTGACGATACTGCTCCCGCCGGTCAGCCTCGGCGCGTCAGTCAAATACTATTCC
>CAZCDQ010000161.1:0-7648 GCA_964497605.1 uncultured bacterium
CGTGCAGTTATCTCTTGCTTTACAGGGAGGCTAAAAAATGGGGGGTCGCCAGAAATCAATATTTTGGGTTGTTTTTTTCCGAACAAATCCGTTACTTACGGAATAGGCATATTTAACACGATGCTCAAAATATTGTATACTGAAAAAATCCTGTCATTCCTATCCTTAATATTTCATATCCTATCTGAAAGGAACAATACGGTGGAAACATCTTCTCTCTCTCGCCGCAGTTTCATGAAAACCGGCGTGCTCGGCATGCTCGGTACGCTCAGTGTGATGCAGTCGGGGTGTGGTACTTCCAGCCAGAACAATGGGGGCGAACGCCCGAACATCGTGCTCATCATGGCGGACGATATGGGGTATTCCGACATTGGCTGTTACGGCGGTGATATTGAAACCCCGGTGCTCGACCGGCTTGCGGCGAACGGACTCAGGTTTACCCAATTCTACAACACCATGCGCTGCTGCCCGACACGGGCGTCCTTGTTGACAGGCCTCTATCAGCATCAGGCGGGCATGGGATGGATGACCTACGATGCCGGAATCGAGGGCTATCGCGGCGATCTGAACGCAAACTGTGTAACTATCGCCGAGGCCCTGAAACCTGCCGGTTACCGGACGTACATGCACGGAAAATGGCACCTGACCACCCATTATGGACACTGGATCGAGGATACCGAACACATGTCGAAACACAACTGGCCACTTCAGCGCGGATTCGACCGGTTCTATGGCATCGTCGACGGCACCTCGAACTTCTTTCAGCCGTTCTCCCTTACCCGCGACAACGATATCGAGCCAATCGACATGGACCCAAACTATTATTTCACCGACGCGGTGAGCGAGCATGCGGTCGAGTGTATCGAGGAAACACCCGAGGGTACGCCGTTTTTCAGCTATGTGGCCTATACCGCACCGCATTTCCCGCTTCATGCCATGCCGGAGGATATCGAGAAATATAAAGGCAGGTTCGACGACGGCTGGGATGCGCACCGTATGGCGAAATTCAACCGGATGGTCGAAATGGGCATCATCGATCCGAAATGGGGGCTGTCCGAACGCGACGATCGTACCGGTCCGCTCAGCGAGGAGGAACACCCCGAATGGCGTGTGCGGGCGATGGAGGTCTATGCCGCGATGGTCGACCGTATGGATCAGGGTATCGGCAAGATTGTGGACGCCCTCGAACGCTCAGGGCGGCTTGACAACACGATTATCATGTTCTGCTCCGATAACGGCAGCCAGTCGGGCGACCTTCCCACCAGTCAGGGAATGAAACGATATACGCCGCTCACCGCACGGGACGGCCGTCCCATGCATGCCGGAAACGTTCCCGGACTCATGCCCGGCTCCGAGGACACCTGGCAGAATATCGGCACCGGCTGGGCGAATTACAACGATGTGCCGTTCCGGCGGTTCAAAGGCTGGGCGTACGAGGGCGGTATCGCGACGCCGCTCGTTGTGCACTGGCCCGCCGGGATCGCCGCGAAAGGCGAACTGCGCAGACAGGTCGGCCATGTCATGGATATCATGCCCACCTGCTGCGAACTTGCCGGGGCGGAATATCCATCGGCCTATAGCGGCAACACAATCCTCCCGGCCGAGGGAACGAGCTTTGTTCCAGCATTTGCCGATGATCCGGTGGAACGCAGCGCGCCGTTGTTCTGGGAACATCAGGGCCACCGCGCGGTCCGTGACGGGAAATGGAAGCTTGTCGCCGCGAACAACCGGGAATGGGACCTCTACGACATGGAGGCCGACCGCTGCGAGAGCAAAAATCTCGCCGAAGATATGCCCGACCGGGTTGCGGAGATGAGTCGGATGTATGACGAATGGGCCGAACGTGCCGGAGTTTTGCCGTGGCCTGAGGTGAGTGAAGCACGGTTAGCTGCACAGCAGCATGTCGACGAAATGACGAAAATATTCAGGGAGAAGCAGCAGAAATGACCTCACCGATGTATACATACCTGTCGTTTCTTATGAAACCGGCGTCCTCGGACTGCAACCTGTTCTGCGATTACTGCTTTTACCGCAAGACCGCTGAGGATTACCCGGAAACCTCGGTGCACCGTATGTCCGAGGAGACGCTCACCACGTTAGTGAAAAAAGCGCAGACACCCGAACGCCGAGCAGTATCTTACATCTGGCAGGGCGGCGAACCGATGCTCATGGGGCTCGATTTCTATAAAATGGCGGTCGAGATTCAGGCCGCGCACCAGCAGCCAGGACAACAGATCACAAATACGGTGCAGACCAACGCGATCAATATCGATGACGGCTGGGCGTCATTTTTCAGAGCAAACAACATTCTGGTCGGCGTGAGTATGGACGGCCCAAAGGAGATGTACGACATGCACCGTTTCACCCGCGCCCGAACAAGCGTGTTCGAAAAGGTTGTCAACGCCTGCGATGTCCTTGACCGTCACAAAGTCGATTACAATATCCTCGCGGTTGTAAACAACGATACAGTGCATTATCCAGAGAAAATTTATCGGTATTTTCGGGAGAAAAACTTTCACTATCTTCAGTTCATCGACTGTGTGGAGGCGATTGACGGCGAAATGGCGCCGTTCTCGGTCGATGCGCACGAGTATGGGAAATTTCTCTGTAAACTGTTCGATCTCTGGGTCGAGGACGGCTACCCCAATGTGAGCATCCGGTTTTTCGACAATTATCTTCAATACCGCGCCGGGATGGTGCCCGAATGCTGTATGTACAAGAATAACTGCGGGGAATATTTTGTGGTCGAGCATAACGGCGATGTGTTCCCCTGCGACTTCTTTGTCACAAAGGAATGGCAGCTTGGTAATATCAATACGGACGAGATCGCCGACCTCATCGAAAGCCCTCTTCGGAAAGAATTCGCCGACAAGCGGAATATCCCTCATGATGATTGCGAGGTGTGCCCGTGGCTGGGATTCTGCCAGCGAAGCTGTATCAAATTCCGTTTTCTCCCCGACGGCGACTATTCCAAGCTGAACATCATGTGCGAGGCGTACAAGACGTTCTTTGAATACGCCGACAAGGCCTACGATTTCCTCACATGGGACATCCTGCGCCGTCACCGCGGCGAGTCGCCTCCCAAAATCGGCCGGAACGATCCATGTGTCTGCGGCAGCGGGAAAAAGTTCAAAAAATGCTGCGGGAAATATGAGTTTCTGCTGAATGTGTGAGGGCATTCGTGTGGTGTTTTTCCACTCAATATTTAAAGAATGAAAAAAGGTTAAGTAACTGCACAAAAGCTTAATGGTTTTTAAGGGAGGGTTGTTTTCTCAGCCTACGCTGGCTTTAAAAAATGGGCGAACGCACAGAGTAGCCTCTGCAAATAATCTGCCAAATCCGATAATCAGTGTCAATCTGCGGTTCAGACTTTTGCCTTTCTATCTCCCCGGACGGGCGACCTCGGGATCGGTCGACCGGAACGCCAGAATCAGCGTATGATCTTCACCCTCTTTCGCGCCGCTGTAAAATCCCACTTCCGTACCCGCGGCAAAATAAATTGCATCCCCCGACTGCGAGGGGTGACGGACGACATTGCCGTGAACATCCAAACCCGCGACCATACTTCCGGTACCCTGCAAGACGTAGTAAATTTCCTCCTCACGCGGATGACGGTGCGGTATGTTTGTGCCGTGCGGGGCAAAATCCATAATAAACATGCTGTTCATCTGTGAGGCCGCAGCGAGTCTGTCACGTGTGCTTTCGGTTGTGCCCATAAGAAGCTTGAACTGTGTGGTCGGGCCGTGCCAGCCGAGTATCTGAAGCTCGACATTATCCGCGCTCGCGATCTGAAGTTCCGGTTTCGGGGTGAATTCCGTCCCCTCAGGTATTCGGTATCCGGCAATGAGCAGCCTGACCGGAGCACCGGTATTGTTCGATATCCCGTGCGCGATGCCCGGTGGAAAATATATGTAATCGTTGCGTTTCACCCGATATTCGGCGACGTCGTAATGAAGCGTGCCCGCGCCCTCGTGGATGAAATATATCTGTTCCTCGTCCGGATATTCCTCTATCGCGCTTGCGCCGCCCGGCATAACAGTCAGCTCGCCGAACCGCACGACACCGTGCAGTTTTTCACTGTCACTGTCCCCTGTGCCGAATACTGCCTTGTATTCAGCCGATTCAGTGGTCAGATCGGATTCCTGCGGCCGAAGTGAGGGCACATAACGAAGCAAAAATAACTGTTCCTGAGCGAACAGCAGCGAACTACATAAGAAAAATGCGATAAAGAAAATAAGGAATAATTTCTTAAAGATTGGATTCATGATAAATCCTTTTTAAATATATATTATTTAAGTAGTTTTATCTTATCAATTATTTGATTAATTCCTTTACCGCCTTTGTTCGATATTATTTTATCTGAATAAAAAGGAAAGTTTTGATCAATAAAGGTTTTCCACCTTTTATCCATTGTAACAATGTCGCAATGTACTAAAGGTTTGCATAGGTGATATACATCCCTAGCATCATTATCGTTAATATTCATTTTATTATGGTTTAAGATATACCCAATCATCGCTTCAGATAAATCTTTTGCTGAACTACATTGTTTTTGTTTTTTATTTTTGCTGTTTCATTTTTTCTTATATCATTAATCCATTTTACAATATCATCTTGTGCTTTATTATAGCCTTTGGTTGGAGACTTCATTGCTATAAGAATTTTTAATAAATCTTGAGGCGCATCAATGTTTAGTCCATGCTCATAAAATATTTCTAAAGGTTTGATGGTGTTATCATTTAAAGGATTGTCGTCGAAAAAAATAAATGGAGTATCGGAAATAAATTTTTTAATTTTGTATACATCTTCTCTGTTTCCTTGTGCAATTTCAATAATATCTGTTTCAGATAAACATAAAGTCCCAAATTCGTCATTCAGTATGTCTAATATTAATGACATATTGTTGTCGCGAATTATTTCATGGTATGCCCACATATCAAAATAAATAAGAGGACAAATTAATTCCTGTTCTGATGTAAATATTCCATTTGCTTTTTTAAATCTAATAGGCACAAGAAGTCCTTCAAAACTTCGTTAGTTATTATATGCAAAACTTAATAATATATTGTTGTACTGTTGTGCGCAATCTTTTTTATCCAACCGAAACGAACGCGAAATTACCGCTTGATTGGAGATGGGGAAATTGACTACTTTATTATGAATAACGATGGGCATGAAGTGCAAATCATCGAGAGATTGGACGATACTATAACACAAAAAAGGACACGGCTATGAAAACAACCTTATCACGGCGTCACGCGCTTGCGGCGGGAACGGCGGCGGGGTTTACACTCGGCGCGGCATGTTCAAACGGTTCGAATGAAACAGTCGGTGAAACCGGGCCGGGCCGCGAGGAATACTGGGGCCCAGGAAAAGACATGAGCGCTCCGAAAAATATATCGGTCGGAAGCACTCAAATTCGGCTCGGGTCGTATCTGTTTCCTGCGGTGTCGAGAGAATATCCGGGAGATCCGGACGGTCTCATCAAATATTTTAAAGATCAGGGACAGACCGCTCTGGTGGTGCCGGGTGAATTTTTGCTGCCGATGAATTCCTCGGAGATCGACGCGTTTAATGCCGCGCTGAATAAATACGATGTTATCGTCTCGGCGGTCATGGGCAACCGTTACACCAATTTCATTCATCCCGAGGAATCATACCGCAGCCAGTATCTGAAAAACCTTGCACGGTATATGGAGGTTGCCGAATCGGTTAACTGCCCGGCGGTTCCCACCATCTGTGGAACCCGTGCCCCGGAAACGCCGGAGGGTGCGGCATTTCAGGAGCTGTTCACCAAAGAATACCGTTACAGCATGCATCCGGACAACTGGTCGCTGAAAACGTGGAAGATGTTGGTAAATAATATCCGTCAGGTGCTGAAGGACACGACTGGTATGAAAGTCTCTATTGCCATGGAGGCGCAGGTGACCACGACTATCGACGGCCCCCTTGCGCACAAACGCCTCATCGACGATGTCGGCGATCCGCGGCTTGGCGTGGAGTTCGATCCGGTGAACATGATCTCCATCGATAATTACTATTACACAACCGAGCTATTGAACGAATCGTTCGACCTGCTCGGCGAGCGTATTCTCACCTGCCACGCGAAAGATACCACCATCTGGCCGAACCGTCAGACAGTACATGTGCAGGAGGTTTGTCCCGGACGCGGCGTCATGGATTACACAACATACATAGCGCGGATGAGTCAATTCGAATGGCCGCGGATGCTTCTCCCGGAGCATATTCCCGGCGATCAGTATCCCGAGGCGTATGCGTTCCTCCGCAAAATGGCACAGGAGACTGGAGTTTCGTTTTATGGCGAAGTGTAAGCGCTAATTAATCAATATAATGAATAAGGAGGAGAGAACAATGAATATGAACATGTCACGGCGGAAAGCGCTTATGACCGGCATTGTTGGCGCGCCTGCAGTCCTTCATACCGAGGATGCCGAAGCTGCCGGGGAAAGTTGGTCGCATGTTGTCGATCAGCCGGTATTGGAAAAGACCGATCAGCCGACCGTTGTCGCGATGATGGGGCAGCACTGCCACAATCCGATCATGCTCGAGCTGAACCTTCGGGCGATACTCGCGAAAATGAACTGGCGCATCCTGTTCACACAGTACAGCGAATTTCTCACCAAGGAACTGATCGATATCGCCGATGTCACCATCACCCTTATCGGCAACTCGGACTACGACCGTCATTCTGTCGGGTATTCCCCTTACGGTGTTGTCGAGAACCGTCCCCCGCGTTCACGGTTCATGACCGAGGAACAGGAACATGCGATTTATGACAATGTGGCGAACAAGGGAAAAGGCTATCTGTGTCTTCACAACTCGATCTGCAGTCCGCGGCCGCTCATCAAGAAAATGCTTGCCCACGACTGGGCCATGCATCCGCCGATTCAGAACGTTCAGTACCGCGATTTCAACCCCGATCACCCCATTTCACGGGGCATTGAACCGTTTCTGGTGAGCGACGAACAGTTTTTTGCGCGGCTGCACAATCCTGACCATACGGTATTGTTCGAGAGCACCGGAACCAGATATCTTCAGAAAGGCATATCGGGCTGGTGTAACGATTACGGTAAGGGACGGTTTGTGACCCTGCTGCCTGGACACACCGAATTCGTATGGCGCAATCCGAGTTTTCAGGAGTTGGTGCTCCGATCGTGCCTCTGGCTCATGAAAAAGGCGATTCCCGAAAACACCCGCGAGCTTGTCGATGCACAGCGGCCAATGGATAAAGTTGTCGGCACCATTGAATGGCGACAGTAATAAAACTTAGACAGGATGAACGATATGCGAACTATGCTCATTTTGTTTCTTATGCTGACGATATGCACCGGCGGAGCGCTTTCGGCCGATCCGGGACGGTTTGAACAGACGCTTTCCGGCAACGGCTGGCAGCTTAGGCTCGACAAAGAGGCGGAATGGATTGAGGACGAACTCTATGTCTCATCGCCCCCGGTCGCACAACTGCCGGTCAATCCCCCCTCGTGCGGATGGAACGCTTTCCCGAAAACGCCTGCCAAGACGGTTGCTGTTCCCGGAACGGCCGAACAGCATTACTGGAGCGAAAACGGCAATCCGGTCGGCCGTGCCGGCGATTACCGCGGCGTATCGTGGTGGAGCACGGTGTTTC
>CAZCDQ010000162.1:0-7421 GCA_964497605.1 uncultured bacterium
TATCGTCGAGGAACACTCCCGAATCGTTCAGACAGTTCGGGGGAAGTACAACCGTTTCACCCGATTGCGCCGTTTCGAGCGCCGCCTGTATATCGGCGCCGGTGAGGAGCCCGCTGACTGAAATCGAATCGCCGTAGAACGAGTTCTCAACGATCACAACCCTGACCGATATACTCTCGATTTCCGAAATCCGCGCGGCAAAATCGCTGATATACATCGACATCGAGGTACCGGTCACAAAAACGTATTTACCGGTTCGGAGCCTTTTTTCTCTCAGCCGTTTGGGAATATTGGCAGCTGCGTTGAGGAAATCGCGGACCATGCCGACACCGTTCTCAAGCTGCGGGAATCCGTGATAATAAGCTGTCGGCGGGATATCCAGCCCGGCTTTGATATAAAGCTCGTCAGCACAGTAGACAAAACCGTCGCCTATCTCGGCCTCGTATTCATAATGGTAGCGATCGACAAGATCAATAATTTCGAGCGCTTTTCTCCGGTCGACCGGCTCAAGCGGACACAGTCCCTCGCGGTGTTTGGTAAGACCGACCGGAACGACCGCAACGGACATAACACCGGGATATTTTTTGAAAAGTTCGGTGATGGTATTTTCAAGAATGTCGCCGTCGTTTATGCCCGGACATACGACGATCTGTGTGTGCAGTTCGATACCTGCGGTCGTAAGCCTATCAATATTCTCGGCCAGTTTGTCGGTACGTTTGATTCCGAGTAATTTCAACCGTGTCGGCAAATCCATCGCATGAACCGAAACATAGAGCGGGCTGAGACGCTGTTTCACAATGCGAAGCAGATCGTTTTCACTCAGGTCGTTAAGCGCTACATAAGTGCCGTGCAGAAACGACAGCCGATAATCCTCGTCCTTGAGATATATGTTCTCGCGCATTCCAGATGGATTCTGGTCGACAAAGCAGAACAGGCAATTGTTGCCGCATGTTCGAATCTCTATCGGCTCGAATTCAAGGCCTAAATCTATATCCGTTCGTAACAGCGCTTTAATATCGTATGTACCGCGGTGAAAGGTTACCCGTATTTCATCCTCGGAGCCGTAATACATAAGGTCGATTATGTCGCTGACGGGGAAACCGTCGATCAGCGCCAGTTTGTCGCCCGGTTTCACTCCCGCATTATGCGCCTGCGATCCCGCTTTTACATCGATAATTTTCATTTTGAGCCGTTTGTCCCCGATTCACAAAAAGAAACCACTTTTTACGGCAAGTTACTCTCTATATAACAATATAATAAAAAAAGTGCCGATTCTCAAATACAGGGATAGCATTTATAGGATATATAAAAGACCGTATTCAGTGTTCGGTAACATATTCACCGGCTTTCCGCAGCATCAGGATGGCATCGATACCGCTTACGGAGCCGTTCGGATCAAAAATCCTTTCGGCCTCAGGAGTCATAATGCCGAGATCGACACAGAGATTGACCGCATTAAACGCATAATAATCCGTCCGTACATCGTCGAAACCCGACTCCATGCCGATATACCGTGTGGTCAATGTCCGGTCGTCGTTTACCATCGCCAGCACCTCCTGCACAGTTACTGCGAACTGCGATTTTGTTACAAGACGGTCGGGATAGAAATAGCCGTCCGGATACGGGTCGAGAAAAGGGATGTCGATCTGAATAATGTCGAGGATCCATTCTTTGGCGGGATTGTTCCCGATCTCGGGATGAAGCCTGCCCGTGCGGGCTATTCGTGAGTAGTCGGCGTTGAACAATTGATTGAATTTCTCGGGACGGTGTCTGTGAAGAAGCTGTTTTAGTTTGAATTCCTCGATCAACAGAATACACAGGTCGGCTCTGCTTATCTTTTCGATATCCGCAATCCGTTTCCCCTCGTCCGAAAGCGGCGACGCTTCTATCATTTTCTTCGTGTGTTCGATTTTTTTCGCCGCAGTCTCCGCGAGATCGCCTGAGAGAACGTTCGCACGAGTATAGTATTCTATTGCCCGCTCGTACTCACCCGCCTCATAGTAATACTCGGCAGTATAATACAGGACATTTTCATTTTCAGGTGCTAACTCGAGCGCTTTTTCGAACGATTCCAGCGCCTTGTCCGCCCAATCGCTCCTGCGTTTCCATGCTGTCAGAATCCTACCGGTTGCAAGATGCGCGTCGGAGAATGAGCTGTCGTATTTGAGCGCACGTTCGGCATGTTTCAGCGCCCGTTTATAATTCGTCCGGCTGAGTTCGAGAAGCGCAAAACCCGTATGCCCGTAAGGTGTTTTTTTTCCGAGTGCAACGGCACGGTTGAATTCCTCTTCCGCACCCGCCTGATGGTTCGAATTCAGTTTCTGCAAACCGGTTTTATAATGATCCTCCGGTTTTCCCAAGGCCATTTCACTACTGATCCCGGACGTGCACCCGGCAGCCGATATCAGTATTACACAAAGAAAAAAATATCCGAACATTCTATTCATTCATACAACCGTTTCAGTTTTTGTTAATAACTGTGTGTAAACTTGCTCATTTCGTGATAATTGTCAAGCGGTTTTGACGGTTCAGCGGCAGAATTATTCGATAATTGACTGATAAACCACATTATAGTATTTCTCGCGCAAGGGAACGGTGACCGATGGTTTGAGCTGTGCCATGAATATGCCGATCAGCTCTTCCTCGGGATCGATGAAGAACCGAGTAAAGAAATAACCGCCCCAGCCATATTTGCCGACCGACCCAAGCTCGTGAATAGGCTGTTTGACTTCATCATCGACCTCGAATCCGTATCCAAACGAAACCGCTTCGCTACTATCCCCTACATGATCTGCTGCCATCAGCTCAGCCGTTTTCCTGCCTATCAACCGGACGCCATCAAGCTCTCCTTTGTTGAGCATCATCTGGCAGAAGCGGTAATAATCCGTCGCGGTTGAACACAGTCCAGCGCCGCCCGAGAAATAGCTTCGGGGACCATTGTACGGATAATCCGCCGAATACACCATCGATCCCTCCTCGACCGGTGCATCGGGGAATCTGGTAAGCCCCGCATCGGGAGAATATCGGTAGAGTGTTGCCAGCCGGGAGACTTTCTCATCGGGTGGGAAGAAATGCGTGTCGTGCATTCCGAGCGGCTCGAATATCCGCTCTCTGAAAAAGGTGTCCAACGTCATCCCGCTGACAACCTCGACAAAATAGCCAAGCAGATCGAGGCTGAGTCCGTATTCATAGTCTGTGCCGGGTTCGAATAGAAGCGGCAATTCGGCTAGTTTTTTCATGTTCTCCTCGATGGTGCCGTCATCTTGAATCATCCCGTGCGTGACACCCGCATCGAAATACATCTGTCCGAGCCGCCGGTTCCATTGATAGGTCAGCCCCGAGGTATGGGTCAGGAGGTGACGGATTGTAATCTGACGACGTGCGGGAACAGTTTCAACCGGGCCGCGGTCCGGATGCCCTGATGCAAGAACGGTCATATTTTTGAATTCGGGTATATATTTGGAGACCGGGTCGGAAAGCAGGAATTTTCCCTCCTCATAAAGCATCATCACCGCAAGACTCGTTATCGGCTTGGACATCGAGCAGATACGGAATATCGCGTCGGGACTCATCAGCCGGTTGGTTTCACGGTCACTCATACCCCATGCCCGATGGTGAACTATTTTTCCGCGGCGGGCGACAAGAGTAACCGCACCTGCGATCATTCCATCCTCGATATATTCCTCCATCAACGGTCCGATGCGTTCAAGCCGTTCCGAGCTGAGCCCCACCTGTTCGGGCGTAACCGTGGTCGGCATTTGTTCGGTTAGACATGCGCCTGCCACAACCGCAATGAGTATAATCGTCAACATAAATCGGGGTAAGCGTTTCATCCGTTTATCCTCCCTTATTCCGGCCAGCCGGATTCGCAGGTTTGCCATTTTAGACTGTAATCAGACACTTTCAATAATAATCATTTCGCCTTCCTGAAACAAGTCCACAATATAACTATTTTAACTTAAAATACTTGACATCGCCGCAATTTCAATTCTATTTTTTTACAGAATTAGGAATAGAACGCCGAAACAGCTAATCAGAAAACGATTTCATGAGTGAAAAGAACTATAAATTATGATTGTGTGTCGCCATTTTGTCTCCAGGCTGAATCGTGACGAACTGTAGTAATAATAAGACTATAATCAACACCGTACACCAATAAAACGGGGTTCTCATATGACAGAAAAAACATTTGTCCATTTGCTTGCAATCGTGTTTATCATTTTTACCCATACTTATACAGCCACTCAGGCCGATGACGGCGAATATCTCTACATGGTGCCATATGTGCCCTCCGACCAGTACCGGGTCGAGCAGATGCTTCGGGCCGCCGATACGACTGAAAACGATATCGTTTACGATCTCGGATGCGGAGACGGCCGTATTGTAATTGCAGCGGCAAAAACATTCGGCGCGACCGGTGTCGGTATCGAAATCAATGCGGGACTTATCGCAAAAAGCAGAGCAAATGCGGAAAAGGCGGGAGTCACCGACAAGGTCCGGTTCATCCGCCGGGACCTGTTCGAGGTGGATATCAGCGAGGCGACCGTTGTAACCCTTTATCTTACAGATTTGGTAAACCGCAAACTCCGTCCGAAACTACTCACTGAACTTGTGCCCGGCACACGGATCGTATCCAGCAATTTCGACATGGGCGAATGGAAACCGGATCCGCCGGATATTCCGGATTACGATCCGCGTCACAAGATTTTTCTGTGGATCATACCGGCAAATGTGTCGGGAATATGGGAGTTGTCCATATCTGGAGAACCGGCTACGGCGCTGATTCTTTCCCAGAAATATCAGGAGGTCGAGGGATTTCTCGTGCAAGACGGCCGGCAATTGCCATTATCCGAGGTTTCAATCGACGGTGGTACACTTCGGTTTACCCTTCAGGAAGATTCCGGCAGTACATCGGCTACAGGGTCGTTTGAGGGAACTGCCGACGGAGATACCATCGAGGGAACGATCGCAGGATCGGGCGACGGTCAAGAAACTGTCACATGGCGTGCACGCCGTAAGATTGGTACGGCGTCACAGATATACGATACCGAAATCGTGTTTTAATCACTGACAACTATCACCGTGCTTGTAAGACGGTTTTTTTAAGCTGAATAGGCGAGTAATGCAATATGCGGTATATCATATCCGTCTGCCACGGAGCAGCCGCGCGGGAAACATGATCACCGCGGCCACAAACGAAAGCACACCCTCGATTGCGATACCCAGCAGTTTGAACGGAAGCAACAGCAACCACACAAACGGATAGAGCACAAGCGCAAACAGCGCCAAAGGCCAGCACAATACAAATAATATACACCATAGTGTGAAAGATATCATATTCCGGCTCCTCCTCCTATTAATAGTATACAGTATTATTCTCACATTATTGTGACGTTTTAATTGCCACATTCGTTCATTGTAAGAACTGGCGACTTTTTCCATAATCATAATATAATATATTTCGGTTATCCCGTTAGCTAAGCATATTACAATATCATGTATGAATTTCCTGAAAAAGTATACTTATTCTTGTATCTTGCTTATTAAAGGGGATAACCGGATAATATATAGTTCGGTACTAAACCGACATTTTGATTTATTTGAAATACTCATAAATTAATGTTTAAACAATTATTCTCGCATTTCAACCGGAGGATATCATGTTTTTAAAAATTGCATCTGTATGCCTGATTGTTTGTGCGGGAATCGTTCAATCGGCCGGCTCGCTGAACGCACAGACTGGACGAATCGTCGATCTGTCCCACATGTTTACTTTCGGAGAGGAGGCCAGGAGATTCGAGCTTGAAACATTCACTGCGGACGGTGTCGATTCAAAAGAGCAAGAGGAAAAAGGATACTGGTACATTATGAATTTTGTGAATCTGCATACCCATAACGGTACCCATATCGAACTACCGTACCATGTCCTCAAGGACGGTATGGACACAGCGGCGTTTACGCTCGAACGGCTCTGCGGCGACTGTGTAGTGCTCGATCTACGCCACATCGGGGCGGGAAACACTATATCCGTCGCACAAATGGAACAAGCCGCACAAAAAGCGGGCGGCATCAAAAAGGGCGACGCTGTAATCTGCAATCTCGGTTTCGCCAAACATTATCGAACCGAAATGTATTCCCAGGCGCCGCAGTTTTCAACTGAGTCAATTAAGTATCTGGTCGATGCCGGCATAAAATTGATGGGTGTTGACGCGACCGGTGTTGAGATCAGCGGTGGCGAACACAATGTCAATCATCACGCGCTTCTTGACAATGATATTGCTCTCATTGAGAATGTCGCCGGTCTCGACAATCTGACAAAATCCCGCATAAAAGTGTATGCATTCCCTATTGCAGCCAAAGGGCTCGATTCGTTTCCGATCCGGCTTGTCGGGATTGAGTAGAATGTCCGGTCGAAAACCGCGGCAAGATTTGTTCTGAAAGAAACAGGGCGGATATTCTCATACCCACCCTGTTTTTATATCAATCATTGCCTTTTTCGGAACCGTCACAGGGATGATTTCCCATCTCGCTGTGGCAAATCTCAATCTGTACCAGAGTTGCAATCCTCAGGTTTCCCTTTCAAGTTTTCCGGCCGCTGACATTTTAAATGACAATCGCATATTTGAGCATCTTTTCGGTTATTAAAGTTTATAGTTTGACATAAAATCCAGGGAAACTTCAAACGCAGAAATATATTATGCTTCTGCGCATATACATTCTTATGTAAAAAAAATTTCGCTTGTATAATAACCTCTTATCCCTCAAAAAACATTTTCGCCGCCTCTTTCCACTGTTTCAGTGTTTCCTCCTTGAGACGATAATGAACATAATACCCGGCTTTCTAATATTCGCGTTCCGTAGAATGCGAACCGCCGCGGGAGTCATGTCAAACAGCCTCGCAAGCACATTTACACACAGCGTTCTCTTTTTCAGAAGCTACACGATATTTACTCGCGTATCGACCAAAAGTACTTTGAATATGTCGGCAACCGATTGAGAATTGCTCATAACCATCACCCTGAATAATTAAGTATAATTGCAGATACCTTTATCAGAATACATTTTTCGGCTGATGCTGTCAAGCGGTTATTATCATATAGAGCCAATTGCAAAAGTCAAACTTCGACCGATTTCTAAATATATTCCCCTTTACTGGGGGGATGTCCGAAGGACAGGGGGATTATATGCATCAATGACTTACGAAGATATCTCTTTATCGAAAAGATCATGTCAAGGCTCTCTTTCGGGCAATATCCCGACTTTTGAAATTGGCTCATATATTTAAAAATAAAAGGCGGTCTCGCAGAGGACCGGCCCGAGCAGTTATTATGGAGCGGGAGATGGGGATCGAATCCGCGACATCAAGCTTGGGAAATTCCTTTAGAGTACTTTACCTCTATTTACTATATTATACTTATTTC
>CAZCDQ010000163.1:0-7394 GCA_964497605.1 uncultured bacterium
GTGATGCAAGTTGAATTCTGATAGCGTTGAAATCTAGCTTTTTTCCGGTTACCATTGCCACCTCGATACCCCTTATGAATAAAAATCATGTATGTACGATTCAACCATCTATTACGATGATCATGTTATCATTATTAAATTTTTATGTCATGTATTTCAGGTATTCCAATTGGTTTATCGTATTGTTTTTCCTGTATTAAACGCACAACATATTTACGCCTCCCGCATCGAGCGAAAGACGTTTTACAGCGCTACTCTACCAGAGACACGCCGTCTTTTAAAAGCTGAACGTCAAGGCCGAGACTCTGAAGCTCTTTCATCAAAACGTTGAAAGATTCAGGAATACCCGGATCGGGGGTGTTTTCACCTTTAACGATCGCTTCGTATATTCTACTTCTTCCCTGTACATCGTCGCTTTTGACTGTCAGCATCTCCTGAAGGATATGTGATGCTCCGTACGCTTCAAGCGCCCAGACTTCCATCTCTCCGAAACGCTGTCCGCCGAACTGCGCCTTTCCGCCAAGAGGCTGCTGTGTTACCAGTGAGTACGGACCTATACTCCGCGCATGTATTTTATCTGCAACAAGATGAAGCAGTTTCAGGAAATAGATAATTCCAACTGCCACCGGATGCTCGAATGGCTCACCGGTACGCCCGTTAAATACTTGTGTTTTTCCGCTTTCGGGGAGTTCTGCTTTTTTCAACTCAGTCTTTATTTCCTCCCATGAAGCGCCGTCAAATACCGACGTTGCATAGTATTTGTCAAGCCTCAAACCTGCCCATCCGAGATGCGTCTCGAGCACCTGGCCGAGATTCATACGGGACGGTATACCGAGCGGATTGAGCACAATATCGACAACCTGACCGTCCGCAAGATAGGGCATATCCTCTTCCGGAACGATCTTGGCGACAACACCCTTGTTACCGTGACGGCCTGCCATTTTGTCTCCAACTTGCAGCTTGCGTTTTTTGCAGATGCGGACTTTCACAAGTTGCGCCAGGCCGGGGGTGAGTTCGTCGCCACGCTGAATTTTCTCTATCTCCCGATCTTCTTTCTCTTGAAGCATCATGATTCTTTCGCCTGAGGCATTAAGAATCGTCTCGGCATCCTGATTGACTTTATCATCGCTTGACCAAGGACCGTCACTGTCAGAAACAAGGTTATCAAATTCCATTGTCGCAAGAATCTTTTTCGTAAACGTTTTTCCCTTGTCCAGAACGACCGTGCCGTTTTCCTTGTCGATAATATCCGATCCAGCCTTTGAAGAATAGAGAACTTTCGTTAGCTCCTGCGTTCTCAACGCTTTGACATTAGCAATTTTTTCGCCGTATTCAACCTTGATTTTCTCGATCGCTTCTTTATCGCGTTTCCGGGTTTTCTCATCGCGTTCCTTGCGAGAGAACACGCGGGTATCGATAACTACACCCTCGACTCCAGGAGGAACCCTGAGCGACGCATCTCTGACATCACCGGCTTTTTCACCGAAAATTGCTTTAAGAAGGCGTTCTTCCGGTGACAGTTCGGTTTCACCTTTCGGCGTAACCTTTCCAACAAGGATATCGCCAGATTGAACCGTCGCACCGATACGGATGATACCGTTGTCGTCGAGATCGCGCACCGCATCCTCTGACACATTTGGAAGCTCACAGGTAAGTTCCTCGGTTCCCCGTTTCGTGTCGCGAACCTCAAGTTCGAACTCTTCGATATGGATCGAGGAAAACACGTCGTATTTGACAATCCGTTCGCTGATGACGATCGCATCCTCGAAATTGTATCCATACCACGGAATAAATGCAACGTGGACGTTTGTACCAAGTGCAAGATCGCCTTTTTCGGTCGCATGACCGTCCGCAAGAATACTGCCGGGTTCAACCTTATCACCGACCCTGACAAGCGGGCGCTGATTAATGCAGGTGTCCTGGTTTGAACGTTTGAACTTCGTGAGTTCGAACGTTTTATTGTTATCCCAGGAGTCGAACGAGAATTTCGGCATATCAACATCTTCTGTCTTTATCACGATCTTGTTGGCAGAAACGAACTCAACTGTTCCTGCAACATCGCTGATAACCATCGCGCCAGAGTCTGTAGCAACTTTACCTTCCATACCTGTTCCGACAATCGGCGCTTTCGGTCTCATAAGCGGGACACCCTGCCTCTGCATGTTCGAGCCCATGAGTGCACGGTTTGCATCGTCGTGCTCGAGAAACGGAATAAGCGACGCGGCAACACCGACAAGCTGTTTTGTGGACACATCGATATAATCCACTTCACCGGGTGTCACAAGCGGATAGTCGTCCCGTTTCCGCGCTTTGATGATATTATTCACAAACGTCCCGTCCTTTTTCATGGGAGCGTTCGCCTGGGCGATAGTAAATTTATCCTCGACATCTGCACTCAGAAATTCAATTTTATTGGTAATCTTGCCATCCTTGAACTTACGGTACGGCGTCTCGAGGAATCCGAATTCATTGACACGGGCATGCGTTGCAAGGTACGATATCAAACCGATGTTCGGACCTTCCGGCGTTTCGATGGGACAGATACGCCCATAATGTGTATGGTGTACGTCACGGACCTCGAATCCGGCGCGTTCACGTGAAAGACCGCCCGGTCCGAGAGCAGACAAACGCCGCTTGTGGGTCAACTCGGCAAGTGGATTGATTTGATCCATGAACTGGCTGAGCTGGCTGGACCCGAAGAACGATGCGACAACGGTCGAAACAGCACGTGCATTAATGAGCGCGTGAGGAGTAAGCTTCTTATCATCGCTCTGAATGCTCATCCGTTCTTTAATCGTTCGGGCGAGACGGGAAAGCCCGACATTGAACTGATTGGCGAGAAGCTCGCCGACCGACCGGACACGCCTGTTGCCAAGATGGTCGATATCGTCCGTATAATGGCCGGACTTCTCTTCACAAAGCCCAAGCATGTATTTGAGAATCGAAATGAAATCGTCGCGGGTCAATACTGTCGGATTCTCTTCATCACCCAACATATTCAGCCGCAGGCCGAAACGATACCGGCCAACATCGCCGAGATTATAACGCTTAGGGCTGAAAAACATCCGCTCGACCAAACCGCGCGCGGTCTCTAGGTTGGGGGGGTCGCCGGGACGCAGCAGCGTATAAATGCGATAAAGCGCTTCCTCATCGTTTTTGGTTGGGTCTTTACTTAATGTTGAATCGACAACCGGAGAATCCTCGGCGGGATTGTAATCGACAATCTCAATTCTTTTAACTTTGAAATTTAACAGATTCTCTATTATCTCTTCGGTGATGTGTTCGCACGCATCAACCAGTACTTCGCCCGTTTTCTTATCAACTACGGGCTCGATGCAGACCATGCCGGGAACAAGTTTGTCAACCGCGATCTTTTTGGTATCGTAGAACAGCCTCCAAATGCTCGTGTTATCTGAATAGCCCAACGCTCTGAGCAGTATAGAAGCCGGGAACTTACGTTTACGGTCGATGTGCGCATAGATAATATCGTTGATATCCATGGAAAACTCGACCCAGCTCCCGCGGTACGGAATAATACGCGCATTGAATAAAAGCTTCCCGTTCGGATGAGTTTCCTGGCCGAAAAAGACACCGGGTGAGCGGTGAAGCTGACTTACGATAACCCGCTCGGCACCGTTGATGATGAAGGTGCCGGTTTCGGTCATTAGCGGCATCTCACCGAGAAACACCTGCTGGGATACAATGTCTTTAACCTGTTGTTCCCCGTTCTTCTTTTCTTTTTCATAGGTAGTCAGACGCAGAGTCGCTTTGAGCGGTGCGGCATAGGTCATATCGCGTTCGATACATTCGGCTTCCGAGTATTTCGGTACACCGATGCTGTAATCTATATATTCCAGAACTGCCGTGTTGTGTACATCTGAGATTGGAAAAATCGATGAAAATGCAGCATGGAGCCCCTGATTCTGCCGTTTCGAATGAGGAACATCGAGCTGCAGAAAATTTCTAAAAGACGACAACTGAATCTCATTAAGATTCGGCATGTCAATTACAGAAGGAATCTTTGAAAAATCTTGTCTCTCAATCCTATACTTGTCCTTCAAAATTATCACGCTCCTATTACTTAGAAACACACCTCGGTATATTCTAAAACCCGAATATACCTTGGTGTGTCTAAATAAAAAATATGTACGTTCGTGTAAAACGTATCATTACAATACGTTATTCTTGATTCGCCTTGGTCGTTTGACACGAGAAAGATCAATCGAAAAGCACTACTTGATTTCGACTGTGGCTCCCTGATCTTCGATTTTCGCTTTTGCTTCGTCGGCAGCTTCCTTGGTAACACCCTCAAGAATTTTACCGGGTACAGCCTCAACAAGGTCTTTTGCTTCTTTGAGACCTAAAGAGGTTAGTTCACGTACAACTTTAATAACCTGAATCTTCTTTTCGCCGATTGCGGTAAGTTCAACATCGAACTCGGTTTTTTCGGCGACAGCGGCATCGCTGGAAGCTTCGGCACCGGGAGCGGCAACGCCGGCAACCATCATCGGCGCAGCTGCTTCGACATCGAATTTCTCTTCAATGGCTTTTACAAGATCTGAAAGCTCGACAATAGTAAGCTCGCCGATCTGCTCGACCAAGGTGTCGATTTTATTCTCAGTTTTTTTCTCAGCCGCTTTGGGTTTTTCTTCGGCTTTTTTTGTTTTAGCTTCGGCCATTTTATTCCTCCGTTATTGGTATGATGAAATTATTGATTAATATTATTCAGCACTATATATGAATATATATCTATGCCGCTTCGTTTTCTTTTTTCTCACGCAGTGCATCCAACGTACGGACGAAATCCTGAGGCACCGCTTTGAGGACTCTTGCCAGACTAATGATCGGGGCATTCAGCGCGCTGGCAACCTTCGCATACAACACCTGTTTCGTCGGCAGCTTCGAGATGCGTTCAATATCGGCCGCCTCAACGATAGCACCGTCCAGCATACCGGCCTTAACCGTACCGACTTTCTGATCCTCGAGGAAATCGACAAGCACCCGAACAGGCGCGATTGGATCCTCTGTCGACCATACCACTCCGGTCTCCCCGACTAAAAACGTATTGAATTTCTCGAGCACGGACTCATCGGGACCGACCTGTTCGAGCGCGCGTTTGGCAAGTGTGTTCTTAACCACGCGCATGGAGACGTTGGCCTGGCGGAGCTTGTTCCGTAGCTCGGTTATCTCGGCAACGCTGAAACCCTTGAAATCCAGCAGATAAAAGCCGGATTCGCTGAATATTTCAACGACATCCTCGACAACTTTTCTTTTCTCTTCTCTATTCATCTATCTACCCCCAGTTTACTCCGATTATCAGGCAAGGGCCTGGAGTAAATTCGTTTTATCGACCCGAATGCCGGGACCCATTGTCGACGAAATCGTAATATTCCTAACATACGTACCTTTCGCTGCGGCCGGTTTCACCCGGAGAACAGCTTCCATGAACGCCATAATATTTTCTTTAAGCTTATCTTTTTCGAACGACATCTTACCCACAGGAACATGAAGATTTCCGGCCTTATCAACTCTGAACTCAATCTTTCCGGCTTTCGAATCGCTCACCGCCCCGGCAACATCCATTGTCACCGTGCCCGCTTTCGGGTTCGGCATAAGCCCGCGCGCGCCGAGAATCTTTCCAAGACGGCCGACGATTTTCATCATGTCCGGTGTCGCGATCGCAACATCGAATTCAAGCCATCCGCCCTGAATTTTCTCAACAAGGTCCTCAGCGCCGATATAATCGGCACCGGCGTCTTTCGCCTGCTGTTCATGCTCGCCTTTGGCAAAAACCAAAACGCGATTGGTTTTTCCCGTTCCGTTGGGCAATATCACCGTGCTCCGTACCATCTGATCGGCATGTTTTGGATTGACACCGAGCCTGACTGCACATTCGATAGTTTCGTCGAATTTCACTTTCGGCTCTTTCTGCATTACCTCAATCGCATCGTCGATGGGATAAAACGTCAATCTATCGACGCTTGCTGCCCGTTCTTTGTATATTTTTCCCCGTTTCATCCGATACTTCCTTCTTATTTGACATTCTTGATACACACCGCCTCCCAGGCGGTTCTGCGTACAAACTCAATCCTATTGCACTAAGATTCCCATGCTGCGCGCGGTACCCTTGATCATCATCATCGCGCTTTCGACGCTGCTTGCGTTCAAATCTTCCATTTTAAGTTCGGCAATCTCTTTCACCTGCGCTTCGGTTACCGTTCCGACCTTGTCACGGTTCGGCATACCGGACCCTTTCTCGACCTTGGCCGCTTTGATCAGCAATGTCGATGCCGGCGGCGTTTTGGTGACAAAGGAGAACGAACGGTCATTGTATACGGTGATTACCACCGGAATAATCGTGCCGGTTTGCTGCTGTGTTTTTGCGTTGTAAGCCTTGCAGAACTCCATGATATTCACACCATGCGCACCAAGCGCAGGCCCGACGGGAGGAGACGGATTCGCCTGCCCCGCAGGGAGCTGTAATTTTATAGATGCTATTTCCTTTTTTGCCACGTAATTCTTCTCCCGCTATTATCGTTTTGACAATTCGCCGCATGACGGCTTTTCAATAAATAATCTGTCTAATATAAACCGGCTAACTCCGGGGCGTTGCTTTTTCAATTTGAAGCACATCAAGCTCGACAGGTGTCGGCCTTCCGAATATTGAGACCGTAACCTTAACTTTACTCTTGAACGGATTGACCTCCTCGATCGTCCCTGTGAAATCGCTGAATGGCCCGTCGATGACTTTCACATTATCGCCAACGGTGAAATTCATTTCCGGAACCTCGCGGGACTTGCTGGAATCGATATGCTTCAGAATCCTGTCGACCTCGGAGGGTTTCAACGGTTCAGGTTTACGTCCCGGCCCGACAAATCCGGTCACCCCCGGAACATTGCTGAAGAAGAACTGAGTTTCTTTATTCAGCTCCATCTCGACCAGAATATAGGACGGCAGAAACTTACGGGTTGTGGACTTCTTTTTCCCGTCTTTCATCTCGACCGTTTCCTCGGTCGGGACAACAACCCTTCCGATCTGATTGCTCAGGTCGGACAGCGCCACCTCCGCCTCGATATAATTCTTTATTTTATTCTCATGGCCGGACAATACATGAAGAACGTACCAATTCTGAGCCATATCATTTAACCGTTTTCTATCAAGTTTATATACAAAAGTTCTTTAAAACATCCCGCTAACAATAGAGAGAATGAAATCCACGCTGCCGATATATACGGCGAAAAACGCAGACAAAATGATAACAAGAATGGTGGAGCCTTTCAGCTCAGGCCAAGACGGCCACGCCACTTTTGACATTTCGATTTTAACTTCTTTCAGATACTTTTTGATTTTTTCAATTATTTTTGCCATTGTATGCCGTTACCCTGAATTTGGC
>CAZCDQ010000164.1:0-7319 GCA_964497605.1 uncultured bacterium
GTCTTGAGTTTTCATACAAATAATATAACATACCAAAGATCAAATAGCATACTATATATTGCACTGAGTAGTAAGGGATAACAATGAGTATTAGACCCATCTTTAAAATCAAGGATTATATCGAACCTGATCTCTGTTATGAGGAAAAATAATGCGCGAAATTTGGGGTGGATTTTTCGTACTATCAGCTTAAGGACGCATCATCGGAAACAATCGTCAATATATGAATTTCGGAGATGAGCCACGGAGAGTTGATGAGTATTCATCAGATTATTATGTGCGTTTTCTTGAGTATATCCTTACGGTGTATAAAAACAGATATCAGACTTTTTCTCTGCGCCCTCTGCGTTCTCTGCGGTGAAAATAAAAAGATACTTCACTATTTCACTGCGCTCTCCATTGCCGCGAGCACCGTTTCTGTCGGGCCGAATTGGGCGACCTCGCCCTTGTCGAGCGCCGCGATATGGGAGCAGGTGCTTTTTATATCGCCCAGGATATGGGTGGACATGATGATGGTTTCGATTTTTTCGAGACGTTCCGCAAGAAGTTTGCCGAATCGGATGCGTTCCTCAGGAGAAAGGCCGACTGTTGGCTCGTCAACGATTAAAATCCGCGGATTCCCAACAACCGCCTGCGCGATTTCGAGATGTCGTTTCATGGAGGTGGTGAGCTCATTTGCCCGTTTATTGCGAACCGCATACAGCCCGAGTGAATCGAGGAGGTAGTCGACCTCGTCGTTACGGCGCCTCTTGTTTCGGATGCCCGCCAGCCGAGACGAATAATCGATAAATTCGCGGGTGGTGACATTGGTAAATGAACTGAACCGCTGTGGGAGATATCCTGTCATTGAGCGGATACGTCCGCGGTTTGTGCTGAGATCCATACCATCGAATCGGATGATTCCGCCGGTCGGTTTCTCGAGTGTTGCTAAAATGCGGATCAGTGTCGTCTTACCGGAGGCATTTGGCCCGAGCAGTCCGAACATGCCCTCGCCGATAACAAAACTGACGTTTTTCAGCGCCTGTGTCCCGTCCTCGAACGTTTTACTCAGGTTTTCTATGGTGATTTTCATTGTATTCTCCAGGTTATATATATATAAATTTGATGCGCGGCAGACTGAAAACGTTTAATGATATTTTAACACTCTCCATTCTGTAAAAAGATACCGAAATAATGAAATTGCGAACATATTCGTTTCGTCATGCTAAACAAAACGAACAATGACCGTTTGACATGGTAAGCAGAGAGGCATATTCATACAAATCGGCTATGTACATAAAAAAAGACATTATTGTAAGGTTTGTCTGACATAATTGTAATTCAGGATACATTTAAAATGAACGAACAGTTGAGCGATAATTACAACACCCTAAAATAACAGTATATTAGACTGATGTGATTTTAAATTAAGTAATTGGCATAATGTTTGCAATATACCAATAATAAGCAAAAGGTATCGCCATGAGGTTCGGGAAAACCTACAAAAAAGAGAACCGTCAACGCTCATGGCGATACCAAAAAGAAAACAATACGTATTTACATAAATATGCTCATTCAAAGGAGAAACCTCAATGCTATTCACACAATCGCTATCCGAAAGAGAACTTTTTCAGCACATCAAATGGCTCGAGAGCGAAATCGACGCCTGTCTCGAATTCGACCTTCCGACAAAACATCTCGAATACCAGCTCAATGCGGTCGACGAGATTCTTTATTACCGTGATAAAGTGAATGAAGATGCACGAATATTCATGCAATGATCATCCGCATGTTTATCGCTGATTGTCCTTGAAATGCAGTCGCATTGCATTTTACTGCAAAGCTGTTTCTGCCGTGTGAACGGCATTGTGTCTGATTTCTTCGCAGACCAACGCAAAAACCTATCATTCCGCATTCGATCTTTTTTATTAAATCCTGCCCAGCATCCGATGCAAGTCTCCTTATGTATGAATAGTCTTTTATCTCCATAACAATAATATTACACTGCTTTTTGCATAATAACAATAAAAATATATTGAAATTATTCCTATCTTTCCATCGTCATATTTTAGTATCCATATTCCTTTCACCTTTTCTGATTACCTTTTTATGAAAAATGTGCTTGTCACTATTACCATTCTTTTTGCGGCCATAGTTTGTCGGATACCGGTCTCCGCTCAGGAAGGTGTTGCCATTATCGACGGTACCGTTCGGGATTCCGAAACTGGAAACCCGCTTCCGGCCGCACAGGTCCGCATACAAGGCCTCAGAAGCGGAACGATTACCAACGTTGACGGCGAGTTTCAGCTTGAAATACCGTCGTTCCCCGCCGAGATAATTATCAGTTTTATCGGTTATGAATCGGCGGAGCTTACGGTTGCTGCCGCTGATACAGTGAAAACGTTCGATATTCTACTTGAGCCGAGAATGTATGTCCTGCCGACCGTCGTTGTAACCTCCGGCAACACTGCCGAGACTATTATGCGCCGTGTCATCGCCCGTAAGAAAGAATGGTCAGCAACGCTTGAAACATATCGCACGGATGCGTATACGCGGGTTCATCTCGCAAATGATGAAAAAATTGCATTCATTTCCGAAAGCATTTCCGAGTTTTTCTGGCATAAAAACAAGGGAACGAAAGAGTTTGCTACATTCAGAAAGAATACTGAGAATATGCCGGAAAGCGAAGCTGTTGTGTCGGCGCGGATGGTACCGAATTTTTATGACGATAACATCGATCTCTTCGGATTCAATATGGTTGGGCTTACTCATCCCGATGCCCTCGATTATTATTCATTTGAGATTATAGAGCATTCGATGCTTGACAATAAGACCGTCTATATCATGTCGGTCGAGCCGAAAAGCAAACTCCAGCCGCTGTTTCGGGGAACAGTGTCGGTTCTGGACGAGGATTACGCGATGATCGATCTTGATGTCCGGCCGAATGAAGCGGTTATTTATCCGGCACCGCTGAACGATTTTACCTTTACGGTGAAACAGCAGTTCAGCAATTTCGGCGCTGATGTCTGGCTGCCGGTCGATGTCCGGGTGAGCGGGCATATTAAAATCAAATTCGGCGTTCTGCTTGAGATGCCTGTGATCAATTACTCGCAGGTGTCACATTTTTCCGATTACAATATCAATGTCGCGCTTCCCGATTCACTTTTCGATACCGAGCAGGTGGGTAATCTGACCGTTGACGTTTCAAATGAGGAAATAGCTGTTAGCGTATCCACGGAAGACCGTCCCCGCGAGACAGAACACGTTCAAAATGAATCCGTATCGGAGTATCCGGCAAATGAATTTCGTGATAAGAATAACCGGGAATCTGTTGCACAGGTTGATTCCGCCGTCGCACAAACTTTTTCGGCAGCAGATTCAATTGCGCTAAAAGCAAGTGAGAATGCCCGCAGGGACAGTCTGTTTGTGCTCAACAGAACCGCGATACCGCTCACCACAGAGGAGGAGAAAGCCTACGCCGAGATCGACAGCTCTATGACAATGGAAAAGATGTTCGAGCCCTCCGGATTGATTGTTACTATTGCCGAGGGCATCGAGTCTGATGAGGATAAGGGAGCGCATGAGACTGAGAAAGAGCTGAAAGAGAAAACATTGTTCGGGAAAGCGGTCGGACGGGTCACCAAAGACATGTCGCCGTCGTTTTGGCATAACCGTGTGGACAGACATCATATCGGCGCAAAGTGGCGAAAGAGGTATAAAAACAGAATGCGTTACAGTTTCGGCGTCGCTTACAAAACGGCGTTTAAGCGGTGGTCTTGGAATGCCGGAACGGAAGTCTTTCTCTTGCCAAACCAGCGTACATCGGTCTTCCTGTCCGGATTTTCGGGCACAGAAACCCGTCAACGCATACAATATTATCCGCTCTGGCTCAACACGGTGATGACACTCGGCGGCTATGGCGATTATTTCGATTATTACCATTCCGAAAAGTATCTTACAGGAATTCGTTTACGATTCAGAAATAAAACTCTCGAAACCACACTTAATATCGAACGCCATGAACCTGTCGGCTCTTCATCGTTTTTCGATATTATGGGAAAACTTAGAACATTTCGGGCAAATCCTGCTGTTAAAACTGGTGATCTCAGGTCGCTGTCAATGCGGTTCACGTACGGCCGTGATATTGGGCCGTTCGCCCTGGACGGCTCAAAAGGCATAATACTTGCCGTCGAGCATGCAACGCCCGCCTTCCTTGGCGGCAGCCAGACTTTTACACGGTTCGAGGCCGATGTCGTCTGGCGGTTCGAGACCTATCTCAAACGCCGCCTGTTCCCGATGACCTTAGATATTCGGTTTACCGGTTCGGCATCGGCAGGCACACTTCCCATCGAAAGGTTTTCGTCGCTCGACAGCAGATTTATGTTCTGGACGCCGTTCGGGTCGTTCAGATCGCTCGGGACACTGCCGCTCGAGGGCGAGCATCACACCGCGCTGTTTGTCGAACACAATTTCAGAACTGTGCCGTTCGAAATCATCGGACTTCGAGCAGTCGCAAAAAAGAATATCGGCATAATACTGCACGGCGGCGCCGGGCGGACATGGATCGGATCGGAGCGTTTGAAATCACTTGGATACAAGCCGCATTATGTTGATAAGATAGTCAGCGAAGCAGGCATATCACTGAATAATCTGTTCGGTTTCATGCGGCTGGATTATACGAAACGACTCGACCGCCCCGATAGTACAGTTGGGGTGAGTATTGCTCGGATAATGTAGGGATGTGTGAAAAAAATGTATCGTTTCGTTGAATAATCAACGTTCTTTTTCTGTATATATAATTGAAAACATTGTGAATAATTATCGAACTGAATTGAAAACGTAAATGGGAGACGTATGAAACCTGTTGTAATCAAACCTCAAAAAGAACAGAAAACCGTCTGGCTCTTAAACTGGCTTATATGGTCTATTGTAATCATTCTTCCGCTTGTGGCAGGAGTTGTCTTTATACCGGATATACACGGACAGATCGCTGTGGGAATCGTACTTGCAGTTTTTGTTTTCATAATCGTATTGTGGGGCATATGGATACCGTACTTTTTTAATTCGCTTGAATACATCATCGATGCCGACACAGTGAAAATGAACAGCGGTGTTTTCTGGAAAAAGCGTGTGAATGTGCCATTCAGAAAAATCACAAATGTGGATATTAATCAGGGTCCATTGCAGCGGATGTACAATGTCGGCTCAATCCATGTTCAGACTGCAGGAGCGGGCGGAGCACAGGGTGCAAAGGCGGAACTGCGTTTTACCGGGATTCGCAAACTCGAAGAACTGAAAGAGATTATTATGAGCAGCATACGGGGGAATGCTGTTCCGAGAAAAACATCGGAATTACAAAAATCCGAAAGAACAGAAATTAATTCACAGGATATATTAAAAGAAATACTGAACGAACTCAGGGCAATACGGTTTGAAATGAAAAAACGATAGCTTTTATAACCCTTTTTTTACTTCCGATTTCAATCTGGCGATCGTTTCATTATTTGCACGAATTTTTTTCGACATATCGAGCATGATGCTTTTCTGGAAATGAATATAAAGGTCGCGGTCGTAATTAAACAGATTGAAAAGCCGCACTTTCGACAATTTTAGAAAGGTGCATTTGGTCAGCGTGACAACCGTTGCCGACCGTACTTCATCGGTAAATATGCCCATCTCGCCGATCATATTTGTGGGGAATATCCTGTTGACCTCCACACCCCACAACATGACTTTAACCGCGCCGTCGGTCAAAATATACATGTCGTTCGAGCTGCCGCCTTCCTCGAATAACGTTTCCTCGGCGGGCAGCTCAATTTTCTTGCATATACTTAGAATACTATCGAACTGCTCATCGGACAGATCGCCCAACATCGGTATTGTTTCCATTACATGCCTCTTTATAACATACGGGAACGTCTCACCCCGATTGATTCATTCTGCACTATCTTTTTCGGCATAATATGTTTTATTCTTTATTATTATTGGCTTCGGCATTTGTATGCGGCGTTATGTAATATACATTACGCTCTATTCTATTAGACGCGCAGGCTTTCCCTGAGTTTCTGCAATCTTTCGGATAATCGCTACTCAATGGCAGCCACATGCCGTCTCGCGCGGGGATCGCCGGCGGCATGAATGACCTTTGCCGATGGATCAAGATAGATCATAACCGGTGTAGCAATTGGCCGGTCGGTTGTTGAAACAGAGTGACCCCGTTTGGAAAGATTTGTGCGTACCGATTCTCCGATACGGTCGTCGACCGTGAGAGTTCCCAATTCTTCTATGGTTTCATCGCGGTTCGCGTTGGATTTGAACTAATCCTCATGGTGAAATGTATTGAACCGCGGAGCAGTGACCGCATCCTCGGGCATCATGCCGAATTCGATTCTATTCAAAAGGCAGTTCAGCGTTGTTTGTTCCTGAAGGTCTCCACCGGCGACACTGATTGCGAGAATCCCTTTGCCGTCCTTGAGCACGAGAGTGGGGGTTAGGGTAATACGAGGCCGTTTTCCGGGTTTGATACGGTTCGGATGCCCCGGAGTCGTATTCAAGTTTCTCAGTCTGTTACCGTGACCGACACCGAGTTCTTGGGAGACAGAATACGGCTGATTTCCGCTCGTCGTTGCGGCGACCATATTCCCCCAGCGGTCGGCAACGACACAGGTGGTGGTGCCCGCCTGTCCCGGCAGATAATATCCCTTCTTTTTGACCGCTTTAAGTGCAATCGGATCACCCGGACGGATTTCATGTGATGCGCTGTTCATGTCAATAAGCTCTCTGCGGATTTCGGTATACTGGTCAGATAGCAACGGCACCATGGGAACATCGTCGAAATTTGGATCACCATAGTTTTCGTCACGGTCCGCAAATGCCAGTTTCAGAGCCTCGGTCAGCACATAAATATAATCGGGTGAGAGATGCCCCATTCGTTTTAGGTCGAAGCCCTCGATAAGCCGAAGCGTCTGAAGCAGCGTCGGGCCCTGAGTCCATGTATCGCATTTATACACGGTATATTCGCGAAACCGGGTCCTCGATCAGGGTGACATGTGCAGCGAGGTCGGCTTTCGTGAGAAATCCTCCGTTTTCAGCGTAAAACGCCACGAGTTCTTCCGCAATATCTCCTTTGTAGAAACGGTCGCGGGCGGCCTGGATTTTTTCTCCTCTGGTGCCGGAGGTTCCCCGTTCTGTTTCAATGAGTCTGCGGAATGTTTTCGCAAGGTTGTCGTACCAGTCTCTCCCGCCGGTATCGAGAAGTTCGAGCGCCGGAGCGACTGCCTCCTCGAAACTCAGGGTGCCGTAGACCTGAAGCGCGGTCATGCACAGGCTGAGGGCGCCGG
>CAZCDQ010000165.1:0-4060 GCA_964497605.1 uncultured bacterium
GTTCCTCTCCGGGCGGCGTTGCCTCGAATGTTATCGCATATCTCGCGAACGGTAATGTGGCGCTGTCGGTGACTATGACCGCATTTTCCACACTGTTTGCGCCGATTATGACCCCGATTATGACAAAATGGCTCGCCGGATCTTATATCCCCGTCGATTTCTGGAAAATGCTGGTTACGATCATCAAAATGGTCATCATCCCTATCGGATCGGGATTGCTTGTGCACAGCTTTCTCGAGCGCATGGGAGAAATCCACCGGTTTTACGCGAAACTCTACGATGTCATTATGATGATTCTCCCGAAATTCTCCATGCTTGTGATCGGACTTGCATGCGCCATTATGACCGCAAATGCCCGCGATAAACTGCTGACCGGGACAATCGTTATCAGCGTGGTTATATCTGTCATTATTCACAACTTTTTAGGACTGTTGTTCGGCTATTACGGCGCGCGGGTGACCGGTCTCGGCGAACGTGAATGCCGAACCATTGCCATCGAGGTCGGCCTTCAAAACAGCGGTATGGCAGCCGGACTTGCGCTTGAGGTGCTGAAAAGCGAACTTGCCTCGATTCCCGGCGTTGTGTATTCCTCATGGCATAATATCACCGGCGCGATCCTTGCGTCCTACTGGCGGCGCAAACCGGTGAAAGAACGGCAAAAATCGGCATAAATGCCGGGATTTCGGCTTTATTAACGGAGGAACGAACTCATGGAACTCAACGAAATCATTGCCCTTCTTGAACAGCTCGGCGATCCCTCCGCCGCTGAGGGCATGGCGCGGTACGGCATCACTGCAAAGAAAATCTTTGGCGTCTCGATCCCGAATCTCAGGAAACTCGCGAAAGAGATCGGGCGCGATCACGGCCGTGCGCTTGAGCTTTGGGACGTTAATTCCCGCGAGACCAGAATTCTCGCATCGATGATCGACGATCCACGGTTTTTATCCGACAAGCAGATGGAGGCATGGGTAAATGATTTCGATTCATGGGAGGTTTGCGACCAGTGCATCATGAACCTGTTCGAGAAAGTGCCGGTCGCCTGGGAAAAAGCGGTCGAATGGAGCCCGGACGAGCGCGAATTTGTGAAAAGGGCGGGATTTGTGATGATGGCGCGGCTTGCGGTGAGCGATAAAAGCGCTGCGGACAGCCGGTTTACCGCATTCTTCCCGATTATTAGAAACGGGGCTACGGACAACAGAAACTTTGTCAAGAAAGCGGTGAATTGGGCGCTCCGTCAGATCGGGAAACGGAATGCCACACTCAATGCGCTCGTATGCGGGGAGGCCCGCGCACTGCTGGAATCTGGAGAAAAAAGCGCACGCTGGATTGCGTCGGATGCACTCCGGGAGCTTGAAAGCGAAGCGGTGCGAACGCGGCTCGTGATTATTTGAACGAATTGGCAATTGCGGAGAAAACCTATGTATAATCTCATATCATTTACCGGTATATTCGTGCTGATGGGAATCGCCTGGCTTTTGTCCACGGACCGAAAGAACATGAACTGGAGGCTGATTTTCTGGGGAGTCGGTCTTCAGATGCTCTTTGCGCTGGCGATCTTTGTTTTTCCGCCTGGCGCGAAAATTTTCATGTGGATCAACGATGCCGTTGTGCAGGTCATGAACTCCGCCGCCGCCGGAGCCGAATTTGTGTTCGGACGGCTCGCGCTGCCGCCGGGAATGGTGAACGAGTCGGGCGAGGAATCGCTCGGTTTTTTCCTCGCGTTTCAGGGGCTGCCGACCATTATCTTCTTTTCCGCGATCATGTCGATCCTATATTATTTCAATATTATGCAGCGCATCATCAAGGGATTTGCGTATGTGTTTACCCGCCTGTTCAGAATTTCCGGCGCCGAATCGCTCTGTGCGTCGTCCAACATTTTTGTGGGGATCGAATCCGCATTGACAGTGCGGCCTTATCTCGCATCGATGACAGACTCTGAGCTTGCGACAATCCTCACAGCCGGAATGTCGACCGTAGCCTCCAATGTCCTCGCGCTCTATGTATTCAGCCTGAACAACGAATTTCCCACTATTGCAGCTCATCTTGTGTCGGCGTCCTTTCTCTCCGCGCCGGCGGCGATCATCATGTCGAAAATCATGATTCCCGAATCGGGAACACCCTCAACCCTGGGCCATCACGTCGAATTAAGCTACGTGCGGGAGAACAGCGTATTCGAGGCGGTCATCCACGGTGCTAATTCGGGTGTAAAGCTCATTGTCGGGATTGCGGCGATGCTGATAGCCGTGCTGGGACTTGTCGCGCTGTTCGATCTGATTCTGGGTGGTCTCGGCAGTAAACTTAACGCGCTGACAGGACTTGGTATCGACTGGTCTCTTGCGGGGCTGATGGGCTATGTATTCTATCCGGTTGCCTTAATTGTCGGTATTCCGCCTGCGGACGCCGTTTCCGTTGCCGGTATCATCGGAGAGCGTCTGGTGGTAACCGAAGTGACAGCATACCGTGATCTTGCTGCGTTGATGGCATCCGGAACGCTGACGAATCCCCGATCGGCGGTCGTCTGTGCCTATGCGCTCTGCGGTTTTGCCCATGTGGCGTCTCTGGCGATATTCATCGGCGGCATCGCGGCGATAGCACCGGATATTACGCATACACTCAGCAGGATCGGGCTGAAAGCGCTCATCGCTGCCACGCTGGCATGCATGATGACCGCCTGTATCGCCGGAACATTCTTTACGGGTGGTTCAATCATTTTCGGATAAATCATACGGAATCCGAAAACTGTAGACATTTCATTAAATCTGTAGTATCAGTCACTTCCGATATCGGGCGTTGCGGCGACACACACGGTGATATTGCCGGCGCCGCAGTCTTTGAGGATGGCTGCGCATTCCGATACGGTCGATCCTGTTGTCAGAACATCGTCGATCAGCACAATGGGTTTGCCGTCAAGCGGTGCGCTGCCGGTATAGGCGAATGCGCCGCTGACATTGGCCGCACGCTCCGTATGGCTGAGCGCGGTCTGTGTCGAGGTTGCTTTCCGCCGGACAACCAGATCGGTGTGTATGTCAAACCCGTCGACCTGTGAAAATCCCTCCGCAATCCGTTCGCTCTGGTTATAGCCCCGTTCGTTCATTTTACTCGGGTGAAGTGGAATCGGCAGGAGATACGGATTGTCGCCGATATCGCAGTTTTCGAGCGTTTTCTCCGCCATCAGTTTCCCGAGAACGATGCCGACCGACTGTATGCCGTGATATTTCAACCCATGGATAAGCTTCCGGCATTCGGCAGTATAGGGGAGGAGAACCGAAACGCTGTCCACATGTTCAAGACACCGTTTATCCGGAGGGAATTTGGCTGCGCAATCGGTCAAATACGCGAGACAGTCGTGACAAACGATCTCCTGAACCTCGAACGTTCTCCCGCAAACCGGACATTCCGGCGGGAATAGAAAATCGAGGAGGGCACGGGCCGTGTTGGCAGCAAGTGACGGTAATTTCATCGGCTATTTCATGGTTATCACTGTTTCGATGCTTACGAAACGCTGTTTGTCCAGCCCGGTCCGTTCGGCGTTCGGTGCGAATGTGTACCGGGTGTTCCACACGACAGACATACCCGGCGTTAGGGAGAATCCGATACGGGTGCCGTACAAGGTGTTCGGTGTGAATTCGAACAGCCCGTATTCGTCAGGATCGACAAACCGGTTATAGAAATATGCCTCCAAAACGGTGATTTTCGGAATCATTTCGAGCATATCGTCCATGACTTTTGCCACGCCGGTGACATCGCGGTATTCATTGTCGCCGGTCATATACTGATACCCCGCTTCCGCAAAAAACATATTGAAGAAATTATAGCCGGCTTTTCCGTAAAACCCGTCTAAAATATCATCCGCAAGCTTCATCTCTTTTGTGATAAGCGAATCGCCGATCAGAACTACGCGCTCATGCTCGTACAGATTATCAAAATACTCGGGTCGGAAACGACCGTTCAAGTGGCGGTACTCGATCTGGCCTTTGAATCCGCCGGCGATCAGTCTTAAGCCCGGAACACCGGTGCCCCAGCCGCCCTCGAAATCCTCGTCACCGGTTTCTATTTTGGC
>CAZCDQ010000165.1:4070-7176 GCA_964497605.1 uncultured bacterium
TGGCGAACTGACCGTACAGATCGAGATTGACCGGTCCCTCAATGAGAGGAAAGCCTACATCCATGCCGAATTCCGAAATGCCGTTCCGGTTTTCCTTGATATTGATGATGTCCCCGGTTGCAACGTCGGTGTCGATCGGATTAATGCCGATATCGTCGGTGTACCACTGATCGGTCAGGCCGTCACCGTCCGCATCTCTGTCCACATACGTCCGGACGCCGTCACGTTCGATATAATCGGAGATACCGTCGTTGTCGGTGTCGAGCCATAACTCCTCATTGTCGTCGAATCCGTCCTGATAATCTGGATAACCGTCGTCGTCCGAGTCTTTCAAGCCGGCATACTGGTTGATGTCGCGAACAAAGGCAATGCCGAACGTAAGCTTGCTTAGGATGTTGAAATCGTACGGCTTGAACGGCTGCGCGGAAACTCTGGCGCCGGCCACCATGCCCTTGTTCTGAAGATCTCCGAACGAATTAATCATAGCCTCGACGCCGAGACCGAATGTGCCGATATCCCTCAGACTGAAATCGAGACCGAGCTTTTTTTCCGCCGGATAGTTAAGTGAATTTCGATAGCCGTTCATAATGAGTCCGTATCCGAGTGTTACATCGTCCAAAGCGCCTGCGCGCATATACACTCGGTCGAGAGGTTTGCCGTAACGGACATAATAGATTTTTCGCAGAATGGAGTCCCACGTTTTACTTTCAGTCGAAAAATCCCAACCCTCTTTCGATATCCGCCCTTCATCGTCTAAAAAAAGCTCGACATCCAGCCCTATACCGAAATTGCCGATCGGAATATCCGGACGAAACGAAAAACGCTGCCACTGAGCACCGTCCATGGTGACCGTGCCAAAACTTCCCTGAATGGTCATTTTATCGGGAATGGTATCCTGCGCAGCGGAAGATTCTGAAAAAAGCACAAAAACCGATACGATAACGATACACATCTTTATCATCACGATATCCTCCGTTAGTATGGGATTGAACACAGCGCATATAAAAAAGCAAAATAGTACGCACTATTCGCCTATTTCACCAACATATTCATATAATAATAGTAATTGAGGTGTGATGTAAAGAATTTTTATAAAAGAAAGAAGCTTGACAAAAAAGGTAGATATGCATAAATTCTTAATATATCCAAAAAATATCTGCACACTTATTCTTACGTTAACTATTTCACGGGTGCATATGTTTGCCTTATATATATTTCATTTATTCATGTTTGTGGCTATAAAATATAACCAATATGTGACCATTTATAGCGTGTTGTGAAAAATGGCGTTTTGGTATATAATACAAATGTAAATGATTCAAAATTTCAGTACTACAATAACCAGGGGAAAGTCTAATGAAAAAAGTATTAACGAAGCGGCAGCAGGATATTCTCGACTTCATCGAGAGTTTTCAGAAAGAGCGGGGGTACCCCCCAACACTGAGAGATATTGGAAACGAATTCGGTATTAAATCGACGAATGGTGTCAGGGTGAATCTGGCCGCCCTCGAAAAGAAACAGTATATTATCCGTAGACCATGGCTTTCAAGGGGCATTGAGCTAATTAACGTTCCGAAAGTCGAGCAGAAAGAATCCGACAGCGAGATCGGATATGTACCGATTATCGGAAAAGTAGCTGCCGGAGAACCGATTTTCTCATCGGAAAACATTGAGGGTATGCTTGCAGTTGACGATTCATTTCTCAAGACTAAAAAAGTGTTTGCGCTTAAAGTCAAGGGTGACAGCATGAAAAACGCCGGTATTCTTGACGGAGATTATGTACTTGCGAGACGTCAGCACAACGCCGAATCCGGTGAGATTGTCGTTTTTATTGTGAACGACGAAATTACGGTCAAACGCTACGATTCCGAGGGTGATAAAGTATATCTTATCCCCGAAAACGACGACTATGAAACCCGTACGATCAGAAAAACTTCATCAGAGCTTCAGATTGCAGGCAAAGTTGTGGGGCTTATGCGAAAGTATTAATGAGTTCTGTACAATTTTAAAAATCCCGGTTTAATGGCCGGGGTTTTTTGTTGACTCTGTATACGGTTCGCACCTGCCTATTATCGACGTTTTAATCGCATCCGCTCAGACAGCAACCGATTGCGCCGTTGTATAACGGTTCATCGAGCACATATATCTCTTTCGAGAGAAGACTGCCGAGCATTTTAACAATTGCGTCGTTTCTGGCGACTCCTCCGGACATCACGACAATATTCTCATTCATCCGTTCTATGAGAGGCAATACACGCTCAACAACCGAACGATTGACACCAGCGGCAAGGCGGTGTAACGGTTCTCCCCGGACAATCAGACCAATAAGTTCCGATTCGCCGAAAATCGCACAGGTATTCGAAAGGTTGGCCGGATTTTTATAATATTCACCGATGTCCTCGATCGAAATACCGAGAACGTCCGCCATATTCTCAAGGTATCGACCCGTTGAGGCGGCGCATTTGTCGTTTGTTGCCATGTCGATCATTTTACCGTCCTTAATCCGCATGACCTTATAATCCTGACCGCCAATATCGAGCAGGGTGAACGTATCGTAGGGCGCCTGAAAGCGAGCCCCAAGAAAATGAGCTTTAAGTTCTGAAATGCTATCCGCCCCAGTGAGTTCTGCGCTCATTCTTCCATATCCTGTTGCGATAATACGGTCGATTCCGGTATAGCCGAGTCCCGATATGTCAATGGTAAAACCGTCATCGGTACGGACACCGTATGAGCGATAGAATTCCATGCTTTCAATACATTTTTTCCGTTCGATAGAGCCGCTGGCCATCACGCACATCTTGACACTGCGGGAGCCGAGATCCATCCCAAGTATTGTGTCAGCATTATTCATATCGTGAGTCCAAACCTTATGTTCGCAATGCATTCATTTCAAGCATTTCGATAAATGCCTGAATTCGTATTTTCACCCGTTCATCGATCAAACCCGGTGTATCCCCCTCGATAGTAAGAACAGGAAGCGATATCTTTTTCCTGATAATAATATCCTCAATACTGCGGTGACAGAAACTTTGCACATAATGTACAACACCATGAACATTCCTCCGTTCCAACTCCGGACGGATATAATCAAGGCGGTGGAAAATAT
>CAZCDQ010000166.1:0-7146 GCA_964497605.1 uncultured bacterium
TATGTCTGTTCATACTGCCTATCATGCTTTCCGCGCAGGCGCTGCCGTACAGCATGCTCGATCCGAAACCCTACGATCCCGCCACCGACCCGAATCCCGATATGTATATGGGAAGCTGGACCGAATCCATGCCGATCAAAACCCACGGCGCTATTATCGAGCGGGCAATCCTCACCACAGGCGATCCGATGAATCCGCCTACAAAGGGGGCGGTATTGAAATACACGAACCGCTTTGTCCGCGCGACCATCGGGGCGTATGAATCGACCCAGCCGGTTACCCTGGAGGGCGAACAGGAGATATTCTATGTGTTGTCGGGGAACGGCACGATCACCTCGAAAGGGAAAACAAACGAACTTCGCCAGGGTATCGCGGCCCTCATACCCGAGGATGTGGAATTCACCATGACGAACACCGGGGCGGAAACGCTTGTCATGTATCTCATCGTCGAACCTGTTCCCCAGGGATTCAAAGGGAACACGGAAATTCTCATTGTCGACGAGAACAAACAGGCATGGAACACCGGCAATCCTCACTGGGTCGGGCTCAGCAAACCGCTTTTCAACACCGCAACCGGATTGAGTTCGGTTACAAATATCATTACCGTGCAGTTCGATCCCATGACTATGTTTCATCCTCACAGCCACCGCGAGGGTATCGAGGAGGTCTGGACCGCCGTCTCAGGCGAGATTCATGTTCTGCTCGGCAAACAGATACGGAAACAGCCGGTTGGCGCCGGGTATATGATTCCGCCGGACGGCAAAACGCCGCATGCAAATTTCAATGTGTCCGACGACCGAGTCAAGCTGCTTTATTTTTCACGGTTTCCGAAGTAGTGAGCGTATGAAAGTTATTGTCGCAGAAAGCGCTGGATTCTGCATGGGAGTCCGCAAGGCGATGGACCGTGTCCTCGATGTGTCACGGGGCAGGGAATCGACCTTTACAATCGGTCCGCTGGTGCATAATCCACAGGCGTTGAAAATGCTTGAGTCGCGCAATGTCTATGTTGCGGACGGCATCGATGAATCTCTCAGGGATAAAACGGTTGTGACCAGAGCCCACGGTGTGCCTCCAAAGACGATAGAACGGCTGGGCGAAATCGGCGCGCAGGTTGTGGACGGTACCTGTCCGAACGTTATCAGAAGTCAGGTCATCATCAAGAAATATTATTCCATGGGCTATTCGATCGTAATAGTCGGCGACCGCGGACATGCCGAGATCGATTCTCTGCTTGGATTCGCCGACAATAACGCAACTGTTGTGGAGAATATCGAGGAGGCGCGGGTGCTTCCGCACATGGGAAAAGCATGTGTTGTCGCCCAGACCACGTTGAATATCCCTATGTACGATGAGGTTGCCGAGGAAATCCGAAAACACGCCGACGAATGCTTTGTAGCGAAAACGGTCTGCTCCTCAACCATGCACCGTCAGGAAGATGTCAGAATGCTCGCTGAAAAAACTGACGCGACTGTTGTCGTTGGAGGCAGAAACAGCGCGAATACGAACCGCCTCGCCGAAATCTCCCGTGAAATCGGCCAGCCGACTTTTCATATCGAGGAGTACTCCGAACTTGATATGGAGGCGCTTTCGAAATACAATACCATCGGCATTACCGCCGGGGCCTCAACACCGCAATGGGTAATCAAGGAGGTTGTCGATACGATATTGGCATATACGCCGAATATCCGTCAGGGCATTGTGGGATATTTCAAACATTTTGCGTTTCTTGCGGTCGAAGGGAATTTCGTAACATGTGTCGCCGCCGCCGCGTTGACCTATGCCATGTGTCATCTCATGGGAATTCCGCCGTATCCGCAGTATCTTTTTATGACGCTGTTTTATCTGTTTCCCATGCATGTGATTAACAAATATCTCGAGATTAACTGGAAATATATTTCGATGACCGAGGGGGCGCCGTATATCCGGAAATACTGGCGTGTGTTTTTGGGATTTGCGATTGTGTCGTCGATCATATCGTTAGTCATAGCTTTTCAGACAAACCTTATTATATTCGCGCTTGTTATTGTCTCATACGTCCTCGGCGGATTATACAGCGTTCGAATTATTCCTAGTAAATGGAAACTCAATGTCCGGAGTATTCGCGATATTCCCGGCTCAAAAGATATCCTCATCGCAACCGCCTGGACATTCGCCTCGGTCATACTTCCTGCGATTGTTTATAAAACTTTCCCGGGATTGATTGTGCTTGCAGCCGCCGCGTATGTGTTTGTAATCGTTTTCAGCAAAACCACCATTCTCGCTATCGGCGGTATGCAGTCGGATAAACTTGTCGGGCTTGAGACAATTCCGGTTTTAATCGGAAAGGCCCGGACCGAGCGGCTCCTCTATATGCTTAATGTTTCGCTCGCCGCGCTTTTTATTGTCCTTGCAGCACTGGGGGAAATCGAATTTAGCTCGCTGATCCTGATTCTCCCTATTGTATATAGTATTATCTGTATCGGGCTGCTCAGCCGCAAGGGCCTATTTTTCCGGCTCTATCATCAGCTCCTGCTCGATACCAATTTCTTTATCGCGGGAATGCTGGCGTATCTGTTCCTGAATCGCCCGTGACAGCGCTGTGCCGATATGATAAAACAACGATATTAATAAGAAAGAATCACGTATTGCAAAAAGGGAGGTTCACGATGAAACGCCGCGATTCCTTACGATTGTTGCCGTTGATGATTGCCGGAGCGGCCGGATGCCGCGCGCAGTATGCTGAAGCGCAAACCGTCGGAAGAAATCCTGAAATGACGGACAGGGGCGCCATTGTTCCCCCGAAACCGCTCGGTATCCTGTATACCGAAAAGGTCAGAGATATGCTTCGATGGATTCGCCATACACAGTCGGAGAATCTCCTCGAGGCATCCTACGCCATTGCGCGCACAGTCAAATCCGGCGGCACCTGCTGGTGCTCATGGGATATGGGACACAATACCGCCTACGACATGTTCCCGGACCGTCACGGCAACCCCGGAATATTCACCATGGGTTATAATGTCGACCGTGCGAAAAAGGGCGACCTGTTTCTCGCGAGCATCTGGGGCGGCCCGCATGAGGACCTGGTAAAAAAAGACATTTTTGTCATCGGCGGCCCCGCGCCCTGGGGAATGGATGCCAAACGTTCCGATCTCATTGTCCGCGACTCGGCGAAAGTGCGGATGCGTCCCTACTCGCATATTTGGATTGAGACAAACATCTCCACCCTGGGCGCGATCATGTATGTGCCGGGTTCGCCGGCGCCGACCGGTCCGGTCTCAGGCATCATCGGCCTAACTACATTCTGGATGATGCAGGCGGATGCCTGCCGGATTCTCTCACGGGAGGGAGTGACCATGCCGGTGCAGGGCGATGAACCCGCGTTGGGATCGAACGCCGAATGGGCAGACCTCAATGCGCCGCTTATGGACGATTATTTCTACACAATCATGGATCAGATTGAGATGATCGGCGCCGAGTACGGTGATATACGCCGTATTGCCGATATGGCGGTCGATTCGGTACTGGAAGGCGGTAAAGTATACGTATACAGCCGGTACCGCAACTCCCTGTCCGCGGAGGGGCAGACACGGCGCGGCGGTCTCGCGATGACTCGGGGGCTGCATTTCGATAACGGCGAACTGACCTGCCACGGTCAACCGTTCGAGGGCACGTCGAAAGATACAGTGATCATGGGGTTGTTCCAGCCGGACGATGAATACGATCTCATGGCGTTAGACACATTCAGGAAACGAAAGATGAAAGTGGCGTCCATGGGGCCGATGACCCGCGACATCCGTATACCCGCGGGGAGGACGGTACCGAAAGAGTCCGACATTCATGTGGGACGGATGTGCGACACATACGGGCGGTTCGCCATTCCGGGATTCGACCGGAAAGTCTGCCCGGCCTCCGGCGCGATTCTCAATCAGATTTTCTGGGCGGCCTGCATGGAGATTGCCGACACCGTGATCCGCCGTACCGGAAACACCCCGGGCATTTTCTTTTCGGCGGCGGTCAAGGGCGGCACGGAACACATGCACCGTGTCAATGAGATTTATAAAGAACGGGGATATTGAGGATATTAGTTCGTGATAGTATGATTGTATTCGGTTATCAATTTAAGTCAAAAACGAATGTTGTTCCACCCTCACCCCCCTTACCCCCTCTCCCGCCAGCGGGCGAGGGGGAGCCAATATACTGACATTGATCGCAAATTATGCGTTTTGCACGTAGTACACCCTCTCCTTTTAAGGAGAGGGAATCAAAGGGTGAGGTTTTTTTAACAATTCTTTAGCTCCTTGAATATCGAGCTGACTTAACGCGATAACCGGTTAATTGTATATGCAATTGTAGGGGTTTGATTAATCAAACCCCTACAAAGAAAAAAATTAAATAGACAGGATTTACATGATTGACAAGATGAAAATAAAGTTCTGCCTATTTCTTTTCTGAAGGTATTTGGGGAATAAAATCGGTCTCGATTCGTGCGCGGATAGTCTGACGTACCATTTCATATTCTACGCCAAATTCGTCGTATTCTTTTGCGAATTCGGGATTTTTCATCTGCTCTTTTATATGGTCTTGCAGTGTTTTCATATTCTTTGTTGATTGAAAAGTTTTATCAATAAAATGGATAAATTTCAACCAGTATTTTCTAATAATATCAGATAGTTACTTCATTTCCTATTTCATAAGCATCATCTTATGTGTTTGAATATATCCATTTGCTTCTAATATGCAAAAATACATACCGCTGGAGAATTCTGACGCATTCCATGTTACAGAATAATTCCCTGTTTGTTGGTATTCATCTTTAAGAGTTGTTACTTTTTGACCAAAGGAATTATATACTGTCAATTTAATATGACCATCATTCGGAATAGTATATTCAATGGTAGTATGAGGATTAAAAGGATTGGGATATATGCCTTTTATACTGAACTCAGATGGAATTTCCTCATCAGCTGATACGATTATACCTTCTAATACATTTATTGTTGTGTTGAGCGTATCAGCAAGTCCTGTGGCATCTTCTACTCTAATTGAAACGGGAATATTATTTGCCATATCACTTTCTTCGGGTGTCCCCAATAATTGACCCGAAACATTTACTGCCAACCATGCCGGCCCATCCAAAATACTATATCTAAAATTGTCGGTGAAATCTGCATCTTGAACTTCAAGAGGAAATTCATATTTCTGAAATTGTGTGGCATCAGGTAATTCGATAGATACTATTACAGGAGGATGCTCAACATCGATAACATCAAAAGTGGTTGTCAATGTATCAGAGAATCCGGTTGCGTCAGTAACTCTGATAGAAATTGGAACGTCAAGTCCGTCATCATCATATTCAGGTAGGCCAGATAAAACACCTGATTCATTGATTGATATCCATTCAGGAAATTCTAATAGCTCAAATTCCAGTGACTCGCCGTCATCCATGTTTACAACTGATATTTTTTCTGAATAATTGATACCTTCGGTTGCATCCGGTAATGATGTTGTTGTGATTGATGGGGGATAAGATGGAACTGGTGCATCTAATACATTTTCATACGTACCCATATCAGGGGTTGTGCCACGTTTATTTCCCTCTATATCATATTCTGGTGCATTTTCTGGTGTTCCTGCGCCGATACAAGGACTATTATCTAATAAATGATAATTACCTTTTTTAGCGTCAATAAAACGGGGATTTAATTGAATATTATAATATGCATCACAAGAATCACCATTAGCATTTATTGTTACATTTTTCCCAACGAAATCTCCCGTATTTAATAAGTTGCCCCCCTCATTATTCCAAAAGTTTGAGTTGATTATTTCAAGTTGCCCACTTGTATAGATATTATTCAAACCATAATTGCCCTTATTGTTTGAAATAATACAATTTTTTATTGTAACATTATCAGCATTTCTAATATTTATCCCGCCACCAGAAACATCACCCAATATATTCTTAAAAACAATATTATCACTTATATTTACGTTTATAAGTGTTGTATTATTACCACCTGTCAAATAAAGCACATGACCTGAATTATTCGACAAAATTACATTTTCCAAAGATAAATCTGTTCCATCACCACACCAGATTCCTGCAAAATAAGCACTATTTTTACTTAAAATACAGCTTTCTACTAATACATTAGATGAGCCATGTGCATTTATTGCAGTTCCAGTATTGTTATCTATGATAACATTTTTTAATTGTAATGTTGATGATGATAAGTAAATAGCGCCACAATCATTTGTGATTCCACCTCCACTAATATTGTTCTTAATATTACCGTTTAAAAATGTAATATTTGAATTTTCCTCGCAAGTTATTCCTCCACCATAACTATTGGCATTATTATTAAGTATATCAACATATTCAATGTGTAGAGAAGAGTTTATACAGTATATGCCGCCTTCATTATTATTTCTAATTACTAAATTTCGAAATGTGGGACTTGAATTCATACATAAAATTCCACTTCCGATTCTTTCAGGATAAGTAGTAGCATCAGAATCGCCATTAATGATAGAGAAGCCGGTCAAAGTTGCCCTCGAATCTTCATTATTTAGAAAATCTACGACACTACCCTTTTCATCTCCATCAATAACAGTTTGAGAAATATAAGTAGTATCATTTGTTGTAAGAAAATGCGAGGCAACAGTTATATTTTTCCCGTTGAAATTTAAATTCTCAAAATATGTTCCCGGAGCAACAAGAATCGTATCACCATCACTGGCGGAATTAATTGCTGATTGAATTGAAGAAAAGTTTAAGGGGACATTTAATAATGTCGTTTTTTCAGAAAGAATTATATCATTTAAAGCTGTATTGCTATAGAGCGATATGTCATACATAAATGAGGTAAAATATCCTTCTTTTGAATATGAAATATTATATATACCAGCCTCTATTCCTACTGAGAATCTACCATCTGCCACCGTATAAGTGCTATCCAATAAGACACTTGGTGCTATTCTTTCAAATCTTACTTTAATAGTATTGTGATAAGACTGATTTTCCAGTGTTGCTATTCCTTCAATGGTCACGGTTTCTGCAAATAATGTGGTAGAAAATATGAAAGTAATGAGAAAACATAAAAAATACTTATTGGGCTATTCACTTGACTTCGGTACATACTATATATAGATTAAAGGGTAATG
>CAZCDQ010000167.1:0-7141 GCA_964497605.1 uncultured bacterium
GAACTATTGCGAAGCGCTCCGCGAGATCGCCACCGCCCGCGAGGAAATACCGGGTCGGCGCGGGTATCCGGGATACATGTACAGTGACCTTTCGATGCTCTATGAGCGCGCGGGACGGATTCGCGGCAATACAGGCAGCATTACGATGCTGCCGATCCTGACCATGCCGGATGACGACATCACGCATCCCATCGCCGACCTGACCGGCTACATTACCGAGGGGCAGATTGTTCTGTCGCGGGGACTTCACCGCCAGGGCATCTATCCTCCCATCGATGTGCTGCCGAGCCTGTCGCGGCTCATGAACAATGGTATCGGCGAGAGTAAAACCCGCGACGATCACCGTGAGCTTTCGAATCAACTTTACGCCTGCTATTCAGAGGGAATCGACATACGCCGGTTGATGTCGATTGTGGGCGAGGAAGCCCTGACCGAGATGGACCGAAAATATCTTACGTTCGCCGGCCGGTTCGAGAACGAGATGATCGGCCAGGGGTCGAAAACGCGCGACATTACCGAGACTCTCGATCTTGGATGGTCGTTATTACAGATATTCTCGAAAGAGGATTTGAACAGAATCAACAAGGACCTCATCAGCCGTTATTTCACCGAGATCATGGAGGACGGCACCCAGACGCCGTTTTTCTAAGTTTGAACGGTCTCAATGTAACATGGAATGATTATGGAAAAAATCAGCCCGACACGGATGAATCTCCTTTCCCGGAAATCGCAGCTTAGCCTTGCCGGTGAGGGTGTGGAGCTTCTGAAACATAAACGTGAGGCGCTCATGTCGCAGTTCATGGAGCTGATAAAGCCGCTTGTGGAAAAACGGGATAAACTTCACGATAAAATGATTCAAGCGTTTTATTGTATGAACAACTCCAGGGCAATCGACGGGTGGGAGGGGCTCGATCCTGCGGTTGCGATAGAGGATGAGAAGGTTCGTGTCGATATTCGGAAGGAACTGAACTGGGGAGTCGAAATACCGAAAATTGTCGATATCGAGGGACTCGATACACAGTTTCGGGAGAATTATTCCCCGACAGCCACGCTGCGCATTTTCGAAACGAAGGAACGGTTCAAAGACATTTTGGGCGACATTCTCGAACTCGCACCGCTCGAGGCGAGCCTGAAACGGCTGGGACGCGAAATCAGGAAAACCACCAGACGCATTAACGCATTGGAGGAAATGCTCATGCCGAGGCTCCGGAACGAAATACGGTTTATCCGAAGCACCCTTGAGGAACGGGAACGCGAGGATAATTTCCGCCTCAGACGAATCAAGAATAAAAAGGAGCGGAAAAAATGAAACTATCAGATTTCATGGGCGATAATGTCATAAAAACGGATCTCGAAGCCGTTGATAAAATGGAAGCCATCGAAGAACTGGTGGATCTTCTCATTTCGGAACATGAACTCAGTCTCCGCGACCGTGACACTGTCCTCGATGTCGTGTTTCAGCGTGAGAAGTCGATGTCGACCGGTGTCGGTGAGACGATCGCCATTCCTCACGGCAGCATTGACTGCATCGACGAGATTGTCGGCGCCATCGGTATTTCGAAAGACGGCATTGATTTTGAATCGTTCGACGGTGTTGCGGTTCATATTGTCATTCTGCTGCTTGTCCCCAAAGCAAAATTCGGGAAGCATATCAAAACCCTTGCACAGATTGCCCGGACACTTGGCCAGGTCGATATCAGAAAAAGCATCACAAACGCCGGATCGCCCGAGGAGGTTCTCGAAATTTTAGAGAAAGCCGAACGAGGGTAACAAATGTAACACCATAAGGACATATATCATATTGAACAAAAATGAAAAGCACGTTATGAAGATTTTTTCATTTGCAGCAGCACTGTTCTTTTTCTGTAACACGTTTAACGGTTTTACAACGGCACAGGAGCTGAACAACCTAAAAATCGGCGGCCGGATGCTGAACGACTGGGTCTGGATGAGCCCCGGCGACAATGTGAAACAGGCGGTCGGGGATTTTACCAACGGAACGGATTTCAGGCAGATCTGGTTCAATACAACCGGATCAATTTATGACAATATGGACTTTATCGTACAGCTCGATTTTTCAGGCGGCGCTGTAAAACTCAAAAACGTCTATGTCACATATACCGGACTCCCGGTTACGCTGCGTGCCGGACATATCAGACAGCCGTTCAGTCTCGAAAGCATAACAAGCGTAAGATTTCTTACGTTCATGGAACGTGCGCTCCCAAATCTGTTTTCCCCGGGTTGGAATAACGGCGTTCAGGTTTTTTCCGATGTGTTTGAAAGCCGTCTTAATTGGGCTGCGGGTGTGTTTGCAAATACCGCTAACGATGGTTACGGCAGTACCGAGGAGGGATATAATATCTCCGGACGCGTTTTCGGAATGCCCTATTACGAGGGAAACGGGGCAAAACTGTTGCATTTTGGTTTTTCAATCACGAGAATGATCACGGACGGAGCCGCATCGTACGATCAAACTCCCGAGATAAACCTTGCGCCCGAAATGGTGGACACGGGTACATTCGCATGCGAATCGATGATGCTTTATAACGGCGAGTCGGCGTTGGTTTACGGGCCTTATTCGGTGCAGGCCGAAGTGTTTTCCACGCGGGTATCGAATGATACGCTCGACAATCCGGCATTTTTCAGCTATTACGCGCAGGCAAGCTGGTTTCTAACCGGTGAGCACCGCGTTTACAAGTCCGGTTCGTTTACAAATGTCATTCCGCTGAGAAGCGTGGGAACTGGCGGATACGGTGCGGTCGAGGCTGCAGCGCGGTATTCGTACCTTGACCTTGACAGCGGCGCGATTGCGGGCGGACAGTTGAGGAATATGACACTGGGGATTAACTGGTACCTGAATGCGAATTCGCGGATCATGGTGAATTATATCAGAGCTGACCTCGTTGATGTGGGAAATGTGAATATGCTGGGGACGAGGATGCAGGTCTTATATTAATTCGTTTCGCCACCGTTTATATTGATAAATATTATCGAATTCTGCCAGCGCAGCGGATACGGTGTATTATTCTATCCGCGTGACGAGGCTTTTTTTCGATTTATTACTTTGATTTTTACTGCGGATTTATTATTATTCTTATCTGAACCTCTCTTCGAAACGACAGCGTTTTTTGACATATCATTTTTTCATTCACACATCAATGGAGGTAATATTATGGCAACAAAATTTACATTCAAATCTGCCGATGAATGCAAGTACGACCTTGTATCGCTCGGTGAAGTTATGATGAGAATCGATCCCGGCGATGTTCCGACGGCACGTGCCCGCTCCGCACGCATCTGGCACGGCGGCGGCGAAACGAATGTTGCAGAGGGCATTTCATACGCGTTTAAACTGAGAGGCGCTGTGGTGACTGCGCTTGTCGACGACGGTATCGGACGCAACATCGAGATGCAGCTTAATGAAGCCGGTGTCGACACCTCGAACATCATCTGGTTCAACAACACCGGCAAAGGCGAGCATTCGACCGATGCTAAGGGTTCGCTTCACAACGGCATTAATTTTACCTGGAAAGGTAAAGGCGTTCTGCCGTCGATGACCGAATATTACCGTGCCCACGCCGCCGCGACAGCGCTCAAGCCCGGCGATTTCGACTGGGATGTGCTGTTTTCGCAGGGTGTCAGATGGTTCCACACTGGGGGTATTTTCACACTGATTGGCAAACAGACCGCAGATTTCGCCCTTGAGGCGATGAAAGCAGCCGGAAAGCACGGTACATTCCGGTCGTTCGATCTGAACTACCGTTCGAAAGTCGAGCCGGACAAAGAGAAAGCACGCGAAATCAACCGCGGCATTGTCTCCGAAACCGAATTTCTTGTCGGCAATCAGGGCGATTTCTCCGATGCCCTTGGCTATGATACCCGTAAGGTCGGCAAGGACGAGCCGATGGAAGTGTTCATGGAGGCCTATACCGATACGCTTCGCGCTGTTTCTAAGGACTATCCGAATCTTAAAATCATCGGCACCCAGCTCAGAAGCGCGCTTTCCGCTGACATGATCAACTGGGGCGCCGTTTTATACGATGTTAAGGAAGACACGATCTATCAGGCCGTTGTCCGCGAACGTGTCGAGATTGCCGATCGTACCGGCGGCGGAGACTCGTTCTGCAACGGTGTTGCCGCATCGCTGATGATGGGCAAGAGCACCGAGGAAGCGGTCGATTACGGCGCTGCTCACGGTGCAATTGTTCAGGAATTTCCGGGCGATACGACCATGGCGACGCTTGCGATGATCGAAAAAGAAATCAAACGCGCCAAAACCGGCGGCGGTGTCAGCGCCCTTAGATAAAAACCGATTTTGGATGCAGTGTAGTAATAAACAGCATATAAATATCAGAAAGAATGGAGTCAAACATGGCAGATTATACTTACGATGTTAAACGTGTCGACACTGCGCTTCGTGCAAGCGGTGTTGTCGTTGTTATGAACAAAAGCCACATTACCGCTCCCGAGCATTTTGTCGATACCATGTGGGAAGTGTATCAGGCGGGTTATGTGAGCGAGTGTACATTCCGAATCGATCCCGGTCTTCTCAACGAGGGTATGGCCGAGCTGAGAAAGCGCCGCGATGAAGCTCCAGCGGACAAACCGTTCGTGCTCGGTGTCGGCTCGATCATCAATCCAAAAGAGCTTGATACGGCTATCGAGATGGGATTTGACATGATTGTCGCTCCGGCGGACGTAATGGGCGGGTACGGTGAAGGCGTCGAGTTTGTGAAACGCGCGCATGCCGAAAACCGTTTCTGTGCTCCTGCGGTATTCACACCGAGCGAGCTGAATTATTTCATCGAACGTGATGACAGTAATGAGCCGGACGCTATCAAAGTCTTCCCGGCACGAACCCACGGTTTCAAAGGTATCTCCGACCTACTGGCGCCGTATGTCCGCGACCGTCACAACGGCCGTATCGTTATGCCGACCGGCGCGGTCAATCTCGAAACCGGCAAGGATTTCATTAAAGCCATCTCTTCGCGCGGATTTACTCCTGTGCTGGGTATGAGCGCACCGCTTGCGCTTGTTGCCGAAAAGAAGGCTCCGGGCGATGTTGCGGTGATCCGTGAAGCGCTTGAATATTTCAAAGCGAATTTCAAAACGGAATAATAATAGGGTTTTAATCGGAAGAAATAAGGGTAACACCTGAAAAGAGGTGTTACCCTTATTTTGCGCTGATAATATTCTGCAATTAGTGTTTTATGTACGTGTCAGTTTTTGGATGAGTTCTCTGCGTCCGGGATAATGTTCGATAAGGTCTTCCGCGCGTCCCGCTTCGTAATCCGCATAATCGAATCCGGGTGACATCGTTGTCCCCATGAGCGCGAATTTGCCGCCATCCCGAAGCATCATGCCCTGCCAGGTACCTTTGGGGACGATAACCTGGACATGTTCGCCTTGCGCGATATCCTGCCCGAGCGTTACAATACCCGATGTGCCGTCCACGTGAAGCTGAAGCATAAGAACCGTATCGCCAAGATAGAAATGAAATATTTCGTCGGCGGAAAGACGGTGCATTTCCGAAAATGTGTCCGGTGTGAGCATATAGTATATGGCTGTCGACAAATTTTTCGCCGGTTCGTCCGGATAGGGCGCATTCGAACGGTATGTTTCACGAAAGTAGCCTCCCTCGATCTCGAGCGGGACGAGTCCGAGATGTTCGATGATATCATTCGCAGAGAGCGCTGTCACCGTATTTCTATCCGTTCGATAATTACCCGCTGAACCGGAATATTGGCAAACGCGCCACCGAGATTCTGTGTCGGAAGACCGGCGATTTTATCGACAACATCCATCCCTTTTGTGACCTCACCGAAGACAGCATATTTGCTTTTATCAAGATGTGTATTATCGACGAGATTGATGAAGAACTGACTTGTCGCGCTGTCGAGCGCCCGTTGCCGGGCCATGGCAATCGTGCCCCGTTTATTGAGGAGCCCGTTGCCGGATTCGTTCGGAATGGGCGAGCGGGTTTCTTTCTGCTGAAGATCGGAGCCGAATCCGCCTCCCTGTATCATAAAACCGGAAATCACCCGGTGAAACAGCGTATCATTATAAAAACCGTCCCTCACATAAGATAGAAAATTTTTTACAGTGACCGGCGCACGCTGATTATCAAGGGTAACCTCAATTGTTCCTATGTTGGTAACAATGGCGACCACGGGTTTTGCAGGAGTGCTCTGACAAGAAACAAAAAGGGAGAAAATTGTTAGAATTGCAATTATGTGTTTCATTTTTCACTCCTATAAATGTATATGTTATTATATGAAAATATCGTTAATAAAATTTTTAATCAAAAAATTCCCCGGAGTTCACTCCTGGGTAAAACAGAGAATGTAAATACCCAAACACAAGGGTCCCCTCCTTTCCCCCGGAGGGGCAACAAATGAGGGTCTTGTCCTTAAATAAGTTTACAGTAAAAAGGACAAGGAGTCAATGAAAAAAGTTAAACGGCGGGTGTGTTTTACGGAGGCATTTAAACGTCATGGAGTATAGGCGGTAGAATCAGGAAAAATAAATCAGCCGGAAGCGAATTGACGATTGTTATAACACCCGATACAGCCAAGGTGCTGCTCGGCGAAACACGTCAGTTCACAGCGGACTATTTCGAGAATTCGTTATTCAGGCTGAAGAAACGGTCGATTGCAGTGTTACAGGGCGAAATCGGAACACGAACATTCGCAGGCGACCGGATACGGCAGGCGGTTGGTGTGGATATCCCGACGGAAGTAGTGACAAGGGATGCGTGATTGTAAATGATGGGGCTGGGAAACTAGCCCCATTGAAAAACTTTATTGGGTTATCCCGTTAAGTCAGCAACTGCTATTGTTCCACCCTCACCCCCCTAACCCCCTCTCCCGCCAGCGGGCGAGGGGGAGCTGCAATACTATCAATCAGCCCTCTCCTTTCAAGGAGAGGGAATGAAAGGGTGAGGTCGTTTTGTATTTCTTTGGTTTCCCGGATATCAAGCTTAGCTAACGGGATAAACGAAAAACTTTATTATAGAATTCGAGATAATCTCTGCAGATAAGCTATTAACGTGTTGGTTTTTTACTTGTTTCTATGCTTGTTCAGTATATATTTATAACTCAAGTTTCGGAGTTGTTGTAATGAGTTGTCAGTTAAAGGGTTG
>CAZCDQ010000168.1:0-7133 GCA_964497605.1 uncultured bacterium
GATGTGTTCAATTGACTTTTATTTTACATTTGAGAACTTTTGACTGTCGAGTATATTATGAAAGGGAAAAATATTGCTGAAAGGTATATATGTTTGATATCGGTTACATTCGATTATTGTTTTTCAACATACTGTTTTCCTGGTGTTTCATGTTTTGTATCAATAATAATGTGACAGCGTATGATTTCCAAAGTTTCGCTGATAATCTTGCCGAATCAGGACACCGTGATATCCAGTTTGTCCGGGACGGTACAATACTAAAAATATTCTATTGGCCTGTCGGGTTCAGAAGCGATTATAACGGTTACGAGAACATAAAGAACAAAACGCTGAAACTGCTTCCTGTTTTTCGAAATATCGGTATTAAACGTATTGATATTATTCAAACGGCATGGGGTATTCCGGTCGTCACATCTCAACTACTGACAGATTGCACATCCGAGCGGATAAGTTTTACAAAAAAATATTTCCCTGATCTATATGATGTTAATACATATTATCCTGCAAAAAAGGGTTTGCTCTTTTTTGACATACCGCTCAAAGCAAATTTCGGTCAGTTTTACGACCCCTTTATATTTAAAACCGGCATCGGCCATCGTTTTACATATCGTTTGTCCGACGCCGTGCTTGCCAACTTCGAGGTCGATTTCTTTTTACACAATGAATATGACCTACATGAATATTACAAACCGGGAAATATCGGAATTATGGCCGCACGGACAATATCCGAACATATGATTTCATTTACCAATATCGGTGTTTTCAGACAGGATATATACGGCATCGATCAGGAGTTTTTCCTTTCGATGTATGACGATATACTATCAATCAATTTTCACGGTGGATTATATGGAGAACAACGTTTCGAAAACCATGAGTTTAAATACAAGAAAATTTCTCATAAACTTGCGTTGCTGAAAATGACATATTCTGACGCTGCCTACGATTGCAGAATAACACTTATGGGAGGCCGTTTTCTCTTTGACGACAAAGGATTCGGCGCGGTATTATCACGGACATTTCGTGAGGTTGAAATCGGCTTTACCGGTATTAAAACAGGAGGAGATCTTGTCCTCAATGTCTTTTTTTCTGTACCCTTATATCCTCAATCCCGTTCTATGCTTGCTAAACATGGGATTGGTCATGTAAAGCATTTTAAAATGAAATACTGGTATTACTCGAATAATCTCGGCCGCGAACCACATATTTCAACACGCCGGCAGGAAATAAACGGTCTCGCAAATCCGGCACATTATAAATTTATGTCTCAGCGCTATAAGTAAGTTACTTAAATTATTATATGCTAATAAGATGTTAGCCACCAGTTACTCCTGAACATCTACTTGACAAAAATGTTTTTTGTGCACATATTTTACCGTTTAATCAAATAACTGACCCTGCTTAAGTTTATTATGGAAAAAAATGGATTTTTTTAAGAGAATTATCCCAATCGATCTGTTTTCTAAGAAACGATTACTCTTTAATATCATTATATTTAGTATTCATTCTGTAATATTCAGTGTCAGCTTTATGGCCTCTCTTTTTCTTTTTTCTCGCATTTCCGTCATTTCGAATGTAAGAACTCTTATTATTAATACAATACCGATCGTCATAACTGTAAAATTCATGATTTTCAGTTTTTTTAATTTCAAACGTATTTCACATTTTTCATTAAGTTATTATGACACATTAAAAACCGCAGTTTTAGTATTTCTATCTTTTTGCACACTTGTTGCATTCAGCCAATCTTTACCCGCATTGAACGACATTTCACCCTTGGTTTTCCTCATCGATGCGGTATTCACGTTCGCGATTCTTATGATATATCATTATCTTTTTCTTTATTTAAACAGGAAAAAACATTTTCTCGACGGCGATAATTCCCTGATTAAAACACTCATCGTTGGAGCCGGAACAACTGCCGAGATATTTACAGAATCTCTCAGAAGAAATAATTATCCTAAAATGCAAGTGGTCGGATTTGTTGATGACGATGAAAATAAAATCGGCATGAGAATTAACGGCATCAGAATCTGGGGGCCAATCAGCGATATAGAAGATATTATTAAAAAAACACATACTCAAAAAGTATTGATCGCTATTCCGAAAGCTTCGAGAAATCTTATTCAAAAAATTATTCAAACAACGACCGACCTTAAAATTGAATACTCCATTATTCCCTCGACAGACGATATTGTAATGGGGAACATCAAATTGGAAAATATCCGTGATATCGAAATAGAAGACCTGCTCAAGCGAGACAAATTGCTCATTGACGTCGGATCAGTTGCAACGGTTATAAAAAACAAAGTCGTTGTGGTTACCGGCGCCGCCGGAAGTATCGGATCGGAAATATGTAAACAGATTATGAATTACCAGCCGCAATTCCTCATCGCGCTTGACCAATCGGAAACAGAGCTTTTTTATCTCGCGAGAAACGCCATTTTTGAGGACAACAGTTTCATACCAATTATTGCAGATATTACAAACAAAGAACGCATCCGGTATATATTTAATAAGCACAAACCCGACGTCATTTTTCATGCAGCAGCATACAAGCATGTTCCCATGATGGAGCGAAATATTCAGGAATCTATTATTAATAATGTCTTAGGAACAAAAATACTTGCCGATGAAGCGGTGAACAATAATTCCAATCTTTTTGTATTTATTTCTACTGATAAAGCGGTCAATCCGACTTCAATTATGGGCCTTTCAAAACGAATTGCCGAAAAATATATCCAAAACCTGAATTCCGGTAATGAAACTGCGTTTATTACAATTCGTTTTGGCAACGTCCTTGATTCCTCGGGCAACGTCATTAATATTTTCAAAGAACAAATTAAAAACGGCGGACCGGTAACGATTACTCATAAGGATATGAAACGATACTTTATGTTAACCGAAGAGGCAGTCCAATTGGTGCTTCAGGCTGCGAGTTTTGGAAATGGCGGGGAAATCTATATTCTCGATATGGGAGAACCGGTTAAAATTGAGGATTTAGCGAAAACAATGATCAAACTGTCCGGTCTTGAACTACATAAAGATATTCAATTAGAATATTCCGGTATCCGGCCCGGCGAAAAACTGTTTGAGGATTTAACCTACATTAATGACGAAAGCATCTGCAAGACTCCTCACGATAAAATCTTTGCGTACACAAGCAACGGTAATAATCAAAAAGCCATTTTAAAACGTATCGAGGATTTACTCGTCAATATTTATTCAAACGGCGATATGTTTAAAATAGCTCAATCAATCGTGCCGGAATTCAGATCTGAAAAATCAACAAATTTGGATTAACCAAATTCTGAATTGATTTGAGCCCATTTACATAACAATTTGATATATTTTCGCAGTTAGGATTAATATTTATCTCATTCGATCATTAACCTATCCTTTCATATTTCCATGTCAATCCTAATCCAAGTGTCTGCTTGAACCGTCCTGCCCGGTCGATCTCCTTGTCATATAGAAACTGTGTATAGAGGTTGACCATAAGGTATTTTGTAATCGATGCCGTAAATGTATTTTCCCAGTTGATGTCGGGACTGCGCTAATAATTCTCGTTCACCATTCCCTCGAACTCATCGGCTTTCGTATAGAACAGCGCCTGGAAAACGATCAGCTTGCTCTGGAGCTTGATACGCCCCCCGGCCAAGGGAGTTCTCAGGTCATTAACAAACTCGACACCCCCGTCCATGCTCGTTTCAGTTTCGCGCTTCCCACTGACAGGATCAAGAGCCTCGCGGTCGATATGCTCGCGGAGGCCGCCGCCGAAACGGATTGTCCAGTCGCGGAACTCCTCCTTGGTTAATACTTTCGCGGCACCGAGTGATTCGGTAACCGTTATCGGATTGATGATAACACCTTTATTCGGATCGGACTTATCAATAAACTGGGTTTCGATACGGCCCGAAGCGAACGGATCCGCCCACGATCCCATGCTAAACCGGAACACGGATTCGAAATCGATGAGGTCGTTGGATTTTTTCGGTTTGCCCCAATTCTTTGAATCGTTGTCCTGTGTGTAATTCTGGCCGAACTGGAGTTTCAGGACATTCTTGTTGTTCAACCACGGCCGAATCTGTTTTTCGGCGAGGCTGTTGGAAAGAAACATCCAGTTTGCCGATCCGTTCTCACCGCCGGCCCAGTTATCTGAATAGGCATTCTGTGTAAGCGTCAGCCCGGCATCGATCGATACCGCCCACGGGTCGGCGTCAGTATCCATTGAAAGAGCGCACATTACCAACACAAGCGGAAAGATAGTTTTTTGCAGCATTTCAGTTATCCTTTCGTTTGAGTCCAATCATATCCTTCCCGTGGATTGAAACCCTCCTTTTCTCTGAACGAGATTTTTACAGTAAGGTTGCGATATGTACATAGGCCACCGTCAGACACCACCGATGCGCCGTAAAATTCACGCTTGTTACAACCATATAAAATTCAGTCTTGTTTACGCATCCTCTCGGCCCAATCTGCTATTACTTCTTTTACCCGTTCAGCAGGCACATGATGCAGATCAAAATTATTAACATTATCTTTCATCCACTGAATAAAACTATTGTTAATTTCATCAGACCAACGGCTATCTATTTGTCCCGGAGTGTATTTACCCTCATGCAGCATTTGAAATCCAAAATTGTCTCGTAATCGGGTAGATTCAGCTCTTTCCACAATACTTTCAGCCAGATGCGGAGGGATGAATACCACACCCTCTATTGTAAGCAGCACGACATCTCCGGGCATGCAGATAGCTTCGCCAATTGTGGTTGGAATATTGATTCCTGCGAGATCGCCAATGACTGAACTGGATGGATGTGCTCCGCGCATGAGAACATTGAAATCGGGTGGAAGTCTGTAAATCTGGCCTAAATCGCGAACACCGCCGTCAACGATTATTCCGGTCCCCCCGGTTTTTTTCCAGACCGAATTTGCAAGGTTACCGCCGACCAACGGCCCATCAATAACTTTGCCAAAAATATTTACAACCATGACATCATCTTCTATCAGTTTATCGATAATCCATGAATTTTGACCTCCGGCTTGAGAACCGGTAAGTTTTTTGCCAATTTCAACGGTCACTTCACTTACATCCGGACGTCTCGGTATATATGTCGCGGTGACAGCCCTGCCGACAACGACACGTTCCGGGTGCATATTAAACCAACCGCCCATATAGGTGGGTTCAAATTGGTAATGATACCCGGCTCCTCTGCATCCGCCCCAAGCTTCCTCGGCTTCAGTCCATTTCATACGCCGGATGATATCATCGGGAACTTTCGGCCGTCCATCGGGATAACGCTCACCTTCCCATTCAGGAGTGAATCTAATCAGGTCTTCCTTTGTAAAAGTTCCAAATTGCGCAAAACAAACAATAGAAAACAGGAATATTGAACACAGATAGAGCGCAGGTGTCAATACGATAAGCTTTTTCCTTTTCATGAAACAAGTCTCCTTTTTTTTGAAAAATGAAAAATGAGAAATAATAAGTGAAAAATACACGTTGAACTCACTGTTCACCAATTAAGAAATCGTCTCATTGAATATTACTGTATTTTGGTTATATATACAAGTCTAATGTAACAGTTTTTTTGTCTGATCGACACTGCGGCGTATGATCGATCCGTATTAGACACGGGTAATAATATTCCATATCATTGAATATGTGATATCATTACCGGAAAAATATCAATTTCCTCTACTATTCAATAAAAACTGTCATGACATCGGGATATTCTCAATCCTGTTAAACCATTTTCTCCTGATATACCGTCACGAAAACATCTCCTTGTATAGTGATTTCTGCCACTATATATTACTTTTCAAGGTCATAAATTCCTTGTGGGATTCGTGGTATATGTTGTGAGCCATAAAAACATGACCGAGAACAACGTTCTCAATTCAAATCTCATAGCAAGAAAAGACACAAAATGGGAAAAAGGAACATCTTATTAATCGTGCTAATCCTGATTGTTGCGCTTATTATTTCATCGGCAGTTTCATGCGCCGGCGGAGATAAAAATACGCTGAGAGGATCCGAGGGTGAACAAATTGGTGAACCATCACCCAATCCTGCCGAAAACCCGTTACAGTACCGTGCTGGCGATCCAAATCCCGGTATGGCTAATGTTCCGGAAAAATTTAGTAAAAAGAAATACCACTCATTTTTATCGATAAGCATATGAATCAGGCAGATTGAAATTATCTGCCTGATTTTATATTTTTTCCGGATTTTTAATAAACGCCGTATCGCTTCCGGAACAAATAAACCGTTACGTTAATCTTCAGTTATTATCCCGCACGCCCAAATCAATTTTTTTTAATCATACGCGGCTATGCATCGCTTTCAAAATAACAATCAAACAAAATTGTAGCTTTCTGTCATAATTGTAACTATCACTATAACTCTATTGTGCTAAAGCCTTCGCTGTAAGTCTTATTTCTATTCCCGACAAAATTGTCATTTTCACGCTGAACCCACATATATCATCCGGATTATATAACCTATTGATTATTATTGCAATATGAGCATTTTAAGCAATTGGCACGCTCATTGCATTTACTATCAAACGGAAATCGGGAACGTGTCCCGGATTCTATAATCTTAAAAGGAGGATGTCATGAAAAAGCTTAACAAACTCACTCAGGTTTTCACCGTAGCGGTTGTCGCGGTTCTTTCGCTCAGTGTTATTGCAGAGGATATTACCGCTCAGAACGGTTCGGCGGACGGTACTCAACCGAAAGTTCAACAGCGGCTTCGCGACGGCAGCGGCGCCGGTCAGCAGCTTGGGAGCGGTTCTGGCAATGATACAGATAATCAGATTCGCGCCAATGGAAACGGAAATGGCAAAAAGGCAGCCGGTAAAAGGAACGGTCCGGCGGACGGTACTCAACCGAAAGTTCAACAGCGGCTTCGCGACGGCAGCGGCATCGGTCAGGCACGCGGAAACGGCGCTTGTAATGGAATCGGTATTGAGGCACGAAAGTCTACCGGCAACGGTCAGGGCAGAAACAGACGATAAAGCCACTGACAAAAAACGGGGGGGGGGATTTGCCGAATCCCTCCGTTTTTTTGTACTATACATGGCGTCATAATATATTGCGCATAGATGCTTTTCCTATTATATTGA
>CAZCDQ010000169.1:0-6990 GCA_964497605.1 uncultured bacterium
CTCGTATTAAACTACGGCGTCTATATCAGACATTAGACATATGACATGACACTAGCCTTTTATTGCTATTAAACAGTTTCGTTAGTGATATTAGTGCATCCAGACCAATATATACATCAAAAGTATATCCCGGCGCTGACGGAAAACTCGTTTATGTCCCGGATGAAAAGGGCAATATCATTCCTGACTATTCAAATGCCGGATATATGGGCGGTGGTGTTGCGCTTCCTTATCTGCCGGTCAAGGAAACGGTATATCCTGTCGAAGGGGATGCGGCTCCGTTTATTCAAAAGGCAGTCGACCGGGTATCGAACTTGCCGCTTGACGAAAACGGTTTCCGCGGAGCAGTGCTAATAAAAAAAGGATATTATGAACTTTTTTCACCGGTTTTCATAAAAGAAAGCGGCATTGTCATTCGCGGAGAAGGTGACGGCGATACGGGAACGATTCTTATTGCGAAAACGCTCCCCGAAATGAAAACAGGAAACGGTCTCCAGGTCATGAGGGACAATAAACTCATTCAAATTGCGGGAAACCGCGGTATCGAAGAATTAGCCGAAACTGCAAGCGAAATCACGAACGACATTGTTCCTCTTGGCGCGCATTCGTTTACCGTTCATTCGGCAAATCAATTCAAAGTCGGCGATACGGTAATTGTCCGGCGCCGGAACAACGGCCAGTTTTTGAAAGATCTGCACGTGTACAGTGAAAAAAGAGATGCCGACGGTGTTGAATGGACACACGATTTCGACCGTGTAATAATGTCAATACACGGTAATACTATTACGGTCGACGCTCCGATTGTTTGTCCGATTGAGAAAAAGTACGGCGGCGGCGAAGTGGTGAAATATATCGAACACAGGATATCTCAGGTCGGCGTAGAAAACATGAGGGGTATTTCGGAATTCGATAACACAAAGCGCGACAACAGTTACGGATGGATGCTGTATGAGAACTTTAAAGGCGCCGAATATTTCAGCGACGAAAACCATTACGGTATATTCATATCCATTGATAACGCCATAAACGCATGGGTTCGCGATTGCTCGATGCGGCATTTCGGATTGAGTCTTGTAGTCGCAGGCGCCGGAACGAAATGGGTGACAATTCAGGATTGTGATGCCCGTGAACCGGTAAGCATAACAACCGGCAGCAGAAGAATATTTTACGGGCTCAACGGACAGCTTGGTCTGGTTCAGCGCTGCATTGCTGATAAGGGACGTCATTCATTCGCAATGCACGGCAATCTCACCTCAGGCCCGAATGTATTTCTTGATTGTACAGCAACCCGAATATATGGTTCAAGTGAACCTCATTCTCTTCTTATCGTCGGTGCGCTCTACGATAATGTCAAAGCCTCTCTCGCATTGCGGTATGCGGAATCAAATCCGCCGAGATGGCTTGCTATATGGGGTGTTCTCTGGAATTGCGAAGGTACGTTTATATGTCAACACCCCCCGGCGGCAGCCGAAAACTTTGCGTTCGGGCATGTTGGATTCCACGTTGGGATATTTAATTTTTCGCGGCTCGATTATTCATTCGGCAACGGTCATATAGAATCCTGGGACGAACATGTAAGTCCACGAAGTCTTTATCTGAGACAGCTCGAAGACCGTCTCGGGAAACAGGCTGTATTGAATGTCGTGAAAAAATAACGGCCATTAATCGAAATCATTGTTGTTATAGAATATCAGCTTGGTATTATTTTAAGTTGATTGAACAAAGTATCAATAACCATACAATTGGGGTGGAAACACATGATAAACAAACTTCCTGTCAGAACGAATTCCCGTTCTGAACTGATCGATATCACACGGCAGGTACAGAGTGAAGTAACCTCATCAGGCATCAAAAACGGACTGTGCCAGGTCTTCGTTCCTCATACAACCGCAGGAGTCACCATAAACGAAAACGCCGACCCCGCTGTCAAACAGGATATAATCCGCACGCTTGACGAAACCGTACCCTGGAACAACAATTACCTTCACATGGAAGGAAATTCCGCGGCCCATATAAAAGCATCCATGATGGGATTTTCCATATCGGTCCCGGTTCAAAACAGCAGGCTTGTTTTGGGGACATGGCAGTGCGTATATTTCTGTGAGTTTGACGGTCCGCGTTCGCGTAATGTCATTTTTAATGTGATAGGCGGTTCATGATACCGGTGCGCATAATCATTTATTTCATGGTGTTTTTATCTTCGTCGGGAGTATTCGCCCAGCCTGACCTTGAACGGAAATTCAATTTTCCCGGATATGATAAATCCGACTCGCTGCATTACAGCGCTGAAACCATCGATTACCTTCCGGACGATTCGATCTTCGTTCTCAAAAACAACGCCAAAATCGTATCTCTCGGGCGTATGCTCAGAAGCAATTCCATTACATACTATCAGAATTACGATTACATGGAGGCGCTCGGTCGAAGGGATTCAACCGGTACGCTGACCGACACACCGGTATTCAGAGACACGGGCGGCGAGGAACTGAACGGCGAAAAAATCATTTACAACACCGATTCCCGGAAAGGAGTAATTGTCAATGCCAAAACCCAGTATGAAAACGGGTTCATGTATGCGGATATTATCAAACGCGGTTCGGACGATACGCTTTATGTCGCGGACGGAACCTATACCACCTGCGATCTTGAACATCCACATTATTACTTTTCCGGCCGCCAAATGAAATTCATTCTCAACGATAAGCTGATCATCAAGCCTGTCGTCGCTTATCTTGCGGATATACCTGTCATGTGGTTTCCGTTCTATGTGTTTCCCATTGCGAAAGGCCGTCAATCGGGATTTCTCACACCGCGGTACGGATCGTCACGCATTGACGGGCGGTATTTTTCTAATCTCGGATATTACTTTGCGCCGTCAAACATATTTGATTATAAAGCCGCAGCCACGCTTCGGGAGAAAAACGGCTGGCTGGTCAACAACTGGATAAACTACAATCAACGTTATAAGATGTCCGGCTCGGTATACGGCTCCTACGAAGTGGCCTCGCGGGAGGGATCGCGCCAGTGGAAACTCTCCGGCTCGCACCGCCAGACAATCTCGAACACGCTCTCGCTGACCGGCAATGTCAACATGCAGTCGAGCGAATATTCCCGCAACAATTCCCCTAACCTGTATCAGCGCATGAACCGAAACATGAATTCGTCGCTCCGCATCTCGAAGAAGTGGGAAGAAAGCGGGAACAGTCTCATCACTTACTTGAGCCATACGAAAAATCTCGATTCAGAAAGCAGAACGACGGTAGCGCCAAGTTTCAGCTTTACTATGCCGAAACGGCTGGTCTTCGGGCAGGATCAGCCGAAACGCCGTCAGCGTAAATATACGCAGAAAAGCACCGACATCGCCGATGATGAAGATAAAAAATGGTATGAAACAATCTATTACTCGTCAAATGCATCGTTAAAAAACACCGAACGGGACAATTATTCGCTGAATTCGATGACAAATGAATATTCCAATCACACATACGAAGGCAAACGTGATATGTCATTCAATGCCAGCCTCACCAGCTCGAATAAATTCATGGGATGGCTCAATGCGAATCCCTCGCTTTCGCTAGACGAACAATTTCTGGCGACAACCGATTCGCTCAGCCATAAACGGAACGACAATCTGTCTATGGGCCTTTCGCTGAGCACAAAAATCTACGGCACGTTCAATCCCTCAGTCGGCAGCCTGAAAAGCCTCCGTCATGTGATCTCGCCCTCGATAACATATCGGTACGGAAAACGGCGCGAATATGAGGGAACGTCCATGGATGTTCTCTACCGTTTCGACAAAAACAACAACAAAAATGGAAAAATCAGCAGCATGAACATCTCGTTCCGAAACCTGTTTCAGGCAAAAACATTGAAAGAGGAAACCGAGAACAAGATCGATCTTTTTACGCTTGATTTTTCCACAAGCGTGGATTTCGAGCGAGAGGAACGTATTGTAAGCCCACTCCGTACGACGCTTGACATCAAACCGCTTCAGACAATAAAAGTCAGGCTGACCTCCTCCCATGAATTCTATCATGACGATGATAAATTTTACTTGTTCAGCCCGTATCTCAGCAACATGGGAGTTACCACCACGGTCGGTCTTACCGATAGAAACATCGGACAGCTCGGGATGTCCTCGCGTGTGAATGCAAACCGGTATCTGGGCAGGGATGATTTTATGGAGGATATCGACATGATTGAGGACGATGTACCCGCGGAAAGCGGATCCTTTAGGATTCCGTTCAATGTGAGATTTACGCATTATTATAAAGTGTCGCGCGGACGCAGGAATACCACCGGCGGATACAGCTACAGGGAAATACATACGATCAAGCCCAATATCTCCTTTTCGCCCTCGAAGAACATGTCGATACGGTATAATCTGTATTACGATTTCAAATCGAAAGAGCTGAGTTCCCATCAGGTTCTGCTTAGACGAGATTTGCATTGTTGGGAGATGAACATTTCATGGGTGCCTTCGGGTATCCGCGAGGGATTTTTCTTTAAGGTCAACATCAAAGACCTTCCCGATGTCAAAATCGAAAAACGCCGCGGTGTTTCAAGATTCAGTGGATAAAAGTATAAAAAAGTGTTTTTACATCCTCAATCGTCATTTTTAACTTGACATGCCCCCTCCAAAAACCGTATAGTATACAAAAATTCGGGGGAATTAAAACATTTGATCTCACTTTTAAGGAGGAATTTAATGACAAAAGATGAACTCATCGCCCAAGCAGCAGATGATGCCGGCATTTCAAAGGTAGCAGCCGGAACAGTTTTAGCATCGGTCCTTAGCAGCATCGAAAGAGCTCTCGCGAAAGGCGATAAAGTAAGTCTTGTCGGATTCGGCACATTCTCGGTTTCCAAACGCGCAGCCCGTCAGGGCAGAAATCCTGCCACCGGCGCAACGATTCAGATACCCGCAGCGAACGTTCCGAAATTTAAAGCCGGCAAGAAACTTAAAGACGCCGTCTAAGAAAAAATGACGCATTCATGAAAAGGGCAGCCCTGTGAAACGGCTGCCCTTTTTTGTGAAATGACGCCCATGTTATCATTTTTATTTACTCTTATATGAAAGTATATTACATTAATATGTAACTCAACTTTCGGACTTGTGTTAACGCATTACACTACAATTAGATAACGCATTGATAAAGGTAAGCGATTGTTTTATTCAGGCTCTTTCACCTCGAAAATTGAAGTGAGAAGAGCGGTTTATAGGTCATTTTTGTAACCTTTGTATAAATACCGCATGGTTTGAAAGCAGTATTGCATTGTATTTCAATTAGTTACACCAACTCAGAAAGTTGAGTATGTAATGATTGGAACAACCGTATCATTTTCGGGTAACAATAGTGATTGGACTTGTGCAGCGTGTCAACAGATGCTCGGTTACGGTCGACGATGAAATTATCTCCTCCATAGAAAGCGGTCTTCTTATTCTGCTCGGTGTGCATGCCGACGATACTAAGGCAGACTTGGAACTGCTTGCGCGGAAATGCCTCGGGCTCAGGATTTTCGAGGACGATCAAGGTAAAATGAACCGGTCGGTAACCGATATGGACGGCGATATTCTCGTGGTCAGCCAGTTCACTCTGTTCGGCGATGTCAGGCGCGGCCTGCGACCGTATTTCGGCGAGGCGGCGCACCCTGAGAAAGCAAACGATTATTATGAGCGATTCATGGCGCTTCTCCGGGAGAGCGGACGCACGGTGCGGGGCGGCGTTTTCGGGGCACATATGCATCTGGACATACTAAACGACGGCCCGGTCACCATCCCAATCGATACAAAGGATATTCGTTGACGGAACTAATACTCGCGTCAAAATCACCGCGACGCAAAGAACTGATGAAGCTGCTGGGGCATCCGTATACCTGCATTACCTCGGGTGTCGAGGAAAACGCGTTTGACAGAGAAACACCCGCCGAACATGTCGTCCGCCTTTCGGAGATGAAAGCGAAAGATGTCGCCGCGGACAGAACTGACGCCATTGTGATCGGTTCGGACACTATTGTGGTCATCGACAATGAAATCCTCGGAAAACCCGGTTCACCCGAGGAGGCGCATGCAATGATCTTGCGGCTTCAGGGACGGACACACACGGTCTTTACCGGATTCGCCGTGTATAACACTGAAACCGGCGTCATGATTTCGGAGTATGAAACCACGGCGGTGACCATGCGTGAAATTACCTTTGAGACCGCCGAGAAATATGTGGCGACAGGGGAATCGATGGATAAAGCAGGATCGTACGGCATTCAGGGCTATGGCGCAGTGCTTATTGAGTCGATCGAGGGATGCTATTTCACGGTCATGGGACTGCCGCTTGCACGGCTCATGGCGGCAATCGCGGAATCCTCGAACGGAACGTTAAATTATTTTGGGACAACCGGAGACGTTATACAATGAAACCATTGCATGAAGAATTAAAATCGTTACGGCTCGAAAAAAATATCAGCCTTAAGGATATTTCCAAGACCATGAGAATCCGGCTGGATTACCTTGAACGCATCGAGGAGGGCGATTATACGGTATCGCCACGGCCGTTTCTCCGCGCATTTTTACGGGAATATGCCGAGGTTGTGGGAGTCGATCCCCAATTGGTCATGCAGAAATTCGACAAAAAAATCGACTCTATCATTATCGAGGATCAGCAGAAACCGCCGATACACGACGAACCTCCGCAGAGACGGGCTGCCACCGATATAAAAATCATCACGCCAGAAAAAACCGACGAGCCGAAAGAACAGCCCGACGTTCCCGATCAAGAGAAATCTGCGCTGAAAAAACGAAAACCGCGTCGAAAAACAACAGCAAAAAAGAAACCAACCCGGAAAAAGACCTCCGCCAAATCAAAATACGAGGAATTGAAAACGGAACCCGATGTCAAAGCGCTTCCGGAGGAGTCCGAGCCGCAGACCTCGCTGTTCAACGGGCCCCCCGTTGAGGCGGAAGATACCCCGGACAGTGCGGATACTAAAACGCCT
>CAZCDQ010000170.1:0-6843 GCA_964497605.1 uncultured bacterium
TCGCCCTCTGGCACTCGATCCCCCACACGATCGCCCTGATCGCCTTTGTATTCTTCGGAATTCACCAAGCGTGTAACATGACCGCGCATGTATTCGGACAGATAATCGGCCTCTGACTGGGATATTCCCTGAGCGTTCAGGTCGAGGACGGCGATGGTGTAATTGTTCGTGTCCTGGGAACGGGATATCTGAGGAGGAGAAATCCAGATGATGGTAAGCGTGATTATTAACAGTATCGATAGGGATTTTTGGCACATGTACATGCTCCAATTCGTTTGTTTAATATGCTATTTACATATAGTATTCTATCGAGAACCAATTGTCAAGATTATTTTGAGGATTTGCAGAGAGGGGAGCCTCAATTTTTTTAAACTGTTAGATATAGAATATCTCCATTGTGAAAACAATGACATTTAGATGCAATACAGATATTTCTCTTTTATTTAATACTTTTTTTTAATATTTTGAGATTTATTGTAATGCGGATATCCCGTTAGCTCAGCAACCGCCAAAGTTTCACCCTCACCCCCCTAACTCCCTCTCCTTTTAAGGAGAGGGAATAAAAGGGTGAGGTTGTATTATAATTATTTGGTCCATCGGATATAAAGCTGACTTAAAAGGATAACCGGATATAGTAATGTTACCGTTTTTTTATATATAACCGATTATTGTTCATCAGGACATTCATGCTTTACATCCTCTATGCGATTCTGTTTATTTTTATTGTTGCAGTTGTTATCATTCTGGTGAACAGGGTCAGCTACTCCCTCATGAAGCGCAGCATTTTGAAACGCAGAAAATGGCCGCTGAATATCTGCTGCGGTAAAACGGACGGCGGCGGGATCAATGTCGATATTGTCAAACATGCCGAGCTGCCGAATCTCCGCATTGTCGAGAGTATCTACAATCTGCCGTTCGAGGACGGGCAGTTCGAGCACACGCTCTGTTCGCATACGGTTGAACATATCGAGGACCCCGCCCGGTTCGACAAGGAGCTGCGCCGGGTCAGCAGGCATGTTTTATATATTGTTCCGCCGCTCTGGGACCTCGCCGCGGCATTCAATTTTGTCGAGCACCGCTGGCTGTTTCTGACAATGCGTAAAGAGCATTTGAACCTTCCGAAACATATCAGGCTTCCGTTTGCGAATGTCTATCAATCCTTTTTCGGTCAGAAAATAAAAGCATAATGTCTCGAAAATCATTTCAATTTGTGTGTATTTCCGTTTTCACAGGAATGACCGTGATCGAAACCATGCAAGAAAAAGGGCACCCGTAAGGATTTCCTCTGCGTATCCTGCGATGAATCAATCCTATGGTGATTCAGTTGGAAGTTCTATCTGCTGTACCCAGGGATTCTCGACAAATCCACGCTCCACCATTGTACGCGAGACCTGCTGGGCCTCGGTCTCGGTCGCAAACCGCCCGACATAGACACGGTACCAGTCGCCAACCCCCGGAACATTAGACAGGATAGAGAACGCATCGTATCCCCTGCTCTCATACAGGCTGACTTCGTTGCGCGCGTTTTCGGGGACTTTATAGGACGCCACCTGAATGGAGTAGTATAATCCTGAGGGCTGACGGTCAGGCAACTGCTGTTCCGTCTTTAATATCTGTTGGGATGCCTGAGCGGGCCGCGTCTGACCGATTACTTTCACCCATGGATCGCTTGCCAGCCCGCGTTCCGCAATGACCTGCGCCGCAATGACAGCCTCCTGCCTATTGATATAACGTCCCGCAAACACGCGGTACCAATCGCCGATTCCCTCGAGCGACGCTTCCTCCATATACGCACGGTATCCCCGCGAACGGAACGCCATGACATCGTCCAACGCGCTCTGTTGGTCGCGGTGGGAGGACACCTGCACGGTAAACTGCCCTGTTACTGGAATGCGTGTCGTATCCGCAGCCGATGTGACCTGTTCTGAGGGTGCAGGAGCACGCTTGGCCGGAGGAGGGCTCGGCTGCGCTTTTTTCGAGAGTGGTTTCAGCGCTGCCGCTGATGGTATCGTACCCGATTCGACAGTGACCGCTTCAACCGGGCCCTGATCGATGAATTGTATCCGGCGCTGCATCGGCTCTATTTTCACGTTGATTTCCTGATCATCGCCGGGTTCAAGCTCAATCAGACGGGCACTGCGGTCGATACGGTGGTACGGAGGGATCGCATCGTCGTAAACTCTGAGCGACCATGATCCCGGCCGAATGTTTTTGAACGAGAACGAACCATCGTTTCCGCTAAGAACTTTGATAATTTGGTCGCCGCTGCTGAGTTCTAAAAGCACATTTTCGACCCCCCCGGCAACCCTGAGCTCCCCCTCGGACAGTCCCTGAATCGTACCCATGGAAAAATCGGTCGAATCGGGGTTCACCGCTTGTTTGCCATACTCATATAAAATCACGTTACCGTAAATACTACCCGAGGTGATAATACCGATATCCCTTGTGATTTTTTGGCCGCCGACAATGTTGATTTCGAGCGGTGTTTTCACATTGGGCACCCGTGACAAGCCGATGGATTTATCATCTAAACGCAGAAAGTATTTCCCCGGGTTTAGCGAGGGGAAAACAAATTCTCCCCGTCTGTTTGTAATCGCCGAGGCGCCGTTCAGAATTACAATTACATCGGGAATAGGTGGATTTCCTTCCTTTTCCAAATCAGTGACTGTGCCGGACAGCACGCCGACGCTTTTAATCCGTGAGGTTGGGACATTAATAGGAATCGAATATGTCAGATAGACCGACCGGTCGCGACGTGACCGGTACTGTGAATAATATGCCCGAAGCGATACTGTGTGATTGTGCTTTGTTGTATAGTCTATTGTGGCATATACATTGTCGCGTACCCTGTCTTTGCCCATACCGAAATTATATTTCCAGTAGTTAAGATCGACTGTCAGGTTGTCGGACAGCTTCCAGTTCCCTTTGATACCGGCGCTTTTCGACCGGTCGTTGCTGGCGGAGTATTTGTAGTTCCCAATATTTGAGCTGAACGAATAGTAAGATGTGGATGTCGGTCTGAAAATAATGTTCGCGCGGTACCGCTCCCGGTTCAGGTTTCCCTTGCTCGGAAGTTTATTGTCATAGATACCCCGTTCGATACCGGTCCGTACGTTCAGAGCCTTATAACTCAGTCCGCCGTTTAAGATGACTGTTTTTTCGGTAAAATCGTAATTTGAAGGTGTAAGCTTATCCGCTTTCTCGAAATATTCGTAATCCGCCGAGATATACCCGACTGTCGAAAACGGTACCGTCAAACCGGATTTAATGAGATTCTCTCTGTTAGCTGTTGATTTGGTATTGTCGAGATCGAGATTCGAGGCGTAGTTCCGGAAATTCACCCTGGCCTGAATCTGGTCATAGACACGGACGGTGACACGTCCCGTCGTATAGTCGATATCTTTGTAATAACCAAAATATGTGGGATCGGCATGCGTTTTGTTCAGATCGTACGACAGCCGTGAACCGTACCGTCCGTTTAAAAGAACCTGATAGGAGGAGCCCGTGGAGTTTTCGGTATCGTTCAGATTATATGCATACTCGACATCGGCATTCAGCCACTGGTATTTTCGAAACGAACTTTGAAGGCTATATATGCTGTTATTATATTTTTGAGCATCGAGCTGCTGCGCAAAGATATTCCCTTTTACGGAAAGGGTATTCAATACATAATATTGCAGTGAAGAGCCGACCTGTCTGTCGTCCTCAACCCACCTGTTCTGAACATAATGTGCCATTATATTTAACTTTCCGGGCATAAGACCGATTTCTGCGCCCCGGCCGTATGTATACATTTTGGTCAGGGGAGATAGGGAATATCCGCGGTCTCCGAAATTGAGATTCAGCAGATCATCCTGTTCATACTGTATGCTGTATTCGTCGCGGCGGCCATAGGGATTTATATCCTGCATATTCGGTCCGCGAAACAGGAAATTGATTGAACGGTTTCCATCCTCATCAAGATTACCCTTGCCGGAATATTCGAACTGCTGACCTGTTCCGCCTCGTTCCGCGGCAACGGTTACTTTCATATCTGTCCGGAGTCGATGGTATGGATCAAACTCGGCGCTGATTTTCGGCAGTATTTTCACTTTCACCGCCTCCGAGGCAGTACTCCTCTCACCGCCGTCGGCTTCAATGTCTGCCTTAATAGTCAGCACGTTGGTAAGCTGCCTGCGTGTGTCGTCATCGGTTATAACATCGATGGAAACATTCTGAGATTCACCTGGCGCAAACGAGGCTTTTCGCGGATTGATTGAAACATCGTAACTTGGACTGGAGGCTACCGAAAAATAGATGTTTGTATTTGAGTTCCCTCGGTTTGTTACCCGCAGTGTCGCCGTATATTCCTCTCCGGCAATAATCGCGTCGGGAACGTCTATCGGGAGCATCTCGATTCTTACCAGCGGGTTTACCGTAACCGCCAGCGCCTGCGACGCGGCCACGCCGGGTTGGCCGATACGTTCAACGGTATAAGTTATCGTGTAGGTATCCGCGACAATTTTTCCGGGAACAAGAAAGGTTAAAAGAACAGTGGATTGTTCGGATGGACCAAATGTAAACGTTTGCGGCCGGGGGATTACAAGCCGCCAGTCCGGCGGTAGCGAAATTCTTTCGTTATATTCCCCGCTTGATCCGGAGGTATTGGTAATCTGAAAAGTGGCGGTGACGATTTTACCGGGTTCAATGGTAATCTCGGCGGGACTGATACGTATAACCTCTATACCACCGTTAGACTCTGCGGCGACGGGAGAATGCTGCGCGATGAGTCCGCTACCGGAGTATTCCTGTCGTGTATCGCCGATTGAAAAGGTCTCAAAGGGCGCAAATGCTATGCAGAAAAAAAAAAGAAATTTACAGAATGCGGACATTCTTATAATTCCAAATCATATTGCGCTCCGTAAACGTTTTCATCGCCGGTGTCGACAATCACCAGAAATTTGTATTTTCCTTCTGGAAGAGAGGTTATGTCGATTAAATGACGAACCGAACATCCAGGGAATATACGGCGTTTCGCGCCCTCGAAACGTTCGACACTGTTTCCGGAACTGTCATATACCTCAATCCACAGTTCTGGTATATACCACTTTTCTCCATTGTTGCCCAGATCGAGTTGGAATGTCTTTGTACCGTCCTCGGAAATAATGAACTGACGGTCAAGGAACTGAAGGCTGCTCGTTCCTGTTTCACCGATTTCGGTAATAATCTGGACACCATACCGCATAACAGCATTAATGCCGACGCTTTGCTTTCGCTGTGAACTCTCGGCGCTTGATTCGGTAATCTCCTCGATCATGATAATGCTCCAGTATGTGCCGGACAGATATTGATCATCTGGAACTCTCACTGTGTAATAGACCGGAGCCGTACTTTCTGGAGCAATGGTTAATCTTGTCGGTTGTATATACAGCCAGCCGGCGTTCGAACGCTCACTTTCACCAGGTTCACCGTAGAGAGTTTTTCCATCGGCTGAAAATGTGTAATCGGTCTGATAGATTCTCACTTCCGTCGATTCCGATCCCAGATTCCGCAGTGTGATGATACCCTCGTGGGTCACACCCGGTTGGAGAACTGTCGTCTGCGCCAGATTACCCACAACCGTTATGGCGGCATGAGCTTGAGTAACAAATAACATAAAAAATAGTACGCACTCTATTCGAAGCCGCATAGAATCTCGCATTTTTACAAATTCTAATTAGACATAATCGTAAAAATAATTGTTGTACTGTATGTATCTGGCGGCACCTGAAGAGATACGCCTGATAGTCTATATTGCAAGGGAATGTTATTCAAACGCCCTATGCCGACAAGAAATATCCTATCGATATTCGTTATTTCCCTAAATGCCCATCCACCGAATACCCTACCATTTCCATTACCGTTACCGGTTCTTCTTACATATAATTGCAACTCATGATACCAGTTTATATCCGAGCGTCCGATATCAATACGCCATGGATCAAACCTGTGTACTCTCTGGATATCAAGAAGTGTGGCGTCGGATGTGCTGAAATATGTGTTGTTTAAGTCAGTACCTGGACCTGCAATCAGATCATTCGGTCCAATATAAAGGTCTGTCCATCCGCCGTTAGCACTGATATCCGCATCACTGCCAGGCCTATTTCCTTGCCCCTGACCCTTTCCACTGCTTTCAATATCAACACCAATATCCTCTAAACCTTTTTCTTTAATGAATTGTTCTACAACGTCATCATCATTTCCATTATCCTGGGCAAAAACGACATTATAAGCGGTATGATCATGTATGATATTTACTGATTGTTTCAATAAGAATATCATAAAAACAATACATATCGTTTTAATTAACGAATACATAACACGTTACCTGCCTCTCTGCCGGAAAAAAGGGGATGGTTGCAATATACCATCCCCCTTTAAAAAAATAAAGTTAAATAATTAATCTGCAGTCATCGTAAACGTAACCGTTCTGGCCGCGTTTTCCACTGGATCGGCGGATGTTGTCGCCGAAAGCTGGTATGTGATTGTAGCGTCGGAAACGGCTGCTTTCGAAACACCGGTCACCAGATCAGCCGCGGTAATCGACAGCGGTTGGGAACCCTGGGATATACCCTGAGCTCCACCAGGAGCTGCAATATGAACTTCAAGCGTTACGCCAGAGGGCATATCAAGGTCGAGGTCGCCGGTGATTTTTTTGTTACTTGAATTCGTCGAGTAACTAATGGTTGTATTGTTATCGGTCACCGGCACAGGAACCTCACCGGCTACCGCAGCGAGAATCTCAAGAAGTCCCGGAGATCCGCTGACACTAATCTCGTTTGAGGCGCCGATGGTGAATGTCACGAGCTGTTCAGCGGTATTCGC
>CAZCDQ010000171.1:0-6843 GCA_964497605.1 uncultured bacterium
GGCTTGATTTAAGCACGATTTGATACCCCGGACTTCAGTCCGGGGTAGTTCATTTTTTGATATTTGACTTTAAAATAACGTTTCATCTATCATATTGCTAATAAAATCAACTTGACAAAATCTTTATTAATATTATTTTAATAATCGTAACGATTACTAATAATAAATATTTCATCGTTTAACTCAATAGAATAAAATGAATAGTTCTCATTCATTTTATTGGAAAGGAGCCTGAAATGTGTGAAGAAAGAAATCGTATGCCGTTAATCGGAGAAAAATCGCCTTCATTCGAGGCCGAAACGACACAGGGGACCATTCATTTCCCGAAAGATTACGAAGGGAAATGGGTCATATTCTTTTCTCATCCCGCCGACTTTACGCCGGTATGCACGACCGAGTTTATGACATTCGCCAGTATGGCCGATGAGTTCAAAGATCTCAATTGCGAACTGCTTGGATTATCCATTGACAGTACATACAGCCATATCGCGTGGCTCCGTACGATAAAAGAAAAAATCGAATACAAAGGCATGAAAGATGTCGAGGTAAATTTTCCGGTCATAAGCGACCTCAAAATGGATGTTTCGAAAGCGTTCGGGATGCTTCAGCCGGCGGCAAGTACGACACAGGCGGTCCGTGCAGTCTTTATTATCGATCCGAATGCGATTGTCCGCGCGATTCTTTATTATCCACTGTCAAACGGCCGCAACATGCATGAAATTAAACGGCTGCTTATCGCAATGCAGCATTCCGACGAACATGGGGTCGCGACTCCTGCGAACTGGGAGATTGGGGACGATGTCATTATTCCGCCGCCAGGTTCCTGCGGCTCGGCAAAAGACAGAGTTGATGGTGCGGGTGACGATTACACCTGTCTCGACTGGTTCTTGTGCCTGAAAAAATGCCCACACAAATGATAATTATGTACGATTTGTCGCAAACGTAATAGTGATGTATTAATGGAGTAAATATCGGATAAAAAGCAAGAAACATCTTATGTTCGTCTAATATGTTCGTCTAATATGTTCATCTAATAGTCATCTAATATACAGATATATCTGGGTTTTAACTCGGTTGTGGTGAACCATGTATACCGTTTTATTATTTATAGTTACTATCGTGTTAACTCCGCAAGTACACGATATAAGCCTGATTTTAAGTTATTATGATACTGCATATTGTTGTTTGCTGATTAAACTCGATAAGCGTATTATTTATTGAATATTGTCCAAACGTTTCGCCATAGCCCGTATGTGATCCGGCGTTGCACCGCAGCATGCGCTTATCACCTGCACGCCGAGCTTAGCCGAATGTTCGGCGTAATCGGAAAATTGTTCGGGAGGGATATTATAGACAGTATCGCCGTCTTTCAATCCCGGCAGACCGGCATTGGGCTCGGACCAGTAAAGCTGATCAGGTACAGCTTCTTTCATTTCGATAATCGACTGCATAACCTCATCGGGACCGATGCCGCAGTTACTACCGATAATATCCACGCCCCATTTTTTGGCTGACCGCGCCGCCTGTACGGGAGAAACACCCATCATCGTATGGAGATTGGCGCTGAAACTGAAACTGACAAGGATTGGCAATTCACATATATCCCGTACGGTTTCAAACGCAATTTGAGCCTCACGCAGATCGCTCATTGTTTCAATTTCAATGAAATCGGCACCTGCAATAACAAATATTTCCGCCTGTTCACAAAACGCCTCCTTGGCTTCCTGAATGCTAAGATCGCCAAGCGGCTCGAGAAATTTACCGGTTGTTCCCATTTTACCCGCCACCCAAGCGCTGCCGCCTGCAGCTTCTTTCGCGAGTTCGATACCAACCCTGTTCATCTCTTCGAGCTTGTCCAGCGCTTGATTGTCCTTAAGACGTATCCTGTTGGCATTATAGGTGCTTGCACCCAGAATCATCGCGCCGGCATCGACATAATCCTTATGCAGCCGCACAACCTCCGTGGGTTTATATAGGTTGTATTCTTCGACAAAATGATATTCATGCCCGAAGCGGCTGAATAACATAGTACCCATCGGGCCGTCGCCGATAACCGGCTGTTTACGAACCGATGTAAGAAAATCATCCATTCGATTAGTTCCCATACGTGAGCGAACGTCATTTACATCGCGTGGTATCGTTCGTAGACATCCGCAAGCAAATCGCCTTTGAGCAGGTCTCTTCTCGTGTTATCCTCACCCGAAACTTTCTCAAGCGCCATCTCAAGCACTTTATCTTCAACATCCTTTGGAATGACAACAATGCCGTCTATGTCGCCGAAAATAAGCTGACCCGGATGAACGATAACATCCCCGCATTTGATTTTGACATCGTATTCTTCGACGATCCCTCTCCGATATGAAGGTGTCGGCCGGTGACCGCGGCTGTATACAGGAAAATCGAGTTCGAGAATCTCTTTCGTATCACGGCTGAGACCGTCCACAACGCAGCCGACAGCGCCTCGCATTTTCGCGCTAGTACTCATAAGTGCGCCCCATTGTACAATGCGATTCGACGGCTCACTGCTGTTTACGACCACATCTCCCGGTTTGAGAGAATCCAATGCGGGGATTGCTTTACCGACCGGAATCTTTTCTAATTCATAGATAGATCTCCATAGAAAGGTCCGCGTCCTTCCAACCAATACGAGATCGGGTCGCAAAGGACGGATATCGTGACGCATTGTCTGGTCTTCGTATCCAACCTCATCGAGCATATCAGCGACAACCGCCGTATAAAGCTTTTCTTTCATAATAGCAAATCGCTCTGCGTCAGACTTAAATTTCATGGATACCTCTTTTGTTTGAAAGGTGTGTGGTTTTATGGAAATGTTATTGATTTTTATACAATTTATATTATCGTTAATAAAAATGGCGGTAAGATATTATTTGCCTTGATTATGGATACTAATAACGATATTATTAATAAAATTTGAAAAAAGCAAATATAAAATACGCGAACTAAAGAAAAACACAGTGATTAAAAAACTCATCCGATTTTTATCTGCATTGGGTCCGGGCATATTCATTCTGGGATATATCATCGGGACCGGCAGTGTGACAACTATGGCCTCTGCGGGGGCAAAATACGGTATGTCCATGACCTGGGCCATCGGTTTATCCTGTTTATTTACCTATGTCATGATAATCAGTGTCGGTAGAAGCACAATAGTAACCGGCCAGACATTAATTTACAGTTTTAAACGGAAATTCGGCGCACCGATAACCGTTTTTCTCATTTTCGGACTTATGATGACGATCATCCCGTCGATCATGGGTTTAATGGGCATTGCCTCCGATGTTACACGGGAATGGACGAGAGGTCTGACCGCTCACGGCAACGGCATTCATCCGGTTATATCGGCGTTTATTTTCAGCGCTGTATTGTATTATCTCTTTTTAAAAGGCACTCATTCATTTTTCCTGAAATCCATGGCGGCTCTCGTTGCGCTGATGTCCTTAAGTTTTATTCTCACCATGTTTGTCGTTATACCGGAACCCGCCGAAATTGTAAAAGGCCTCATCCCGAAAATCCCCGATGAAAGTAACGCCCATTTTATTCTTGCCGGGATGGTTGGAACAACAATGGCGTCGGTATGCATTGTTGCCCGGACCTATCTGGTTGCCGAAAAGGGATGGGATGTGCGTTGCTTGAAAATCGAGAACAACGATGCGGTCATCTCGCTTGTTCTGACCTTTTTTGTTAGCGTTTCTATTATGGCTTGCGCGGCTGGAACATTATATGCGCATGGCCTCACAGTCGAGAATGCCATTGATATGGTGAAAACCCTCGAACCGCTCGCGGGAAGTTTTGCTACTTCAATCTTTGTCGTCGGCATCGTTGCCGCAGCATTGTCGTCGATATTTCCATGCTATTTGTTGTGTCCATGGATAATCTGCGACTATCTCAATGTTCCCAGAAAGATGGATCATGTGCTGATACGTATACTTGTTTTCTGTCTTGTTTTGATCGGATTTATCGTCCCCATATTCGGTGGACGTCCCGTTATTATTATGATTGCCTCGCAGGCGGTAAGCCCTGTTATGATGCCGCTTTTAATAGTCCTTCTGTTTGTCCACCTGAATGACAGAAAACACGACTATCGGAATCCGCTGTTACTGAATATCGGATTGATAGTAACATTTCTGTTTTCGTTAATTATGTCGTATTCAGCTATTCTCGGTCTGTTTGCGCTTATTCGAAACACTATCTCATGATCAATCGGTGAAATGACTACTCCTCAGATAATAAAATAAGAGCGTGTAAGTTCTTTGTGTAAATAATGGAGTTTTGCAGTATGAGTTTTTCACTATTTCAAGTATTTACACAGATACTTTTACACGCCCTATTACTACGTTTTACAGATTTTTACAATCGCTATCAAAGAAAAACCCGAAAGATTTAGGAGCGGTTTCTTTATTAGAAAGCAAATAGCATACCAAATTAGGCGCTATCAAGGTAAGTGATTATTATTTAGTAAAGTATACATATTGGTGATTACCGAGTGTGGTAGTACATTATTGAGGATGGTTGCATAATGATACTTGTGCCGGCAGCATTAAGCGCAATATGCGTCTTTGCTGCCGGTTATTGTATGAGAGCTGTGCACGGCAAATTATTATCATAGATGGTTGAATTACTATCATCTCCCTGGGCGCTGGAATGATTTTTCCGGTATATCGCGTTTAAGCGTCCAATGGGCCGCCCGCCACATAATCTGTTGGTGGTTGGGATTGTTCCACGGCGTTGGGTCGTGTCCGGGAAGAAATGTTGCCACTCTTCCGTTTCCCCGTTCAACGCACCAACTAAAAACGGCGTCGGTCTGATCGCGTTCTGCATGCACTCGCATAAGAACGGTTACTTCTTCTTCTTTCAGAATTACATGACGAGGTTGATCCCTGCCAATTCTATACGCGGGAATACCGGCAGTTATTGAGTGATCTGGATGAATATAGTTGACACTGAGATTATCGAACGCGCCGTGCGGGATAGGCTTTTCAATGCCGATGAGTTCGTGGTATTTCGGTCTGTCGGGGTGACGTGTTGAGCTGTGCATGCAGAATAAACCCATGCCGCGGTTTCGAACATTTTCCACAATCGCATCTTCCTGTTCGTCGGTCATAAATATTGCCGGCTCGTCGCGAATGTCCACCAAACCCTCGGATGAAAATCCCGGCGCATCGGGCCCTTGCTCACGAATATTTATAAAAAGGTCGGTGGTATTGATAAGCTCCGGTGTGATAAACTTGCTCGATTGAGCGAAGAAAATCCGCCAGCCGGTATCCGCAAATACCTCCCGGCAGTGCTGTTCATATACAACGCCGTTGTGCCAATAATTTCCAGCGAAAGCCACTACACGCGTTTCTCCGCTCTGTTTTCGGGGAACCTGTGCCCATGCTGTTCCCGGCAGAACCGCTGCTGCGGCTGATGCGCCCATTAAACAAACCGACCGTCGCGACAAATGTCTTTTTTGTATCATAACGTTTACCCCCATGTTTAAATGTGAAAAAAATCATTTGTGTTGAACTCAGTGACGCACAAAAAATCCCCCTAAAAAGCTTCCGAGAAATCATCATAATAAACCGGTTTTTGCTCCCAAATAAAAACGGTGTCGAAATTCCATTACCGGTTGCAGAAATATTCTGAAATAAAATTGTAATCTGCGGTAGTCATAATGATTGCCGCACCATACCAGTTCCGAATTCTGTTGCTTGTGAACTTTTTCCTTACCGAAACCGATATTACCACCGATTCCCCAATCCCCCATGGTTGTCAAATCGAAACCGAACGGTGAAATATTGAATACCAATGGAGTGCCGGAGGACGATTCATTTTTATCGGCTTGCGCAGTGAAATGCAACTGTTTATTGGCTAAAATCATCGACCTTTCCCTCCATTTCTACGACGGAGCATCTTAAGTACCTCGACAGCGATGAATGCGGCGCTACCGAAAGCAGCGCAGAGCCCCAACTGGATCGGAGTAAGACCGACGGTTTTAAGGAAGGTTTGGAAGAACGGTACATAGAGAAGAACCAGTTGCGAAAAAACGACCCCGATACACATTCCAACAAGCAGAGGATTAGCCAGGATATCCATGGAGAAAAGAGATTCCCGGTCCGATCGCATCGCCAGGGCCTGTCCTATCTGCAGGAAGGCTATCAGGGTAAAGATGATCGACTGCCAGTGCCCCGCGCCATCGTGGTGAAAATACCATGCTCCCACACCCAGGGCCACTGCACCGATAACCATTCCGACAACCAAGACCTGCAACAAGCCTCCCCGACTGAAGACTCCCTCGCCCGGAGCCCGAGGCGGGCGGTTCATAGTGTTTTTGTCCGGCGGTTCCACGCTCATACTTAGACCGAGTAGCCCATCGGTAATCAGGTTGAGCCATAAAAGTTGCAGCGGCAGGAGGGCGAGCGAAATGCCAAACAGAGGAGCAAACATCATTACGATCACCTTGCCGGTGTTGCCGGCGATGGAATATTTGACGAAGCGGCGGACATTGTCTCCGATCACACGCCCCTCTTCCACCGCCGCCTCGATGGTAGCGTAATTGTCATCCAGCAGAACCATGTCCGCAGCTTCCTTGGTGACATCCGTGCCGGTTATTCCCATGGCGACACCAATATCGGCGCTTTTGAGGGCGGGAGCGTCGTTGACGCCGTCCCCGGTCATGGAGCAGATATCCCCGTTGGCATGGAACGCATCCACTATTTTGAGCTTGTGCTCGGGAGAAACCCGGGCAAAAACGGATATATCCTTTACAGCTTCAGCCAGTTCCTCGGCCGATATTTGGTTGAGCTCTTTGCCGCTCAAGACACGCTCGTTTTCTGCGATGCC
>CAZCDQ010000172.1:0-6733 GCA_964497605.1 uncultured bacterium
TGCGGCTTCCTTCAGATTCCACCTCGCGATGGACACCCTTGCCGTCCGGCTAACATATCCCCCTGTCGGGCCTGTAGAGGACTTACACCTCAAAGTGGGTGCGCCCGGCAGGGCGCAAGAATAAAAGAAGCCGCAACATATGTTGCGGCTTCTTTCTTAATGATTCTAAAAACGATTATACCAAATCACTCTTTTGGTGTATCATCTTTGACTGGTTTCCGGTGCCAATATGTTGCAACGATCGAACCGGCTATGTTCATCATCGGGCCGTACACAGCAGAGGCAAGCGCCGCCTGTGCGCTCTGAAGCACATTCATGGCAAGACCGGATGCCATACCGCCGTTCTGGAGACCGACCTCAATGGATACGGTACGCGCGGTTTTCTCATTCAATTTGACCGCCCGGCTAATCCAGTATCCGAGCACAAATCCAGCGGAAATCTGAATGATCGTGCACACGATAAGCGCAAAGCCGACTGTCAAAAGGTCTTCGGTGGAACGCGAGGTGATAATTGCGATAATGAATACAATACCCACCATCGAAACAAGCGGAAGCACTCTGTTCATCCAGTTTTCAGGACCGTTCATGATGATACTGATGACGAGTTTCGCAATCGATACGGCTGCAAGTAAGATTGCACCGATAATGACGCCCTGACGGATATCAGCAAATCTACCCTGGAACAGAGAAGGTACGATAATGGCAACAAGTGCAACAGCAACACCGGCAACTGCGATCATAGAAATTTTTGAGGCCGAATACGCCCATTTCGATTTACTATACAGAATCTTGTTAGCAACAAGGCCCGCGACGATCGGAACGATAATCATGTTCAGAATCGAGAACATCATATCGATAAATACGACCGGAACATACGAACCGGCAAGCCATTGCATGAGAAGCGGTGTCATGACAGGTGATACAAGTGTCGAGCTTGAGGTCATCGTGACCGACAGGGCTACATCGCCGCCCGCAAGGTATGTCATCAGATTGGAAGCCACACCACCGGGAACCGAACCGATAAGAATGACACCGGCTGCAATTTCGCCAGTGAAACCGAACATTTTTGCGGTACCAAGCGCGATGACCGGCTTAATACCGAACTGCATAAGAAGGCCGATGAAAATCGGCCACGGCAGTTTGAACACACGGGCAAAATCCGAAAGATTGAGCGTCGTTCCCATACCGAACATAATGACCTGAATGAGCGGAACGATAAGAATACCCAGATCTTTGCCGAACCATGACATAAACGCGCCAGGATAAAACATCGACGCAGCGACCGAAGCCAACACCCAGACACTGAATGCATATCCCTTGAGCACTTTATGACCCATAGAGAAAAGCGCAAGGGCACTGAACATGATCACGGTCAGCGCACCGGTCTCGCTTCCTTTGCCCATAAGCAGCATGATAGCGATGGCGAGTGCACACAAACCTGCAATACTGAGAAAAACTTTGCCTTTTTTGCTCATTACTATCCTTTCAACAGTTATATGGGGTTTAACAAGTAGGATTTATTGGAGTTTCCGTAATTTTTAAATATCTGAAATAATAATATTAAATGCAAGTGAAACATTGACATATTTTATATACGGTTGCTTTTCGGGGCGCTTCGCCTATAAAGTCGTATATAGAAAAGTAATACAGCGGTATGACAAACCTCGGATACAAATCATTGAAAATCGAATAATTGAGAATTTGCAATGGATAATTGTTCATTTATTATTATATTAGGTGAGATACAAAATGGAAACCGATAACATGTTATGATAAAAAGGTTATATAATGGATACAAAAAAAAAGGCGCTCATTACTGGAATAACCGGACAGGACGGCAGCTATCTTGCGGAATATCTTCTCGACAAGGGATACGAGGTTCACGGACTTGTGCGAAGGGCCGCGATCGAGGATCCCGCACACCGTATGAGCCGGATTTATCATATTATCGACAAACTGCATCTTCATTCGGGTCTGATCGAAAATTATGCCAGCATGTACACCGCCGTCTCCAATGTCAAACCCGACGAATTTTATCATCTCGCTGCACAGAGTTTTGTTTATGAGAGTTTCGAGGATGCATTTTCTACCCTTCAGATCAACATATTCGGCACGCTCAATGCTTTGTCAGCGGTGAAGAAAATCGCGCCCGAATGCCGCTTTTATTTTGCAGGATCATCGGAAATGTTCGGCAAAGTCAAAGAATCGCCTCAAAACGAAGACACACCGTTCCATCCGCGGTCGCCGTATGGAATATCGAAGGTTGCGGGATTCGACCTGACACGGAATTACCGTGAGGCATACGATATGTTCGCGTTGACCGGCATTCTTTTCAACCATGAATCACCGCGGCGTGGATTTGAATTTGTGACCCGTAAAATATCCTCCCATGCTGCAAAAATAAAGCTGGGTATGTCTAAAAAGCTGACACTCGGTAATCTGGACGCCCGTCGGGACTGGGGTCACAGTTACGAATATATCCGGCAGATGCATGCAATGCTTCAGCTCGATAAACCTGAAGACCTTGTTCTTGCAACCGGCGAAACACATACAGTTCGTGAATTCTGCGAAGTGGCTTTTTCAGAACTCGACCTGAAATGGGAAAATTATGTCGTTCTTGACGATAAATTCAAACGCCCAAGCGAGGTCGAACTCCTCATAGGCGATGCCTCCCGCGCCCAAAAAGTACTCAATTGGAAACCAAACACAACATTTAACGAACTGGTAATCGAGATGGTCCGCGCAGATTACGACCGCCTGAAAAAAGAAATCTAACCGCTTTTTCATTCAGAAACACCTCGGGTTTTTATATATGCCTGCCCTCCGGGATTGAGCTTTTTAATGAGCCGATTCGGTAATCAGCCCTAAAAACACTTTCAATCTTCTCATAAAAGCAGTATATTGTATATCTGTTTTTTATTTCGGAAATTTCCAGTTTCATATCGTTATCGCGGAAGTATTGACCGATGCCGTTCAGAAATCATAAAACACGTTATCCCCTCGAAAAATTCGGTGTTAAACCCTCTACCGAAACGACAATTCTCGCGGCGTTTGTAGGCGTGCTTGGCGGTTTCGGCGCGCTTTTTTTCAAACATATCATCGGCTTTATCCAACATTTATTCTGGCGCACCGCCGACATGAGCCCTGCAAGCCTTTTTGCGGTTCCGATTCCCACACGAATCATTATTCCGGTTATCGGCGGCCTGATTGTCGGCCCGATGATCTATTTTCTTGCACGAGAGGCCCGCGGGCACGGTGTCCCAGAGGTTATGCTGGCTGTTATCGAAAAAAACAGCGTCATCCGCCCAATCGTCGTATTGGTAAAAACACTTGCCTCAGCGGTATCCATTGCATCCGGCGGCTCGGTCGGCCGCGAAGGTCCAATTGTACAGATCGGCGCTGCAATCGCCTCCACAACCGGACAATTGTTCAAACTCCGTCCATCGCAAATGAAAACCATTGTTGGCTGCGGTGTTGCGGCCGGAATCGGCGCAACGTTCAACGCGCCTATCGCAGGGACAATTTTCGCACTCGAGCTGATAGTCGGCGATTTTGGATTGACATCGTTCACACCGATCATCGTCGCGGCGGTAACCTCTACCTCGATTACACGCCACTTCGAGGGTAACACCCTCGCGTTTTACCTCCCTCATTTTGAGATGGTCTCAATTTGGGAATTGTCCGTATACATTCTGCTCGGGCTGATTGCCGGCATGTTCGGCTATCTCTTCAATAAATCGCTGTACGGCACCGAAGACTTATTTGCAAAAATGAGGATACCCACATGGCTGAAAGCTGCTGTCGGCGGTTTAATCATTGGCCTGATCGCGATTAAATTCCCACATATCATGGGTGTCGGATACGAAACGATCGGCGAGCTTTTTAAGGGATCGTTCCCGCTCCGGTTAATCGTGCTTTTAGTATTTTTGAAAATTATCGCGACATCGATTACTGTCGGTTCAGGCGGTTCAGGCGGTATATTCGCACCATCTCTCTTTATCGGCGCCATGCTCGGCGGCGCGTTCGGGACAGTCGTAAACATGATCATTCCCGAAATGACCGGAGCGGTCGGTGCATATGCCCTTGTCGGTATGGCGGCGGTAAACGGCGCCTGTACGCTGGCGCCGCTGTCCTCGATCATCATTCTTATCGAACTGACCGATAATTATAGCATCATTCTGCCACTCATGCTGACTGTGGTCATTTCGACCATCGTATCACGTAAATTCAGCGCCGAATCGATCTATACTATGAAACTGGCCCGTAAAGGCATTCAGGCCCATAAAGGCGAGGATGTCAATATCCTGAAATCCGTCGGTGTCAAAGACATTCTCCGTCACGATGAATCGGTCATCGCCGAATCCGCGTCATTCGAGGAACTGATAAACCTCGCTCTAAACAAACACCGAAATGTCATTTTCGTTGTCGACAAGGAGGATAAATATTCCGGTCTGATAACTCTTCAGCAGCTCAAACATGCACTTTCGAAAACGGACTACGGCACCAGCGCTCACTCGATAAAAGAACTTGTCGATTATTCCCCGGCTATAGGAATAGGCGAAACCCTCGACACGGTTTTCAACACATTCGGTGAATCGGGATTCGACCGATTGCCGGTTATAGACACAGATAACAAAATTGCCGGTTCGGTCGTCATCAGCGATGTCATCGCACAATACAACCGCGAGGTCATCAACCGGAATGTAGCGATCGAACTCGGCGCGGTCATTCATAGCGAGACCAAACCCGAGAAACTGAAGCTGGGCGGCGATGTCATCGTGACAGAAATTACTGTTCCCGAATGGATGGACGGTAAGACTATTGAAGAGCTTGCGCTTCGCAAAGACAAAAAGATATCGGTCTTTTTGGTAAACGAGATACAGAAAGGCGAGGACTCCCGAATGATCACGCCAAACAGCAAATATGTGCTGCATCAGGGAGATATTCTGCTGGTGAGCGGTACTGAACGGGATATAAACGCGATTCAATAAAGGATAATTCTGTATTCATGAGTTATACTTTTAGTTGAAAAAGTCTTGAGTTAATTGTAAAAAAGTTCTATATTTGCGTAAATATCCATATGGAAAGAAAAACTCTCAATATACGGCCGTATTTAATGTAATCATTTAAACGGAGGAACGCTTATAAAGGATAAAACTGACTTTCCCCAATAAGAAGCTTTGATCGAACATTTCGCATTACGACACATTTCATAGGAGAAATCATGTCAAAAACAAAGTATTTTGCTCTTACTTTACTCATAATCCTTTTCTCCGTCACCTCAGTTTCCGCTCAAATCGATATACTTTCAATTACACCGTACGGCTACATCAAACTCGATATGTCTTACGACTCCGCTCGGACCAATGACGGCAACTTTGTCATGATGGTAAACGATGCGGCCGACAGCGACAACGAATTCAACATGACCGCCCGTCAGACACGCCTCGGCGCAAATTTCGCTTTTGCGGAAATAAACGGCAAGAAAGTAACCGGTAAAGTCGAATTTGATTTTTACAATGCCAGCCCCGAGAATAAAAATGCCGTTATGATGCGACACGCTTTTATGAAAGTCGATTATGGCAAATTCTACATTCTCGCCGGTCAAACGTCCGATGTATTTTCACCGCTGGTGCCGAATACAGTCAATTATACTGTGCTCTGGAATGCTGGTAATATCGGATACCGTCGTCCGCAGCTTCGGTTTGTGACAAAATGCAAACGCGGCGTTGAATATGCAATCGCACTTGCGCGGAATGTTGCCGGCGATGCCGACGGTATCAACGGTCCCGACGGCGACGACAGTGGCATGCCCATGGTCCAGGGTCGGATTCAGTATGCAACCTCGCGGTGGAACGCCGGTATTTCAGGCCATTACGGTTCTATGGAATATCAGAAGGCGGGCGACGACGACAATTACTCGACATTTTCCATGAATGTGCACGGCAGCTACATCATTTCCGACGCGATTTCAGTAAAAGGCGAGGCGTTTTCCGGTAAGGCGCTGAAACAGTTCTTCGGCGGTGTCAATCAGGAATTCAATCTTGATTCGGAGCAGGAAATCGAAAGCATGGGCGGCTGGGTAAACGCAACATACGCGGCAACATCGAATACCACATTCAATCTCGGCGCAAGTGCGGATATGCCTGAGAAAGACGAGACAACCGCAGCTAAATTGATCGATTCCAACAGCAGCATATTCGTAAACATGTTTACCAAAATGACACCGAACACCACGTTTGGGCTTGAATTATCCAACTGGAACACGAATTATTACACAAACGGAGGTAAAGACAGGGACAACTCGAATCTCCGTGTTCAAACATCGTTTACTATGACGTTCTAAATGGATTTCATTTAACGGGAATGAAGCACAACAAAAACGAACGGGTGGATTCATGAGCTTGACTGTTCAGGCATTGCTTGCGGTTTCACCGATAGTTCTCGCCGCAGTATTACTGGCCGGTTTTCAGATACCGGCGAAAAGGGTAATGCCCGCGGTTTTCGCGGCTGCGGCGCTGATTGCGCTGACCGCATGGCGCATGGAGTTCACCCGTGTGGCCGCGTCATCCGTGCAGGGATTATTCATAACGTGCAACATTCTCTTTATCATTTTCGGCGCAATTCTACTTCTGAACACGCTCAAACATTCGGGCGCCATCACCGTCATCAGGACGGGATTCACCAAAATCAGCAACGACCGGAGAGTGCAGGTCATCATCATTGCCTGGCT